>CAZZDI010000340.1:0-1504 GCA_964653155.1 uncultured Flavobacteriaceae bacterium | reverse complement strand
CAACTCACCATTTTAAAGGATATGGGCTGCAACGCCATTCGAAGCTCGCACAATATGCCTTCGTTGGAACAATTGGAACTTTGCGACGAAATGGGCTTTCTGTTTTTGGCCGAAAGTTTTGACGAATGGAAAAAACCAAAAGTTAAAAATGGTTATAATCAATTTTTTGATGATTATGCTGAAAAAGACATTGTAAACCTAGTACATGCCACCAGGAACCACCCCAGCATCGTGATGTGGAGTTCGGGTAACGAGGTACCCGACCAATGGGGCGAAGCAGGTGTAAAACGCGCCAAATGGCTACAGGATATTTTCCACCGGGAAGACCCCACCCGCCCCGTTACCGTGGGCATGGACCAAGTTAAAGCCGTTATGGAATCGGGGTTTGGTGCCCTATTGGATATTCCGGGGTTAAACTATCGGGTGCACCTTTACGAAGAGGCCAACAACAAATTTCCACAAGGCTTTATTTTAGGTTCGGAAACTGCTTCAACCGTAAGTTCGCGTGGCATTTACCATTTTCCTGTTGAAAAAGGCAGCATGGTGCAACATAACGATTATCAGTCTTCATCTTACGATTTAGAATATTGCAGTTGGTCGAACCTGCCAGAAGATGATTTTATTTTACAGGACGACAAACCTTGGGTTTTGGGTGAATTTGTTTGGACGGGATTCGACTATTTGGGCGAACCCACGCCGTATGACGAAAAATGGCCTTCGCGTAGTTCTTATTTTGGAATTTCGGATTTGGCGGGACTCCCTAAAGACCGTTTTTACCTGTACCGAAGCCGATGGAATATCGAAGACGAAACCCTGCATATTTTACCGCACTGGAATTGGGAAGGTCGGGAAGGTGAAACCACGCCCGTTTTTGTGTACACCAATTACAACAGTGCCGAACTTTTTGTAAACGGAAAAAGTATGGGCATACAAAAGAAAAATAGCAAAAAAACGCCACAGCACAGGTATCGATTAATGTGGACCGATGTAAAATACAAACCCGGCACCGTTAAGGTTGTTGCTTTTGACGATAACCAAAATCCGGTGGCCGAAAAAAGCATAAAAACCGCAGGAAAACCTTATGAAATTGTTTTGTCACCCGACCGAAAAACGATAACAGCTGATGGCAAGGACATTAGTTTTGTAGAGGTATCGGTGGTTGATAAAAACGGGATTCCCTGCCCAACAGCCACGAATCAGTTAAAATTTAAAGTTACCGGAAAAGGCACATACCGCGCGGCATGCAACGGCGATGCCACTTCATTGGAACCATTCCATTTGCCTACCATGAAACTTTTCAGTGGAAAATTGGTCGTATTGGTACAGGCCACAAAAGAAACTGGAGCTATTAATTTAGCGGTATTGGGTAAAGGCTTAAAAACGGGCAAAATTACCATTCAATCAATTAAGCCACAATAACAACAACTCACTATTAGAAAAACAAAAACCATGCACAGTATAAAACTGTACATGGTTTTATCAACTAAACTAAAACTAAATTTTA
>CAZZDI010000339.1:0-1519 GCA_964653155.1 uncultured Flavobacteriaceae bacterium | reverse complement strand
AAGTTCGACCAGACCCGTATAAACCTTTTTTTTTGAGGCGAAGCCCTTTCTTATTGTAATACTTATTGAAGAGTACTCTTATTGTAGTGGTTTTTACGAATCGCTACAGCCCACGACTGGCGCGGCTTTCCAGAGGTTGAAAATTTAATTTAATGGCCTTTTCTCGACCTATTTTCTTTTTTTAATGGCCTTTTCTCGACCTTTTAATGGCCTTTTCTCGACCTGTTTTTTTTTTAAAATGGCCTTTTGTTTTTTTGGGCCTTTTTATTATATTTGAAACATGAAACCTGCAAAGATACACCCAGATACAATCATTCAACCCAATAGGGTTACGATGATGCGCTATGCTATAACAGCATTAGAGGAAAATCTATTTACCCTTGTAATGGATAGTTTTCAAGCAGAACTATACAAAGGTAAAATGATGGACAGAAACCTATGGGGTGAACCCGTCTTAAATCTTGACCTAAGAGAAATAGCACCACATCTAAAACCTGCCGATACTTTTAAATGGCTCAAAAAAATAAAGCACAGAGAGTTCGGATATACTTACATAAGTCCAAAAAACAACAGAGAAGTAGAAGTTGATGGGGTTTTATTTCCGACCGTATTGAAGTCTGATAATTTTATCCAAATAAAGATAAACACTGATGCACTCCCCTTTCTCTTTTGGCTTGGAGAATCAGGAGGCGAAAGAACATATTACAACAAAATTGCATCCATGTCCCTATCAGGGGGGCACAGTAAGAGACTGTATAAAATGCTTTGCAGTTGGAAAAGCAAAGGAGGTTGGAGAATTAAAATTGATGATTTCAAAGCAAAGTTGAAAGTAAACTACGCACTCGGGGACTTAAAAAAGAAAGTGCTCGAACCCGCAAAAGAAGAGCTTTACAACAATGAAAAATCAGACCTTTGGTTTGAATACTCCACGGAAACAAGCGATGAGTTGAAAAAACAAGGGGGCAGAGGGCGCAAACCACACGACCAATTGGTTTTCAAAATACACACCCGATACAAATCTTCTGATGAAAGACTAGAAGAACTGCGCAAGGGGGTAGCTTTCGAGTTATTTCATGAAATATTAAAATTCCTCCAGGGCTGTCTTGGTCTCACAAGTGAAAAAGCAATCAATATAACTGGAGCTTGCGCCGATGAAGGAGACCGTTTTTGCAATCAAAGATATAAGGATTTAAAGGGCTTACGGGAAAAGACACTCACAAAAGCTCAAGCCTTTAACTGGTTCATGGATGCAGCCCAAAAGCAAAGTGACAATGAAATTTTCAAAATGAGATATCCAACACAAAAAAATCAACAATGAAAAACTTTGAAGGAACCGAAACAACAGCCGTTCAGCAACTCATCAACTGGAAAAAAGGAATCCGGCCAAGCTTTCCGGAGCAAGAAGTAAAAGACCATTTTAACCTGTTTAACGACACTTTGGAACCACGGGAACACAAAGCCATTGCAGCGCAGTCAATCGCTATCAAATGCCTCGGAAAACTATCAAAAACAGAGGTTC
>CAZZDI010000338.1:0-1538 GCA_964653155.1 uncultured Flavobacteriaceae bacterium | reverse complement strand
ACGTTGTGCATAATGCGAAAAAACGCAGTGAATGAACTGAAACTCATAAGAGAATACTACAGACCGATTCAACCAACAGTTTCGGCTAACGATAACGAAATAAGTTATCAAGAAAGCAAGCCAAATAAAGAAATCGAGAACCTTATTTATTGTTTTTGGCAACTTAAAACACAGAAACCCTTAAAAAGTGATTATAATTACCGAGTGGTTTCTGACGGTTGTATTGACATATTTTTTGACCACAAGCAACCGACTGAAAACTTTGTGATGGGATTTTGCCGAAAGTTCGTTCAGTTTCCAATCGGAAAAGAATTTGATTATATCGGCATTCGATTTTTACCCTCTGCTTTTACACATTTGTTCGGAGTTGATGCCAAGACTTTAAGCAATCAATCTCAAGAACTGAACAAAATTTTGCCTAACTTTTCAGAGTGGATAAACTCAAAAATCAAACCAGCCGATTCATTTGAAAATATCACAAAAATCCTGAATGAAAAGTTAATCGAATTTTTAAAACTGCAAAATATTAGCTACGACCACCGTTTTTTGGATTCGTTAAATCTGATTTTCAAAAGAAATGGGTTTTTGGACACCGAAAAAGACCTTAATACAGGATTAAGTCCAAGACAACTTCGCAGAATTTTCAATTTTTATATCGGTACAACTGCAAAATCCTTTAGTAATGTTGTGCGTTTTCAGCATATTTTAAATGCAAAACCTTCAAAACAAAGTCTAAAAGAAAACAAACTGTACTTTGATGTTGGATTTTTTGACCAAGCTCATTTTATCAAAAATTTCAAAACATATTACGGAGTAACACCTTCCGAAGCCTTCCGCTAAGTTTGTCCGATTTTTACAATTCCTCGGCTTATTGTCAACCTAAATTTGTGTAAACAAAATCATTGACAATGAAAGCATTAGTATTAACCGTGTTTGTTCTTACAGTAGGTTGGACAAATGCACAAACAACAAAAAAGATGAAACTTAACGCAGGAATCATTACAGAAAAATTACAAGAAACCAAGAAATTCTACACTGAGATTTTGGACTTTGGAGTCAGCTTTGAAAATGAATTTTATATATTGCTTCACACACCTGACCAATCGGCAGAAATCAGTTTTTTACAACCAAATCACCCAAGTCAAAAACCCATTTTCCAATCGGAATTTAATGGAAAAGGAGTGTATTTGACCATAGAAGTTGAAAATGTGGATGAAGTGTACAATCAACTAAAAGAAAAGGGTATCCAGATGGAAATCGAAATCCGAGATGAACCTTGGGGCGACAGACATTTTGCTATCAAAGACCCAAACGGAATTGGAGTTGATATTGTTACTTATACAAAACCCGAAGAATAAAGCACTATGCACAACATTGTGTATAAGCAATAGCGGTTTAAGTGTAAACTTGAACCGCTATTTTATTTTATTAAAGTATATTGTAATCCGAAAAGTAGTTGTATAAAATCCGCTACTGCTCATACACGAGACCGTCAGACTGTCTCAAAACTTAATAAGTTTGTTGAAAACTCATTGCAC
>CAZZDI010000337.1:0-1545 GCA_964653155.1 uncultured Flavobacteriaceae bacterium | reverse complement strand
CTTGCAGATTGGCGTAAAAACTATTGGTTTTAATACCTTGCGCTACTTCTACGCCGGTATCGAAAGGGCGGTCGTTATAATCGCGGTAAATATCACCACCGTAACTAAAATTGTCGGTACCGTTGTTAAAATCGAGTCCGCGCATACCGAAAATAAACTTGGCATCGCCATACCAACGTTGGTAACGGTAACGGCCAATTAAAATGAGTTCACTAAAATTGGCGCCCCACAAATGCGCCATGCTTTGGTTGTTGTGCCCGTAGTTCAGCACAATGGTGTTATGCGAATAGGTAAACGGCCTAATACGGTTGTATTCCATTTGCAACAACAAATTATCCACTTTAAAGGCATTATAATATTTCACCCCAAGTTGGTAGCCGTATTTGTTTTTCCAACTTCTTTCACCGCCTTTAATATCGCCCAACGAAAATTCATCTAAAATGAATTGTCCGTAGGCATTCACCTCGTCACTGAATTTATATTTTGCTGTGGCCCCCAAAAGCGCATTTCCGGCACCTTGCCCTGTTTCGAACTCAATGGCACGGTAAAACACAATGGGATTTAAATAATTCACATCAAACCCGCGGTTATTGGAGTTAGTCCACAACACCGATTCGAACAACCCAATATTTAAGCGTTTCGACACATTCCAACTTAAATAATGATTGGCCATGTATTTGGTTAAAAAGGCTTTGTCGGCCACCGCTTCGTCACGAACATCTTTTAGCCACATCCACGTGTTGGTGTATTTTATTTTCCAGAATTTGGTGTTCAGTTTTAAAAAGGGATGCGGACTCGCCACATCACTCAACAATAGCGACCGATAACCATCACCAATAAAATTTTTACCATGCCCAAACTGCACATTCATAAAATCGGTTGGCGCGTACGACAGGTATGCTTCGGCCACGGGATAATCGTAACTATCGGTTTTAAAACGCTTGGCAATGCCACGGCCGGGAATAATGGCCGGATCAGGCCCAAAAGCTTTTAAACTTTCCGCATACCGGTTCACGTAATCGGCAAATCGCCCTTGGCTTTCAAAAACAGTGGTGTAAAAATTCAGTTTTTTGCCCAATCCACCCTGCACTAAAAGTCCGCGGGTGTTATTGTAGGTCGAACCAATTTCAGCATCGCTTCCCAGTTGCAAATCGAAAATGGGGTCGATGGTGAACCAATACTCCTTCCCTTGAAGTTGTACCAAATGCTCGTTCCACAGTTTTTTGCCTGCCCAAGTTCCGGTTTCTTTTTTCAACTGTTCCTGTTCGGCTTTAAAATTGTAATATTTTGAAACATCCTCATAAACAAAAGGTTTCGACGCTGTATGGCTGTTCGTGCCCACTAAATTCATTCCGCGATCAAAACGGGCATAGTCGCTGTGCGTAAACGGAATGTTTAACTGACTTCCGAACTTTGGGTTTTCAAAAGTTTGCAAACTGGCATTGATGCTGTCAAATTCGCGTTTGGCGGCCAGTGCTTTATTATCGATTTTATTTTCATTTGAAATGGCCTGCCGTTTTACATATTGGTTTTGCAACGGAATTT
>CAZZDI010000336.1:0-1556 GCA_964653155.1 uncultured Flavobacteriaceae bacterium | reverse complement strand
ACGATTGCTACTACCTTTCGGTTGAAGGCTGGAAAGCAGAACTGACCATTACCAAGCAAACCAAATCGGTAACCGAATGGGATTGCGACCTGGTGCCAAAATCGTTGGTAATTGACCGCTATTTCGGCGTAGAGGCGCAATACATTGCGACTCTCGAAGCCGAAAAAGAAACCATTGCAATAGAAATTTCCGAACTGGAAGAAGAACATAATACCGAAGAAGGGTTATTCGCCGATGTTCCCGATAAGGTAAACAAAGGGAATGTGCAAAAGCGATTGAAAGCAATTGATACACCAAAATTGAAAACTGAAAATGCCGAAGAAATTAAAGTATTGAAAGCATATTTAAAACTGATTGATGATCAAACCGCTATTAACAAAAAAATAAAAGAAGCCCTTGCCGAACTCGATAAAAAGGTAATTGAACGCTATAAGACCCTTACCGAGGACGAAATAAAGCAACTGGTGGTAGACGACAAATGGATGAGCGTTTTGGAGCGTGATGTAAAAACCGAAATGGAACGCATTAGCCAACGACTCACCCAGCGTATAAAGGAACTTGCAGAACGCTACGAAACAACGCTGCCACAGCAAACTACCGAAGTTGCCAGCCTTGAAAGTAAAGTGAATACTCACCTTCAAAAAATGGGGTTTGTATGGAAATAGTTAAGCAGCAGCATATTGAGTCAAAAATAGTGATGCTACGTGATGTGCAGGTAATATTGGACAAAGATTTAGCTTCATTTTATGAAGTAAAACCTATAAGGCTAAGGGAGCAAGTTAAAAGAAACCCAAATCGATTTCCTCCAGATTTTGTATTTCAATTAACGGAAAACGAGGTTGATAGTTTGGTATCGCAAAATGCGATACCTTCTAAACAAAGCCTGGGCGGACATCTTCCGTATGTATTTACCGAACAGGGGGTAGCTGCTGTTGCCGGTGTGCTTAAAAGCGAAAAAGCAGCAGAGGTGAGCATTACCATTGCAAGGGCTTTTGTGGCCATGCGTAAGTTTTTATTTCAAAATGCTTCTGTATTTCAACGACTTGACCGCATTGAATTGAAACAAATTCAAACGGATGAGAAATTTGAAAGAATATTCAAAGCACTGGAAAGCGGACAAGCCACGCCTGATATGGGAATTTTCTTCGACGGGCAGGTGTTTGATGCCTATACCTTTGCTGTCAACTTGATAAAATCAGCAACCCAAAGCATTGTTCTTATTGATAATTACATTGATGAATCGGTTCTTACGCTGTTGAGCAAGCGAAATATAGGAGTATCTGCAAGCATTTATACAAAAGAGATTAATAAAGCATTGCAATTGGATGTAAAAAAGCACAATGCACAGTATCCAAGCATTGAGATTAAGGCATTCGCCAATAGCCACGACAGGTTTTTAATTATCGACCACAAGGAACTCTACCATATAGGCGCCTCGCTCAAAGATTTGGGCAAAAAATGGTTTGCCTTTTCGCGAATGGATTCTTTGGTTAATGAACTTTTAAAAAGGATTAAATGATGGATAATGAACAATTGCCAAAGGGCTATAAAAATAC
>CAZZDI010000335.1:0-1558 GCA_964653155.1 uncultured Flavobacteriaceae bacterium | reverse complement strand
CTTCAAAAGGAGAAGAAATAAAAGTAAAGTCGAAAACAGAAACGGTTTTAACAGAGTTCAA
Organism: uncultured Flavobacteriaceae bacterium; assembly: GCA_964653155.1. Lineage (GTDB taxonomy): Bacteria > Bacteroidota > Bacteroidia > Flavobacteriales > Flavobacteriaceae > Flavisericum. The sequence goes on along the minus strand of CAZZDI010000335.1, from coordinate 1,497 downwards.
TTATGGCAATGCGCTGAATCAAATCGAAATGATTAAAGGCAACCAATTACACCTTTCAAATTATGCAGGTGAAGGCGTAACCATTGCAGTACTCGATGGCGGATTTCCAAACGTAAATATCATGGTGGCTTTCCAACGGATGAGGGATGCTGGTAACCTTATTGGGGCTTACGATTTTGTAAACAGAGATGATGATGTTTATACCAACACATCAGGAAACCACGGTACTTTGGTGCTTAGCGCCATGGCCGCATATATTGAAGGGCAGTATGTGGGAACGGCGCCAAATGCATCCTATTATTTGTTTACTACCGAAGATGAATCTAGCGAAAACCCCGTAGAGGAAAGTTACTGGGTTGAAGCGGCCGAGCGCGCAGATAGTTTAGGGGTAGATGTGATAAACTCATCGTTGGGTTACGGTTCATTTTACGATAATTCAAATTATGCCTACTCATCGTCAGATTTTAACGGAAACACCACGTTCGTTTCACGCGGTGCTAATATCGCTTTTCAAAAAGGGTTACTCATAGTAAATTCTGCCGGAAATTCAGGTGAAGCAGGCGTTGGCGCACCGGCCGATTCGGCGGGAGTATTTTCAATAGGAGCAGTAAATCCAAATGGCGATTACGCTTCTTTCAGTTCGGTGGGCAATGCGTTCCAGCCAACGCAAAAACCAGATGTTGTGGCGCAAGGTCTGGCTAGTGTAGTTATTCGTGAAGACGATGCCATAGTTGCGGCAAACGGTACATCGTTTAGTGCTCCCATTATGGCAGGGGCAATGGCTTGTTTGTGGCAGGCCTTGCCTGGAAAAACCAATGCAGAATTGATGCAGATTGTTCGGGAGTCGGCATCGCAATTTGAAAATCCGGATAACTTTTTAGGCTATGGGATTCCTGATTTGGAATTAGCTTTGAGCAAAGCTTTGGGAACAGCCGGCGTTTTAGGGGAAAATGAAATGAAGGTAAACATGTTTCCCAATCCAGCATCAAATAAATTGTTTTTTAGTTTCAATGAAAATGCTACTTTTAAAATCGATATTTTTGATGTGTACGGCAAGCATGTTTTGGAATTTGCATCGACACCCTCAAAGCCTCAAGTAAATATTGCTTCATTATTTGCGGGGGTATATTTTGTAAAAATTCAATTGGCAAATGCGTCAAAAACCCTCAAACTTATAAAAAGGTAAATGTCCAATAAAATCACTCAACTTTTCAATATAAAATACCCAATTATTCAGGCCGGTATGGTTTGGAACAGTGGTTGGCGATTGGCCTCGGCCGCGAGTAACTCAGGTATTTTAGGATTGATAGGGGCAGGTTCCATGTACCCGGAAGTGCTTCGAGAGCACATCCAAAAATGCAAGAAAGCAACAGATAAACCTTTCGGGGTTAATGTACCGATGTTATATCCCGATATTGAAAAAATCATGGATATTATTGTAGAAGAAGGGGTGAAGATTGTGTTCACTTCGGCAGGAAACCCTAAAACTTGGACGGC
>CAZZDI010000334.1:0-1567 GCA_964653155.1 uncultured Flavobacteriaceae bacterium | reverse complement strand
AAGAAGAACTGAGTTCCATTAAGCAGGAAGAGGCCACCGAAGTACTGGATAAAAATGGTAAACTGATTGGCAAATACTTTATTTACGACCGCCAGCCGTTGGAATTCCACGACTTTCCCAAACACCTTATTGAAGCCTTAATTGCCACGGAAGATGTTCGGTTTTACGAGCACGACGGTATCGATAATGTGAGTTTATTGCGGGTGTTCTTCAAAAGTATTTTGTTACAGGACAAATCTTCGGGAGGCGGAAGTACCATCACACTTCAATTGGCCAAAAATTTATTCGGACGCAAAGATTATGCATTTTTAGGCTTGGTGATCAACAAATTTAAGGAGGCCATTATCGCCAAGCGGATTGAAGCTATTTATTCCAAAAACGATATTTTAACACTGTATTTCAATACCGTACCGTTTTCTGATAATACCTATGGCGTGGAAAGTGCCTCGCAAAAATTCTTCAATAAAACCACTTCGGAATTAACCGTTTCGGAGGCCGCTACTTTGGTGGGCACGCTCAAGGCGAACCATTATTTCAATCCGCGGTTAAATGTGCAACGCAGCCAAGAGCGCCGTAATGTGGTGCTGCATCAAATGTATAAATACGATTATATCTCGGAAGATTCATTGAATGTCTGTCAGGCCGATACTTTGGCTTTAAATTACCGTTCGTTCAACCACGATTTGGGCGTGGCGCCCTATTTTCGGGAGCAGGTAAAAAAGGAGCTGGCCGCTGTTCTGGATTCCATAAAAAAGCCTAACGGCGAAACCTACGATTTGTACAAAGACGGACTGGTTGTACACACCACTTTAGATTACGATATGCAGGTGTTGGCCGAGGAAGCTATGAAAGAACACATGGCGAAATTGCAAGCCGATTTTGAAGCCTCCTACGGAAAAGGAGCCCCATGGAATAGCAATGAACGCCTCATCAGCGCGGCGATGAAAAGTTTGCCCATTTACAAAAAGCTAAAAGCGCAGGGACTTTCCGAAGAAAAGATACAGGACTCCTTGGCTAAAAAACGCCCTGTAGAACTGTTCAGTTGGGCGGGCGATACCGTAAAAACCATCACGCTAAAAGACAGTTTGAGGCATTACCTCAAATTTTTAAATACAGGCATGTTGGGCATCGAGCCCAGCACGGGAGCCATTCGTACTTACATTGGCGGCATCGATTACCGCTTTTTTAAATACGACCACGTGTCGCAAAGCGAAAGGCAGGTGGGTTCTACCTTTAAGCCTTTTGTTTATACTGCTGCTATTGAAAATGGTATGAAACCCTGCACCTACTTTTCCTTGGCCGAGGTGACTTATACCAATTATGACGATTGGACACCCAGCAATTCGGGCAACAAAGATGAAGACCCGCACATCAATTTTACTTTAGAAAAAGCCCTGAGCCAATCGGTAAACACCATTGCCGTAAAGGTTTTGGATAAAGTGGGCATTGCCAAAGTACACGAACAGGTTAAAAAACTGGGCATTGAAAAGGAACTGCCCAACGAGCCGTCCCTGGCCTTGGGCGTGGCCGAAATCAATCTTAAAAACCTAACGGGAGCCTATGCCAG
>CAZZDI010000333.1:0-1589 GCA_964653155.1 uncultured Flavobacteriaceae bacterium | reverse complement strand
GTAGTGAATCGTGACGTAACTGTCTCGTGAAGCTACCTTTAGGTTTAGTTCAACATAACTCAAAAAAGCACCTCCCTTCAGACGGAACCTGCCTGCCACCTAAGGTGTTTTGCTTTAAGGCAGGGATTTGAAATTTACACCCAAATGAATAATGATAGTTTCTTAAAAAGGCAAGTCTATCGTTTCCGGAACAATAAATTCTTGGCTATACGGATTCTCAAGAAAGCTTAGAGAAGGCTTCTGAAAACGTAAAATATGGTCTTTTTCAATGCCATAAACCTGCCAGTAATTTGCAAGTAATTGCGCAAATACATCCTCGTCCCAAAATCCGAATACAGGTGGTTGGCCGGAGCTGTCTATTTGGATACTCATGCCATGCTCATGACTATCAATCTGGTATTTAGGTTGGTATTTCAAGATATAATCCAAATAATGAAACCTGGCGTACAACTCTTCAAACTGGACAGGATGTAGCACATGTCCAGACATCTTGTCCAGCAAGGCCTGTTGTTTTTCTTTAATAACACCATTGTCCTGTAAACAGGCAATAAAGCCAAACCCGTTCACACCAAACTGGAACATTAAATTAATGGCATCGTCGCGATAACTAAAAATATCTTCCGAATATTTAAGAGGAAAAACCACAATGCTCCAAGGCTTTTTGCCTTCAAAAGTAATAGGTTCTATAATGGACTGTAGCATGAGGTGAAAATGCCCAAAACGCTCTTTCAAGGTTGTAGAAAGCTGAAAGGTCTCTCCTTGTTTCAGCAACCTATCCCTTTCGTATTGCATTTCGTAATACAACAGACCATACACTATTCTGCCAGTCCATTGAAAAAGCAAGGTCTCATCCAGAGACGCCATGCCAGGATACCCTTGTGCATAAGCTTCCTGAATTTGAATGTCCAAGGCCATAAAAACTTCTTTTACCTCAGGAGAGCAAGGTAATTTCAAATCCTTGTAGCAATATCTTTTCGTTTTATCCATCATTTCAATACTCTCATCCCCAAATTTAAAATGTGCCATAAGCCATTCTGGGAACACAGATATTGTGTCGTTTGTCAAATTGCCGGTAAGAAAACAAAAGTGATCATCGAAAATGAAATCCTGAAACGGATTGAAAAGTAATTGGGACATAAGTAGTTAAAAATTATAATTTATAATATGTTGCAAATATACGTATAACCAGTGGTTTGTATGTTTTAGATATGCTGGAAATTCTCTGGTATTAACATAAAAGCAAACCTGCCCACTTCTAGGAATAGACAAAGATGATAAGATTTATCAGCTTTATAGCTTAACACAAGAAGAGATTGCTATTGTAGAACAAGCAACCAAATAAAACGTATCGATTCACGAACACCATAAAAAAATAAGTTGAGGGAAATGGATAAATCCATTGTTATAAAAAACAATAGCCAACCATAGCCCACGGTTTAAACCGTGGGCTATGGAAATGTAACGGATAACCAAACCGTTTCAACGGTTTAAAAACTTCAAAACCACATAAACCATCCCAAAACAGGGGAGTTATGAACCACATGTTCTAAACCCTCCAAAATAACCACAAGAAAAAAGCGAACGTTACG
>CAZZDI010000332.1:0-1593 GCA_964653155.1 uncultured Flavobacteriaceae bacterium | reverse complement strand
AAAAAAGAAGGTCTAAAAATCACTTTTTAGACCCTCCAATAAACAAACTAAACCACACTATTAGGTTTTTACAAGTTTTACAACTGTTAACTCCTTTGTGCTTCCTTTTATCTTTGTTAGGTACATGCCTTTTGGTAATTCTGAAATATTGAACAGATGGTTTTTTTCAAAATGGCCATTAAAACTTTTTACCAATTTTCCGGTAATGCTGTAAATGTTAATAGCATCAATAGGTTTGTTGATGGAAAATGTGTTTTGAACCGGGTTTGGGAATATTTTCATGGTGCTGGACACTTTTGTGCTTGTGCTTAAGTTTTCCGTTTTTGCATATAGCCTGTATTCCCCTGGCTGTAAACTTAAAGAGGCTGTTGGGGTGGTGACGTTGATAGAGGTCTCTGAAAATTGTTCGTACCACGTTCCGGTTGAAGGGAAATTGGGGTTCACAGATTGTGTAGTCACACTAAAATTCGCCACTATTACCACATCTAAACTACCTGCGTTGTCGTACAAATTGATGCGTTTCACCAAGCCATTAACATTCAAATTATAATTATCAGTGTTGAAAGTTGAGGGGAACTGCTTTTTTAAAGCAATCATTTTAGCGGTAACTTCCCTTAAATCGATACGGTCGGCATTGTTATTGTAGCCCAGCGTCCATGCTACGGGTTTTTCGTCAAGTCTGCAACTACCATCGTTAATATCGTTTTCGCAGTTAATGCTTTTATCGTAGCCTAGTTCGCCAAATTGCCAAATCATTTTAGGTCCCGGAATACCGTAAAAAACCACCGAAGCGGCTTCTTGTCTATCGAGGGCTGTAGCTAAATCTTTCACATTATATCCACTGTTTGAGTTGCCGTAAGCCAAATTTTTCACCATTAAGCGTTCTTCGTCATGGCTTTCCATGTAGCCAACAATGTGCGGGTTGTTCCATCCTCTGTTTTGGTAAGAGAGCCACGATACATCAGCACCATCACTATGGCCCATGGTGTTTTGGTTAAAACTGTGGTTGAGGTTTCCCCAAAGCATAATGCCGTAGTTGGCTAGCTCGGTTTCTTCGTTATTGTCTGATAAATGTTCGAAAATCACATAAGCTTCGTTGCCCGGGTTATTAGCCCAAACATGGTCTGCATAGGCTTTAAGGTTTTCAATTCTATCAGCATCATACGCACTGGCCCAGTTGTTGGCTCCGGAGTAAATGGTGTTTGAAAGCCCTTTGGTGAAATCGAAACGGAAGCCATCTATTTTGTATTCGTTCATCCAAAAACTCAATACATCGTTAAAGAAATTTACGGTATATGAAGATTCATGGTTAAAATCGTAACCCCAATGGGCACTGGTGTTGTCCACCAAATTATGGTTTTGGTTGTAATACGGGCTATCGGCTGCCGGACGGTTGTTGGCACTGTCCCAATACATTTGCAATAAAGGCGATTGACTGAAAGAATGATTAAAAACCACATCGGTTATTACGGCCATACCGCGTTGGTGGCAAGCATCAACAAAGGCTTTTAAATCGTTGGCCGTACCGTAAGCCTTATCTAAAGCCATATAAAACGAAGGGTTGTAGCCCCAACTGATGTTGCCCTCAAATTC
>CAZZDI010000331.1:0-1609 GCA_964653155.1 uncultured Flavobacteriaceae bacterium | reverse complement strand
ACTCGATTTCCCAAGACATTGGGGTTTGGGCACTTCCTCTACTTTAATAAACAATTTAGCCCAATGGGCGGGTGTTGACCCTTACCAACTTTTAAAAAACACCTTTGGTGGTAGCGGTTATGATATCGCTTGTGCGCAAAACAACCAAGCTATAACCTATCAATTGGTTAACGGAAAGCCCGTGGTTAATCAGGTGGATTTTAACCCATCTTTTAAAGACCACTTGTATTTTGTCTATTTAAACCAAAAACAAAACAGCCGGGAGGGGATAAAACACTACCATGACAATAAAGGCAACTCCTCAGCATTGATTCAAGATTTGAATAGCATCACCCAAAAAATGCTTTCGGTTGAAAACCTTGAAGATTTTGAAGTCCTGCTCTATTCACATGAGAATATTATCAGTAAAATAACCAATCAAACTACTGTAAAACGTTTACTTTTTAATGATTTTGGCGGTGCTGTAAAAAGCCTTGGTGCTTGGGGCGGCGATTTTGTTTTGGTGACTTCCAAAGACAATCCAACCGAATATTTCAAGGAAAAAGGCTTTGATACAGTTATCCCTTATGCCGATATGGTTTTGTGAATGAACTTTTTCTGCTGAAATCATTTATTTACTTTAAATCCAGTTGAGTCCAAATGTAATGTGATTTCTCTCTACGTTCGAAATGACAATCAACACATATGAAAAACAAAAAGCCCCGCAAATGCGGAGCTTTTTGTTGATATACTAATATTATTTTTGAACTACTTTCTACTGAATTTGAATCTTAACTCGGTTATCTTCAATATCGGCAGCTTCTTTTAAAGCATTGTAAACTTTAGAGTTTGCAGCACTTGATTTTTGAATTTCAACTCTATTGGCTGCAGCTTGGTAGTTATCCAACTCAACAGCAGGCGTCTTTTTAACCACTTGAATCATGTAAACACCGTTTGACCCATCAATTAATTTTGATGTTTCACCTTCTTCCAAACCAAAAGCAGCCCCCACTACCAATGGCTCACGACCAGCACCAGAAATGGTTGGATTTTTCATATTCACACCATTAGCAGTTCTTACAGTTGTTTTTTCAGCGGCAGCTAAATCCTCTAATGTAGAGGCAGAAACGCGATCTCTAATAATTTCAGCTTTTTTTTCTTTTTTAAGAATTGGCAACACCTTTGCTGTGGCATCTTCAACCGACATTACACCAGCCTCGTGCTTGGCTACCAATTGAGCGATAACGTATCCACCGGACACATTGAAACGCTTGATATCGCCTGTTTCAGAATCTTCGTTAAATGCCCAACGTACTATAGGGCGCTGGTTTCCAATGCCAGGAATACTTTCATCCAAAGCCTTAATGCTGTTTACCGGACGAACGGTAAAGTTTTTTTCTTTGGCAATAGCTTCAAAATCGCCTTTTGCGGCTTCAATTTCAAAGTTAGAAGCATCTCTAAACACTTTGTTGCTTGTGGCTTCAGAAGGTTCAATCTCTCTAGCTATTGTTCCTACTTGAACCGCTTTCTTTTTATCTTTTTGACCTTCGATTTCAATGATATGGAAACCAAAAATGGTTTTTACAACGCCTAAATCACCCGTTTTTCCTTCGAATTCAAAATCGTTAAA
>CAZZDI010000330.1:0-1663 GCA_964653155.1 uncultured Flavobacteriaceae bacterium | reverse complement strand
CCTGTCTTCCGCACTTTTCTATAAATCCGAAAAAAATATTTTATAAACATCAGATATTTAGTGGTTTAATGTTTTTCGTTTTACTGTTTTGGGTGTCCCAGGACGTTAATTTTCTACTTTTGTCAGATGTTTGTGAGACAAAAGAAAAATAAAAGTGGAGTTGTCAGTGTTCAGATTATTGATAAGAGCTCAGGCAAATACAAGGTATTAAAAACTATAGGAAGCAGTTCAAATCCTTCTGATATTCAAGTTTTTTTGGAAGAAGGAAAGACATTTATCAAAAATCATATAGGTGTTCAAGAATTGGATTTCACCAATACGAATTCTGTGATTCAATCGGTTTTAAACAACATCATTTCTCACAAATTGGTTGGGGTTGATTTGGTTTTGGGCAGGGTTTTCGATGAAATCGGGTTTAATAAAATTGAAGATGAACTGTTCAGAGATTTGGTTTTGTATCGGCTAGTTTACCCGAAAAGCAAACTTAAAACAACGGAGTATTTGTATCGATTTGCAAGGAAAAACTATTCAGAGGACGAGGTTTATCGGTATTTGGATAAACTTTATAACGCTCACAAAGAAGAAGTTCAGCAAATTAGTTTTGAACACACAAAATTGGTTTTGGGCAACGAAATAAGCGTTGTTTTCTACGATGTAACTACTGTCTATTTTGAAGTAGACGATGAAGATGATTTACGAAAAACTGGTTTTTCAAAAGAAGGAAAGCACCAAAACCCGCAAATTGTTTTAGGATTGTTGGTCAGCAAAGGCGGTTATCCGTTGGCTTACGACATTTTTGAAGGCAACAGATTTGAAGGACAAACGATGCTTCCCGTGATTGATGGTTTTAAGAGAAGATATAACCTCGAAAAACTCGTTATTGTAGCCGATTCCGGTCTTCTTTCCAATCAAAACATAGAAGAACTTCAAGCCAAAGGTTACGAATTTATTCTGGGGGCAAGAATCAAAAACGAATCGAAATCCATCAAGAACAAAATCCTATCCTTATCGCTGAAAAATGGCGAAAGCAAAATCATTAACAAAGACGATTTAAAGCTGATTATCACGTATTCCGATAGCAGAGCGAAGAAAGACAAACACAACAGGGAAAGAGGATTGACAAAGCTCGAAAAACGCATAAAATCAGGAAAACTCACAAAATCCAACATCAACAACAGAGGTTACAACAAATACTTGAAACTGGATGGCCAAGTGAGCGTAACCATCGACCAGGTGAAGTTTAATGCCGATGCAAAATGGGACGGATTGAAAGGCTATATCACCAACGCCAAACTTGGCAAAGACGAAATTTTAGAGAATTATGCACATTTATGGCAGATTGAACAGGCGTTCAGGATTGCCAAAACCGATTTGAAAATCAGACCCATCTACCACAGAAAACAAAGGCGAATCGAAGCACACATCTGCCTGAACTTCGTTGCTTACAAGGTTTACAAAGAATTAGAACGACAATTAAAATTAAAGAAATCCGATTTATCTGCCGAAAAAGTTATCGAAATACTCCAAAGCATTTACCAAATTGAAATTAAAAACCCAGCGAATGATGAAATCATAACAAAAACTATATTGCTAACTGAGGAACACCAAATATTACAAAATTTATTCAATTTTTAATTTTGGGTGTCCCAGTGCGGAAGACAGG
>CAZZDI010000329.1:0-1665 GCA_964653155.1 uncultured Flavobacteriaceae bacterium | reverse complement strand
GTTTCGTCTCGGTTGGCCTTGTATTCCTCGAACATTTCCACACGGTCGGCACTTCCGCCTTTATCAAAACACACCGCCAAATGGTCGGGGCGTTCGCGCTTGATCACATCCAAAAGCGAATTCATAAAGCCCATAATGGCCGAGGTGTCGATGCCTTTCGAGTTGATTCGTGGGTTTTTTATAAAAGCGTAATAGCCACGGAAAATTAGTGCATAGGCATCGACCAAAAAAAGACGTTTTTGTGCTGACATGGATTGTGTTTTGATAGAAAACCAAAACTACGAAAAGTTATGTTTAAAACGGCATTTATAATCTAGTGTATTTATAAAGAGCTATGCTTGAAAATCTTAACAATTAGTTAAATAAAATCAAGGACTCCCTATTCATGGCTAATACCCTTATCTTTGAACCCAAAAAAGCACCTATGCTACGTTGGATAGTATTCATTCTCTTTTATGCCTTTATCGTATTTTACGGATTTCAGGCCATTAAAACCATAACCAAAAATGTTTGGTTACAGTACTTTTTTATCGCCATGGCGGTGATTATTGCGGGTAATTTTATCGTCCAGTTTACGGTGTATTCCGAAGGTAGGGTGCTCAACCCGGCCAAAAGTTATGCTTTTGGCTTTTTGCTGGCCTTTATATCGTTGGGATTGGTGCTCATTCCTTTACTTTTGGGAGAAGATATTGTTAGGGTTATTTACGGACTTTACGAGAAATTGGTAACCAAAAAAGAAGGATTCCATATGCCTTCTCGCCGACGGTTCATCAGTCAGATTGCTTTGGGCGCGGCGGCCATTCCGTTTGCTTCATTGCTGTACGGCATGTACAAAGGAAAGTACCGATTTAGGGTGCTGAACTATACCTTAAATTTTGAAGACCTGCCCGATGCTTTTGATGGCTACCGAATTGCCCAAATTAGCGATATACATTCGGGGAGTTTCGACAATCGGAAAAAAATAGAATATGGTATCAATTTGATTAACGAGCAAAATGTTGATGCCCTATTTTTTACGGGCGATATGGTGAACAATAAATCTTCTGAAATGTTGCCTTGGAAGGATTTGTTTGGAAGCTTAAAAGCAAAAGATGGGGTGTTCTCGGTTTTGGGAAACCACGATTATGGCGATTATGTAAATTGGCCATCAAAGGAAGCGAAAACCCAAAATTTAAACGATTTAAAACAGTTGCAAAAAGATATGGGGTTCAATCTCTTGCTGAACGAAAGCCGGTATGTTGAACGAGACGGACAAAAAATTGCCATTGTGGGTGTTGAAAATTGGGGGCGCGGCGGATTTAAAAAAGCGGGCGATTTGAAAAAAGCTACCCAAAATATTGATGCCAACGATTTTAAAATCCTGTTGAGCCACGACCCCTCGCATTGGGAAGACCAAGTGCTAAAGGAAGATGCACATTACCATTTAACTTTAAGTGGCCACACCCACGGTATGCAGTTTGGTATCGAAATTCCGGGATGGGTAAAGTGGAGCCCAGCCAAATGGCGCTACAAATATTGGGCCGGCATTTATAAAGAAATGGGGCAGTACATTAACGTAAATCGCGGTTTTGGATATTTGGGTTACCCGGGGCGTGTTGGTATTTGGCCAGAAGTAACCGTGATAGAACTTAAAAAAGGCCAGAGCGAAGCATATAGCTAAATCTA
>CAZZDI010000328.1:0-1677 GCA_964653155.1 uncultured Flavobacteriaceae bacterium | reverse complement strand
GCAAAGGGGATGCTCCCCCTTGACCCCCTGCAATAACGTAAAGGCATAAGGGAAAGAATGTGTCTTCATATTTCTATTTTTTTCGAAAAAAACATCCAACCGAAGGGCAGGTAAAGCAAGTTAGCAAGTAGGGTTTTGGGCGTCCAAAAACATAACTTGCTCTCGTTTTGGCTAGCCACAAACATAACTTGCTCCTGACGTACTTTTTTAATCATTTTCTTTCGGCTCCTGGTTCCTGGTTCCTGGTACTTTATCCAGGCGTTGCCAAATGGCCCCGCAGTTGTCACAAATTAACACCTCCCCCCATCGAGCTACAGGAGAATAAAACCGAGCATTTTCGCAACAAGTGTAAGATTTGATGTTTTGGGGCGTTTCTAGCCCGTCTTTCTGTCTCTGGTACCTACTCCCGTTTTTCTCCCTGAATGCTTTTAAACGGCAAAAATCGGAGCAAAAACGGGCGGTTTTTCGCTTGCCCGCCATCGATACGCCACACTGTTCGCATTTTTTCATTCTCTTAGTATTTAAGTAATAAAACGGAATGCCTTTGTATAGATTTGATTTATACAAACATAATCGTTTTTTTAATGAAACGAAACGGCACGGAATGGTTTGTTTTGTTCTCTTTTATGCTTTGCTTTTTTGTTTCGTCTTGTTTTTTTCCCTTATGCCTTATAAATCAAGGTTTTCAGGAGTTATCAACACCTAAAAACTTATGTACTTACCTAAAAACATTACTTACCATATGCTTACCGCCAAGCGGCTCAACCTCTGGAAACGCCCGCCAACAAAGGCGTGCAGAGGTTTTTATTTTCTCTAACTACGACTTCTTGAATACATACTACGACTTTTTGAATACTTAAAAACCCCTTAACTACGACTTTTTGAATACATTGTAAGACTTGTTTTTGTATAAGTCGTAATAATGATTTATTATTGTATTCAAGATGTCGTAATTGGGCTAAATCAAAGTATTCAAGAACTCGTAGTTAAAACTTAACCTTATGAAAATCACTAACAAAGATGTTATTCAAAGTTACCTTCTCACCTCTGCAAGGTATGATTTCGATGTTTATGAGAAACGGATATTGTTCCGTCTGGTTGAACTCTGTCAACCTCAACTAAAAGGCCAAAAACTTAACGATAAGTTTTCTATAAGCCCCGACCTATGGGGCAATAGAGATATAAAAATGCCTATTTCGTGCTTCTTGAAAGATGAAGAAGATAAAAACCATACTCGAGTAAAAGAGGCTTTGCGTCGCTTAAACGATAAGAGATTTGAATATGAGGACGATAAGATTTGGAAGCCTATCCGACTGATAGAACTGCCGAAAATAAACAAGTACGATGAATTTGTAGAGTTCAAAATTCACAATGAGATATTTGAGACTATTCTCAATTTTTCCAAAGGCTTCCGGAAGTTTGAACTAAAAACAATAATGCAGTTTGAAAGCGTTTATTCAATGCGCTTTTATGAACTATTCAGCGAGAAAAAAGAGCCAATAACCTACAAGATTGAAGCCCTGAAAACAATGTTCAGGCTGGAGGGGAAATACAAACAGGTTAATGATTTCCTGAAAAGAGTTATTGAGCCGGCGCAAAAAGAACTTAATGAAAGAGCCCCGTACAGCTTTGAATTTGCAACTAAAAAAACAGGCAGAAAAATAACGCACATAAAGT
>CAZZDI010000327.1:0-1680 GCA_964653155.1 uncultured Flavobacteriaceae bacterium | reverse complement strand
ACAAAACCAAAGGCCTTGTCTTTGGGCGTGTTGGGAGCCGTTATGTATGAGTCCTTTTTGCAGTGAATGGTAGAGTTTTTAAACACAGCAGTTGCGGGGCCGAAAATAAAATCGGTAGTGCCTTCAATATAGCAATTTTCAAAAAGTTGCCGACTGTATTCGCCGCCGTGGTAAATCGTGTCTTGATTTCCTAAAAATTTACAGTTTCTAAAAATGGCTTTGTCGGCATCAACATGTAAGGCAACGGCTTGTCCAACGGAACCTGCCGAATTTTCAAACGTAATGTTTTCAGCTTTAAATCGGTTGCCCGAAATTTTAACGGTGTACGAATTAAAAGTACCGATGTGTTTTCCGCGGCCAGCGTAATCGTTGTAAGTAATAATGGTTTTGTCAACACTTTCACCTATAAAAGTAACATCAACATTGTATCGGGGCAATTCTACTTTTTCGGTGTAAACGCCATTTTTAATGTAAAGAGTGATGGGCTTTAACGGGAAAACGCGCATGGCATCAATGGCATCCTGTATGTATTTATAATCGCCGCTGCCGTCTTTGGCGACTACAAAATCGTATTTGTATTTGTCGGGATTTGAAGTTTGTGCAAAGGTTATTGTTGATGCAAAAAGCAGTAAAAAAAGAAAATAAAAAGGTTTCTTCATGGTATTGTAATAAGTTGATTATTGAAAAACTTTCATTAAAAAATTATCGATGTAATTTATGGTTTGGTTTGCCCAAGGTTCGTAAAGCCAGAAAGTATGAATTTTTTCGTTGAATTGATGCACTTCGGTGTAAATGCCCCAATGGGCCATCATACCAATAAGTTCGTCCTGCCCAGCATGGAAACGGGGATAACCGCTGTTTAAAAACAAAATGGGAGGAGAGGTTTTATTGGCCCAATAAATACTTGAAGCATCTTTCCAAATTTCAGGTTTTTGGGTAAACGAACCGCCCAGCCATTCAATATCGGGCGAATTAGGTCTTCTGTTGAGATTTAATGAGGTAGGCGCCATAAAATTCACCACACCGTCAATATCGATAATAGCTTGAATGTTGCTTGAAAATCCTTCGTTTCCGTGGTCGCCTTCTTTGTTTTCAACACCGTTGGTTAAACCGGTAAGCATGGCCAATTGTCCGCCTGCAGAACAGCCCGAAATGGCCATTTTTTCGGCATCGATGTTGTAGGTTTCGGCATGGGCACGCATCCAACGGATGGCACTTTTTATGTTAAAAACGGCAGCAGGATATTGGGCTTCGAGCGACAATTGATATTCAACACAAACGGTTACATAGCCTCTTTCCGCCAATTTTTGTGCCATGGGCACTTGTAGCGATTTGTTGCCCGAACGCCAACCGCCGCCATGAACCATAATCAAAGCGGGGTATTTTCCCGGTTCTTTGGGTGAAAAAATATCCAAATGCAAATCCCTGTCGCCGTAAGGGGTGTTTTTTAAAGCGGTATAAACTACATTTCTGTGTTCATTTACGCTTGGCGGAAGCGCGTCTTCAAGTGGCTTTATAAATGGAAAATATTTTGAGTTTTTTTTGAAATCGGAGTGGATATTAAAACTGGTGTCTTTGGGGATTTCTTTTTTGTGGTTTTGGGCGTTTAGCGAAATGCCAAAGCAAACAAAAAGGAAAAGATGAATAAACTTTTGAGATGTAAGTTTCATGAAAATTAAG
>CAZZDI010000326.1:0-1684 GCA_964653155.1 uncultured Flavobacteriaceae bacterium | reverse complement strand
TAAAGTGAAGAATCTATAAAAGTATAAATGAGATGCTTCCTTCGTCAGCATAACACTTTATGTAGATTTAGCTATACCATTTAACCATTACGCCTAATTATGAACTGCCTATGGTTGTAAAAACAAACCACTTCTATGGATTGGAAATCCATAATTTCAGTTAATGAATGAAATTCATTTTAGAGCATAATATCATTCCGACAGCGCAGAGCGACGAGGAACCTCATCATATAGTCTTCAATTTATGATGGGATTTCTCACTGTGTTCGAAATGAACAAACAGAATTAAATGTTTATAGAAACCAAAGTATCTGCAATAGAATTGCAAGGTTTTAACCTTTAACTAGATAATAAAAAGCAAGCACAATAAACTTGCAATTAAGCAATCGGCCCCAAAAACAAATACTATCTAAAAAAAATCAAGTTTCAATCAACTCTTTATTCTTTCTTTTCAGGACTTATAATAAACAGTTTTAAATTCTCTGTCTGAGTAAAGATAGTAACTCCACATTTTTCATAGCAATGGTGGAACAACAAACCTCCTATCTAAAAAAATCACTAAATTTAGCACCAAAAATACGGCACATTATTTGCTTCATTATTGCTATGAAAAATAAAATTATCCTCCTACTTATCATAGTTCCCTATATTGGGTTTACGCAAGCCAATAAACTGATTCGGCAAGCCAATCGCTCTTCCAATTTAACCGAAAAAATAGAGCTCCTTAGCCAAGCCATAGCTTTAGAACCCAAAAATTGGGATGCCTATTTTTACCGAGCCTTAGCCAAAAACGATATGGGCGACCACGGCGGCGCTATTGTCGATTATTCCAAAATAATTGTTGAAGCCCCCGATGCCGATACCTATTACAACCGGGGCAACTCCCGGTTCAGCATAAAAGATTTTAACGGCGCCAAAGAAGATTATGCCAAAGCCTACATGCTAGACGACCATTTTATTGATGCCCTGTATAGCTTGGCCTGTGCAAAGTTTGAATTGGCCGAATACGAAGAAGCCATAAAAGATTTTAACCTCGTGATAAAAAAAGCGCCAAACCAGCCCAACACCTACATGCTCCGTGCAGCCGCCTACCGTGCTCTGGAAAACTACGAAAAGGCGGCACAAGATTATACTACGGCGATTTACATTGAGCCTTCGGCCGATGCCTTTTTCAACCGCGGTGCCTTTTATATGGACATCAATTATTACCAACAGGCCAACGACGACCTCAACAAGGCCATACAGTTAAACAACAGCCATGCTTTCGCCTATTTTTATCGCGGGACTTCACACTTGCTATTGGGAAAATTTGAACAGGCCGTTTCAGATTTCAACAAAGTTATTGAATTTGATGCCACCGACTTTGATGCCCATTTAGGCTTGGCCATTTCGTATTACAAATTGAACAATGCTACCAAAGCCAAGGAATATTTTGAACGCGCAAACAGCATACTTTCCATTCCGCAAGATGTTAACAGCATTGAACCTTACAGCAATACATACTGGTTTCAAAACCAATACTACTATTTTAGCAACAATATAGGGTTGATTGCAAAATTGTAGGGTTTCTTAAAACTTTAATTTGGACAAAAACAGTTGTTGCGAGGAAGGCACAAAACCATAATATATAGCTAAATCTGAATAGTTTGACATAATGTAATTGTTTGTCATCCTGAACGCCTGT
>CAZZDI010000325.1:0-1685 GCA_964653155.1 uncultured Flavobacteriaceae bacterium | reverse complement strand
CATAATGTGGAGTATTGGCAATGAAATTATTGAACGTACCGAACCGCAAGCTGTTGAAACGGCTAAAATGCTATCGAAAGCGGTTAAAGAAATCGATTCAACACGTCCGGTAACATCGGCGATGACCACTTGGGGACAAGGCTGGGAAATATTCGATCCGTTAATGGCGGTACACGATGTGGCGGGTTATAATTATCAATTGCATGAAGCAGAAAAAGACCACGAGCGCGTGCCGTCCAGAATTATCGTGAATACCGAATCGTACCCCAAAAACGCCTTTTTTATTTGGGATTTAGTGGATAAGCACAATTACATTATCGGCGATTTTGTTTGGACGGCCATGGATTATTTGGGCGAATCGGGCATTGGGCGTTATTACTATCCGGGCGAACCCGATGGCGAACACTGGCAGGCCAACCTGTATCCTTGGCATGGCGCTTATTGTGGCGATGTGGATTTAACGGGGTGGCGCAAACCCATTTCGCATTACCGAAGTATGCTTTATAACGACACCGAAAAACTGTATATGGGCGTACGTGAGCCAAACCCGGAGAATGGTGAGATTAAAACAACATCTTGGGCGGTTTGGCCTACTTGGGAAAGCTGGACCTGGCCGGAGCATGAAGGTAAACCTATTGAAGTGGAGGTATATTCCAAATACCCAAAAGTGCGATTGTATTTAAACGATTCGCTTATTGGAGAAAAACAAACCACAAGAAAGGAAGAATTTAAAGCACTTTTTAAGGTTCCATATAAAGCGGGAGTATTAAAAGCAGTTGGGATACAGGATGACAAAGAAGTGGAGTCGGTAATTTTGAAAACAGCCAAGGCAGCTTCAAAAATAGCATTGAAAGCTGAGCGCTCAACGATACAGGCAGACGGACAAGATTTGGCTTATGTAACGGTTGAAATTACTGATGAGGATGGGGTTTTAAACCCTAATGCTAATAACCGACTTCAGTTTAAAATTTCTGGTCCGGGTGAAATTATCGGCGTTGATAATGCCGATTTAAAAGATACCGATTCATATCAATCTGATTCCAGAAAAGCTTGGAAAGGCAAAGCTTTGGTGATAGTTAAAAGTAACCGCGAAGCAGGAAACATTCAGCTTGAAGTTTCTTCGGAAGGCTTAGTGGCTGAAACCATTAATATATCTTCTAAGTCTTGAAAATGAAAGCTATCACAGTAAATTGAGTAAGTCGTAAAAAAGGGATTAGCTTATTTGTACTAAACCCTTTTTTATAACTTAATGAAAATCAATCAGTGTACTTATAAACCTTTTTTGTGGAAACGCTACCATTTTCATAAAGGTCTTTGATGATATATAGTCCATGTTTTAATTGGCTAAAGTCATTTCCTAGAAACTGCCCAGTGAAATTATAAATCTCGCGTTTTAAAAGTTTAATTTTTTTTTTGCTTTTAATATTAGCAGTTCCCAAGGCATTTTCAACATGATCCAAAATCACGGGGTCAATGCCTTTTCTTGTGGGGGTGATAGGAATTATTGTGCCGTCTGGATTAAATTCTAGTTTGTCGATACAGACTTCCCTGTGCGTTCCAGAGTCCGAATTAATATAATCGGCGTTAATACGATGGTAAACGATATACCATTCATCTGTACAAACATCACAGGTGGTCAGGCCGTCGTAGCCCAAGCAGATGAACCGGTTCGCATCGGTGCTAAC
>CAZZDI010000324.1:0-1716 GCA_964653155.1 uncultured Flavobacteriaceae bacterium | reverse complement strand
GAAACCGTTTTCCCTTGTTTTTGATGGGTTTTAGCTTCTTCTTTCATTTTAGAAGTGATTTCAGCATTGGCATATTCCATCATTTTTGGATTACCTAAAGCCACTGTTTTGTTATCAATTTCAGCTTCCACCCCTTTTCCTGTAACGGCACTAAAATTGGTTGATTTTAATATTTCAGCACTTTGTTCTTTTCCGTATTTAACCGTTGCTTCAGCTAAAGGATGTTCGCTATTGGTATTTAAGGAAACTATAAAATTTAATACCTCATTTTCACTAAAACCATTTCCAAAAGCACCTATTTTTTCAACTGTGGGTTTACCTTCGGTAATGGTTCCTGTTTTATCTACAATAAGGGTATTGACCTTATTCATTTTTTCTAATGCTTCTGCATTCTTAATAAGCACACCATTTTGAGCGCCTTTACCTACGCCGACCATCACCGACATAGGCGTTGCCAAACCCAACGCACAAGGACAGGCAATAATTAATACTGCAATGGCATTGACCAACGCATATACGTAGGCAGGTTCTGGTCCCCAAATGGCCCAAACTATAAAAGTGACAACAGAAATAATGACTACTACAGGTACGAAATAACCCGATACTTTATCTGCCAATTTTTGGATTGGCGCACGGCTTCTACTGGCATCGTTTACCATGTGTATGATTTGAGACAACAACGTATCGCTACCTACTTTTTCGGCTTTCATTAAAAAGGATTGGTTGCCATTTATGGTGCCGCTACTCACTTTATCATCTTTCGCCTTGTTGACCGGGATAGGTTCGCCAGTAATCATAGATTCATCGATAGTGGTTTCGCCTTCGGTAATGATGCCATCAACAGGGATTTTATCGCCTGGTTTTACTTTTAGGATGTCGTTGCGTTCAATTGTATCGATACGTACTTCCACTTCCTCTCCATCAATCATTTTTATAGCTTTATTAGGAGCTAATTTGAGCAATTCCTTGACTGCCGAATTGGTTTTACTATGTGCACGTGCTTCTAACAACTGACCTAAAAGCACCAATGTTAAAATAACCGTTGCCGCTTCAAAATAGACATGAACGGCTCCATATTCGGTTTTAAACTGCTCTGGGAACACATCTGGAAACAATAACCCAAATACACTAAATAACCACGCCACACTGGCACCTATACCAATAAGCGTAAACATATTGAGGTTCCAGGTTTTGATGCTTTTGTAAGCCCGTTCAAAGAACATCCAAGTGGCGTAGAACACCACCGGAATAGATAAAACAAATTGCACCCAATTCCAATACTTCTGCTCCATTAAATCGTATAACGGATTGTTATTGAGCATTTCGCTCATAGCTATTAAGAAAATGGGCAAGGTAAAAACTGTGGCTATCCAAAACTTTTTCAATAGGCTTTTATAGGTCTTTTCTTCTGCTGAAAGGTCTGGTTGCATGGGGACTAAATCCATACCACAAATAGGGCAAGAACCTGCTTCCTCTTTTACAACTTCGGGATGCATGGGGCAGGTCCATTGTTCTGAATTTACTGTTGAAAGGTTCTGTTCTTCAACCAAATCCATTCCACACACAGGACAATCGCCGGGTTTGTCATAGGTTTTATCGCCTTCGCAATGCATTGGGCAATAAAATGTCCCTATACCTCTGCCTTTAGGTTTTGGTTTTTCTTCTTGGTTAGATTCTGGGCGTTGACCTGCTTTGTAAATGCTGTAAGTACCGCCA
>CAZZDI010000323.1:0-1722 GCA_964653155.1 uncultured Flavobacteriaceae bacterium | reverse complement strand
TGGCTTATATCGTCATCCATATTGCCCGAAAAAATAATATTTTCAAAATCTTCAATTTTGTTGCCCAAAATTTCTATAACACTAAAATAATGGTCAACAATCGCATCAATTAAAACGTACAGAAGGTAATCGGCGGCCATACCGCGCACGCGCCCTTTGCCATGCCTAATGCGCTCCCTAACACTATCGAACACGTCGCCTTCAGATTCCTGGAACGTTAATACATATTCTGGGCCCAAAACAAAGCTTACCTGCTCTGAAACAATTTTGTCGTTAGCATCATAATACAGCATTTTTAGTACCACGAACAGGTAATTGTTGTATTCGTCAATTTTTGGGCGCTGCGATATGTTAACAATGTCTTCAAGCACCAAAGGGTGCAGTTCGTAATGTTCGCCAATGCGCTCTATGGCGTTTACGTGGTTTAGGCCGTTTATATTGATCCAGGTAACGGTGCCTTTTTCAAAATTAAAGCACTCCTCAACGTTTAACAGCTCTTTTTCAATAAATATATCTTTATTGTAGTCAAACGCTTCAATAAAGAGTTTTTGGTCCTGTTTTTCGCCCGTATAAATAATGCTGCCTGGTATTTGGCCAATGTGCTTTTTAGAGCGGAGTTTTCGTTTTTTAGCCATATAAATGTTCTATAAGCTAAATATAGCGATAATTTAAACAGCTTCGCCATCGTCTTCGGGTACTTCGTCAATGGCATCTTTTTGTATTAGGGTTACCGCTTTTTGCAACATCAGGTTGTTGGGATAGGTTACCAAATCGCCACTGTCCAACCGGAGGTGCAGTTGGAAGGCCCTAATATCTTCAATAATACCGGTAATGGGAAAATCTTTATCGTGTATTTCTATTTTGTCGCCCACCTTGTACGGAAAGTTAAAAAACATAATGATGCCCGAGGTAATGTTGCTTAAAATAGACCAAATGGCAAACAAGCCAATGCCAATAACGGCAAAGATAGACGAAAACACCACGGCTATTTCTCTAAACTCGGTGCCGAAAACAAACGACTCCAAAAGCAGTGCGGTAAACAGTATGCTAAAGGTTATGTACCGTCTTATCAGCCGGATCCGGGCATCGTTTATGCCATTTTTTCTTGCTACCTTGGTTGTGGTAAAATGAACGATAGCGCGGATAACAAATAAAGAAATGAGAATAATGGCACTTATAATCAATTCGTTTTGGTGGGTTTCTAAAAAATCTAAAAACATAAATTTTGGGGTTATGCGTTGTAACAAAGATACGCCCAAAAAATGAAAGGATGTTATTATAAAAACAAGCTATCTCTTAACGTTTCGTAATTTGAAGTGTTTTGTTTCCAATAGGCCGATTTAATGGTTTTTAGTTTGGAGGCTCTTGTGGTTAACAATTGTGCTTTTTCGCCAAACCCGCTTTTAAATGTTTCTTCCCAACTTAAAATATTGTACGGAAATTGGGGGTTGAAATTGATTGTTAGCTTCCGGTTCAATTCGGGGTAGCTTAGGGCGTAAACCCCATTGCTTAATTTGGCATGGGCACGATAGGCCCTGGTTTCAATATGCTTTAAGCGGATAAATTCCAGCGAAGGAACAATGTGCTGTTCTCCAACGGGAAGCGACTTAGGGTCTATTCGAAGTTGTGTCCAAAGTTCGTTTTCCAAAACCGATTTTTCCAGTTGAAAGGATTCATCGGCTTCACCTTCAAAATAAGAATGTGAGGTAATCTCAAATTGCT
>CAZZDI010000322.1:0-1742 GCA_964653155.1 uncultured Flavobacteriaceae bacterium | reverse complement strand
TTTGGAAAACGATGGCTTTGGCGAAAATCCGGCGTTTACCTGTTTTGTTGCTGAAGCCGATAAAAAAATAAAAGGCATTGCCCTGGTTTTTAACCGCTACTCGACATGGAAAGGCCGCATACTTCATTTAGAGGATTTAATAGTAAGCAAAAACGCACGCGGTACAGGAATAGGAACCGCCCTATTAAACGAAGTGATAAAATATGGCCACGGCTTGGGCGTTAAACGTATTAACTGGGAGGTGTTAGATTGGAACCAACCAGCTATTGACCTTTATGAAAAAAAGGGCGCCAAGGTACTTCGCGACTGGAATGTAGTTCACCTATATGAAGAAGACATAAAAAATTACGTTTCAAAATTATAACATGCAGGTATTCAAATTTGGCGGAGCCTCGGTAAAAGATGCCAACGGTGTAAAAAACCTGGTGAAGGTTTTAAAATTGGTGGGATATAAAAATACTTTGGTAGTGGTTTCGGCCATGGGAAAAACCACCAACGCCCTCGAACTTGTGGTTAAAAATTATTTTGAAAACAAAGCCGAATTGCAAAGTGCTTTACAAGACGTTAAAAAATACCACAACCAAATTCTATTGGATTTGTTTGATGATGAAAACCACCCAGCTTTTGAAAAAACCACAGCGCTTTTCGACGAACTCGGCGCATTGTTGAAAGTAAACAAATCGCCCGATTATAATTTTGTGTACGACCAAATTGTGGGCTATGGCGAACTCCTTTCAACAACCATTGTTAGCGAATTTCTAAATAATGCCGGACTAACAAACCAATGGCTTGATGCCCGAAACTTAATAAAAACCAACAACTATTACCGCCAAGCCCGAGTAGATTGGAACAGTACCCAAACCCTTGTCGCCTCAAAGTTCAATAAATCGGTTTTAAACATTACCCAAGGTTTTTTGGGCAGCGACAAAAACAATTTTACCACAACACTTGGCCGCGAAGGCAGCGACTATACCGCAGCCATTTTTGCATACTGTTTAAATGCCGAAAATGTTACCATCTGGAAAGACGTACCCGGGGTGCTCAATGCCGATCCGCGCTATTTTAACCATGCACAATTGCTCAGCCACATATCGTACCGCGAAGCCATCGAACTTACCTTTTACGGTGCCTCTGTAATCCACCCCAAAACCTTACAGCCACTGCAGCGCAAAGAAATTCCGCTTTATGTAAAATCATTTTTAAATCCTATGCAAAAAGGTACCATAATTGGAAAAAACACAACCATGCAACCTATGGTACCTTGTTTTATTCTTAAAAAGAATCAAGTTCTCATTTCGCTGTCTTCCTTAGATTTTTCATTCATTGTGGAAGACAACATCAGTGAAATTTTCAGCCTGTTGCATCAATTTAAAATGAAAGTAGATGTGATTCAAAATTCGGCTATCAGCTTTTCAGTTTGCATCGATAATATTTACGATAAATTAGAGCCATTTTTGCAGCAATTAAAATCAAAATTTAAAGTAATTTGCCATGAAAACGTGTCGCTTTATACCATTAGGCATTACAACCAGCAAGCCATAAACCAGATTGAAACAGGTAAAACCGTGTTATTAAAACAGTTAACACCAGAAACTATACAGATAGTAACCCAATAAACCTATTGCATATTTTAAATAAAGCCTTGTTAACGTACCGGAACATAGCCATAGTGGCAATTTTTAGATACAGCTAAATCTGAATAGTTTGACATAATGTAATTGTTTGTCATCCTGAACGCCTGT
>CAZZDI010000321.1:0-1744 GCA_964653155.1 uncultured Flavobacteriaceae bacterium | reverse complement strand
CGTCAGGTTGTATTGTTCTACTTCTTCGGTTGAACCGTAATAATACGTGGTTTTTCTATAAATAGGTCCTACGCCTTTAGCGAGCCAATCTTCATATTTAATGGTAAAGCTGTTTGAACCGATGCTGTTAAGCACTGTTTTTTTAGCTCTATTTTCAACACGTCTTGAAAGGTCTGCCCATTTATGGTAACACTGGCAGCTTTCTCTACTATTTTTCCTTCGTTCGTATGTTGAATGGTGCCACTGGCGGCACCTGATATAGTAAGCGTTAAATGATCGGTCCATGTTTCACCAACATTTAAAAGGGTATTTATACTTTTGATGTTTCCGGCCGAAGTATGCACGCCCATTTGCGATGTAGCCCCATGAAGTTCGTAAAATACTCCGTTTTCTTCTCTTGTGCCACCTGTAAGTTCAAAATCTTCAGGGGCATTTAAGGGTTCGACCTGAAAATAGGTTTTTCCTTCGTAATTCACGGTTTTGTATAAATGGTGTTCGTATACATCATCTGCGTCATTTACATTTTTAAAGAACCATTTATTTCCAACCGCATGTGGCCAGTACGAAGCATTGGTAGGATTGTTGTTGTCATTTCCGTTTCCATTTCCATTTTTTTGATCATCTATTGCGCCGTCGTCTGATGAACTGCAGGAAGCGACACTTATAAACAGAGCAAAACCAAAATAACGGATGGACTTTTTTATCACTTTTTTCATCATCATATATTTGAAAGTTAGTTGGTTTTAACCAGTTCTACACGTCGGTTTTTAGCTTTGTTTTCTTCTGAATCGTTTGCTACTAATGGCTTTTCAGCTCCAAAACCTTGGGCGGTGAGTCTTTTTTTTTCAATGCCTTGTTTGTTAAGGCTTTGCAGTACTTCATTGGCACGGTTTTCTGATAGTTTTTTATTGTGGGCAGCATTGCCAGTATCATCGGTATGTCCTTGTATGGCTATCTTTAAAGCGGGATCTTTAGCAAGTGCTTGTGCAATTTGTTGAACCGTTTCGTTGCCTTCTGGTGTTAGGGTGGCTTTGTCTACATCAAAATTAATGTATAAGATGGCTTTTCCTTTTTCGGTTAAATCATTAGCAATCTCCTCAGCAGTTACTTTGGTAATGGTTTGCTTAAAAGCTTCTTCTTGTAAAATATTTAATTTGCCACTTGAATTGTTTGAAGAAAACTGAACATAGATATTACCCTTATCTTTCGTGCGGATCACGTAGCTTTTTATATGTTCATTGAAATAGCCGATATCCCCATCAGCTCCTTTGTTCGGGT
Source organism: uncultured Flavobacteriaceae bacterium (assembly GCA_964653155.1). GTDB lineage: Bacteria > Bacteroidota > Bacteroidia > Flavobacteriales > Flavobacteriaceae > Flavisericum. The sequence continues at coordinate 466 of CAZZDI010000321.1, read as the reverse complement.
CTTGCTTGTGGTAACGTTCGTATTCTTCCTTCGTTATCTCACCATCAAAAAGTTTAACGGCACCCACCGAATTCATATAATCCTCCATACTTTTCTCAAAGTAGTGTTTAGAGTATTCTTCACCCGGATTGTTGGTAACAAAAATTTTATATAGTTTACCTTCTTTAGGGGTCATTATGCCGTTAATAGGAAAGAAACACACATCAAATTTTCTCTCAAACGGTTTGTTCATCGATTTCAAACCTTCAGGCAGCGTAAAGAAAGGGAAATCACCGATGTTGGCTGTGGTGAAAGGGATTTCTTCAATGTTGAAAGCCGTTGGAGTATTTGCGTCTTGAGTAACTTCATCTGTTACAGGCGTAGTTTCCGAATCTATAGGGGTTTCGGATGTTTTGCTTGCTTGATTACACGATAGAATCAAAGCGCAGGCTACGGGTAAAAGGATTCTTTTTTTCATTTTAATTTT
>CAZZDI010000320.1:0-1755 GCA_964653155.1 uncultured Flavobacteriaceae bacterium | reverse complement strand
AAGATTCATAAATTCATTATCATAAAATATGGTGAATAAAAAGGGAATCTTTTTCGGTTTACCTTAATCAGCATCAAAATACGAAAATACCCGGCTAAAAGTAACATTATCTTTAAATATCCGTTATTTTTGTACCTTAAACGAAGGGTTCTAAAATTTTTCACTGTGGAAGAAAGTCAAAGACAAAAAAAAATAGGTTCGGTTTTACAACAAGATTTGGTGGAAGTACTGCAAGGCGCGGCCACACAAGGCGGCATGCGCGGGGTTATTATATCGGTTTCGAAAGTAAAAGTAACGGCCGATCTTTCCATCGCCAAAGTGTATTTGAGTATTTTCCCCAATAACAAAGGCAAAGAACTTTTGGAGGGCATCCGTTCCAACACCCCATTAATCCGCCACGAATTGGCACAGCGCACCAAAAACCAACTGCGCCGCATGCCCCATTTGGAGTTTTTTATTGATGATTCTTTGGAATACATTGAAAACATTGAAAAGTCACTGAAAAGAGAGGACGACCCCATAAAAAACCCCGATGCTTTAGACAAAAGAAAAAAATCGTAATTTGAATTTTCCCCTCTATATAGCCAAACGTTACCTGCGCAGCAAGAGCAGTAACAATGCTATTAACTTCATAACCTACATTGCGCTTATTGGCGTTATTCTGGGGGCGGCTTCGTTATTTATCGTGCTTTCCGGTTTTGCGGGACTAAAAGATTTTACGCTTCAATTTTCTACCATTGTTGACCCCGATTTAAAAGCGGAACCCACTGCTGGAAAATCGTTCGTTTTAACCGAAGACGAACTTAGTCAACTCCATCAATTGGAAGATGTTGCCGAATTTTCCAAAATTATTGAAGAGCGTATTTTTATCACTTCCGATAACAAAAATACCTTGGCCGTACTAAAAGGGGTTGACGAGCACTACCAAAATGTGGTACAGATAGATTCGGTGATAGATTACGGCAATTGGCTGGAGCAAAAAACCAACCAACTTGTGGTGGGCTGGGGCATTTCCAACAGCCTATCGTTAGGAGTTTTAGATTTTACTAAACCTATAAACGTTTATGTTCCCAAACCCGGAAAGGGCGCCATTACCTCAACCAAAAATGCCTTTAATAGTGTTAGGGCTATAAATGTTGGCGTGTTTTTTATAAATGAAACGCTGAACGACAGCTACATTTATGCGCCGATAGATTTGGCAAAAAACCTACTGAATTATAACGACAACCAATTCACCGCTATTGAATTCAAACTGAAAAATGGTGTTGACGAAACTACAGCCAAAACGAATATCCAATCCATTTTGGGCGACAAAGTGATTTTAAAAAACCGTGCCCAGTTGAACGATGCCATTTACAAAATGCTGAATACCGAAAATTTGGCCGTCTATCTTATTTTTACCCTAGTATTGATTATTGCGTTTTTTAACGTAGTGGGCTCGTTGATTATGATGATGTTGGACAAAAAACAGAGCCTCAATACCATTTTTAACATGGGCACCACCGTAAAAGACATCCGGAAAATATTTTTTTACCAAGGCAGCCTTATGAGTATTGTTGGCGGTGCCATCGGACTGGTTTTAGCGTTGATCATCACCTTACTTCAAAAAACATTTAGCTGGGTGATGATAACCCCCACATTGCCCTATCCCGTTACCATAAAGCTTGAAAACTTTGTTATCGTTTTTGTAACCATTTCGGTGTTGGGCGTGTTGGCCTCAAAAATTGCATCGGCACGTATTTCGAAGACCTTGGT
>CAZZDI010000319.1:0-1761 GCA_964653155.1 uncultured Flavobacteriaceae bacterium | reverse complement strand
GGAGAAGCTGCTGGCGACTGGTTTGGAAGTTATTTAGCATTGTCCTCCAATGCTAGTATTTTGGCAATTGCTGGTATAAGAAACGATGGTGTAAACGGAGAAGATTCTGGTCACGTTCGAGTGTATGACTTAACAGCAGTTTTATCAACCGAAAGCTTCAAACAGAATTATTTTTCATTTTACCCCAACCCCGTTAGCGATGTTTTAAACATCGAATTAAACAACGATTTAGAGCTCAACCAGGTTAATATTTACAATATCCAAAGCCAATATTTGTATTCGGTTAAAACCAAAACGATAAACACAGAAAACCTTAAAAGCGGTGTTTATTTTGTTGAAGTGGAAACCAACAAAGGAAAATCGGCTCAAAAAATTGTAGTTGAATAGTATTTACATACCTAAATAATAATTTAAAAACACTGTAATTTACAGTGTTTTTATGTTTTAGTAAACTTTAAAAAATACTATCTAATATTAAAACCGTAGCTTTGTAAAAGCAAATAGCTTAATCTTCGCCTTAATAAAGCTATTTTATAACAGTTTTTCCTAGTATCTTAGGAAACAAAATAGATTACAAAAATTAATGAGTAAAAAGAGAAAAAGGAAATCCGGCAAAAAAGGCATTTCCAACCTAACAAATACCATTCTAAGTATTTTAAAAAAAGATAGAAACCAATCTTACAACTATAAACAAATTGCGGCCAAATTAGGCGTTAACGATGCCAGTAGCCGTAACCAAATTATAAAAACCTTGGCCAAATTGGCCGCCAAACAGGAAATAGAGCAGGTAGATCGTGGTAAGTTCAAGGCCATTGTTACGGCCGAGTACCATGTGGGGATTTTAGATTTATCGTCTCGTGGCGCCGGTTACGTGATTTGTGACGATTTTGACGAAGACGTGTTTATAGCTTCCAATAATGTTAACAAAGCCTTGCAAGGTGACGAAGTGGAGTTTTACGTTTACAAGCGCCGTAAACGCGGAAAAATGGAAGGGGAAATCACCAAAATCCTTAAACGTGCCAAATCGGAATACGTGGGCGTTATTCAAATGCAGAAAAACAATAATTATGCTTTTGTAGTGGCTGATAGTACCAAAATGTACAAAGATATTTTTGTACCCATAAATAAAACTCTAAAAGCTGAAGATGGCGACAAGGTTTTGGTAACATTGGAGGATTGGCCCGATAATGCCGATTCGCCTTACGGAAAAGTACTGAAAGTACTCGGAAAACCAGGCGAGCACGGCACTGAAATTCACGCTATTTTGGCCGAATACGGCTTGCCACATGAGTTTCCGTACGATGTTGAGGAATACGCCAATAATTTAGATACCTCGATTACCAAGGAAGAAATAGCCAAACGTCGCGATATGCGCCAAGACTTAACCTTTACCATCGACCCCAAGGATGCCAAGGATTTTGATGATGCGCTGTCGTTTAAAATTATGGACAACGGATTGTATGAAATAGGAATCCACATCGCCGATGTATCGCATTACGTAAAAGAAGGCACGGTGTTGGATAACGAAGCTTACGAGCGTGCTACATCCATTTATCTGGTAGATCGCGTAGTGCCCATGCTTCCGGAAGTATTGTCGAACAATGCCTGTTCATTGCGACCCAACGAAGAAAAATATACCTTTTCGGCAGTGTTCCAAATAAACGATAAAGCCGAAATTAAAAACCAATGGTTCGGCCGTACCGTAACCTATAGCGATGCCCGTTTTGCTTACGAAGAAGCCCAAGCGATTATCGAAAACAA
>CAZZDI010000318.1:0-1795 GCA_964653155.1 uncultured Flavobacteriaceae bacterium | reverse complement strand
TGTTCTTCGGAAAATCAAACAATCCAGAACTACCGCAAGATACCCGTTATATAAAAATGGACGGGCGTAAAATTTATGAGTTCGCCCTTACCAATGTGCCGAAGGCCATGAAAACCTGTTTGGATAACAGCGGTGTGGACCTAAAAGACGTCAAAAAGATTTTTATCCACCAAGCCAACGAAAAAATGGACGAAGCCATTTTAAAACGTTTTTACCGGCTTTACAAAACCGAAATCCCCAAAGGCATCATGCCCATGAGCATCCAAAAACTGGGAAACAGTTCGGTGGCGACCGTGCCCACGCTGTTGGATTTGGTAAAACGCAAGCAATTGGAAGGCCATAGTTTAAACAAAGGCGATATTGTTATTTTTGCCAGTGTGGGTGCCGGTATGCATATTAATGCTATTGTGTATCAATATTAACACAGGTAAAAATACGAATGTACGAAAACACATTTCCGAATAAACGCTTTAAACATACTTTAGAGTTTTTAGAAAAACATGTAACTAATTCTGAAACTATTTTGGATTTGGGTGTGACCAATCCGTTTTCGGAAATCATGAAACAGCATGGATACACTATTGAAAACACTAAAGGGGAAGATTTGGACACAGACACTTCTTCAATTGAAAACTCGGATGCCGATGTGGTAACAGCTTTTGAAATTTTTGAACATTTACTTTCCCCGTTTACAGTTTTAAAATCCATAAAATCAAATAAACTAGTCGCCAGTATTCCTTTAAGGCTTTGGTTTTCTCCCGCATATAGAAGCAAAACCGATAAATGGGACCGTCATTATCATGAATTTGAAGATTGGCAATTCGATTGGCTGTTGGAAAAAACGGGCTGGAAAATTATGGACAGACAAAAATGGACCAACCCTACCAAAAAAATAGGCATCCGCCCCATGCTGCGCTGGTTTACCCCAAGATATTATATTATTTATGCCGAAAGAGTTTAACTTTGAACTTTTTAAATTTTAAACTTTGAACTTCTCCATCATCATTCCCGCCCATAATGAAGAAAGCGCTATTGGGCTCACTTTAGATTCGTTGGCAAAACAAACCCTGTTGCCAAAAAAAATCGTGGTAGTGAACGACAACTCAACCGACAAAACACAAGATATTGTTGAAGCTTACGCTGAAAGGCACGGTTTTATTTCTTTAGTGAATTCGAAATCATCAAACCAGCATTTGCCAGGCTCTAAAATCATCAATGCCTTTTACAAAGGATTTGAAACCCTAGATGACAACTACGATGTAATCTGTAAATTTGATGCCGATTTAATTTTTCCGAAGGATTATTTGGAAAAATTGTCCGTTCATTTTAACAACAACTCCAAACTGGGCATGGCTTCCGGATTCTGTTACATTGAAAAAAATGGAGACTGGATACTGGAAAATCTCACCCGAAAAGACCACATTCGCGGTGCTTTGAAAGCCTACAGAAAAGACTGCTTTTTACAAATTGGAAAACTAAAACCCTCCATGGGCTGGGATACCGTGGACGAACTTTTGGCCAAATATTATGGTTGGGCCATTTTAACCGACGAATCACTTCATGTAAAACATTTAAAGCCCACCGGCATCAGCTACAATAAAGCCTCAAAATATTTACAAGGCGAAGCCATGTACAAAATGCGTTATGGTTTTTTTATCACTTTGATTTCGGCATTAAAACTGGCTTACAAAAAAGGCAACTTTACTTTGTTTAAAGATTACATGGCGGGCTATTTTAAAGCCAAAAAAGAGAATATTGCATTTTTGGTTTCAGAGGAGGAAGGTAAATTTATTAG
>CAZZDI010000317.1:1494-1801 GCA_964653155.1 uncultured Flavobacteriaceae bacterium | reverse complement strand
CGTTTTTTTACGAAAATAAAACTACCGATTTTGTTCAGCCGCAAAACGATTTGCACTGGTTAAAGGTAAAGTTGGAAGGTACGGTGTCCAACCGCGATGCCGTAGGCACAAAACTGTCCATAAAAACAGCTAGTGGTACTTTAGTACGCTATTATTCGGGCAAAGGTTTTCTGTCGCAACATGCAGTGCCTGTACATTTTGGTTTGGGCGCCGATACCGAAATACTTGAGTTGAGCATTACTTGGCCATCGGGCATCAAGGAAACTTATAGTGGTATTGCAGCAAATACTACCATTTTAGCTAAAGA
>CAZZDI010000317.1:0-1484 GCA_964653155.1 uncultured Flavobacteriaceae bacterium | reverse complement strand
AAAGAAAACAATGGTTTTCAAACTTTAGGGGTTCAGCCTAGCATCAAACCTTATGGGTGTACAGACCAAAATTCTTGTAACTACAATCCGCATGCTGCTGTTAGTACAGGAGTGTGTAATTATCTTAAAGCGGGAAAAATTACGGGTACTGTAAAAACTCATAAGAATAGTGTAGAATCGTATCGTTATCCACTTGAAGCGGGTCATCAATTAGATTGGCGAATTATCGGTGGCGAGATATTGGAAAATAAAAACACAGGAAACATTATAGTAAAATGGGGAACGGGAAGTAGCGGAAAAATAACATTAATAGTTTCAAACGAAACATGTGTTTCAAAGCCTGTGGAATTGTTGGTGAATTTGTTGGATGAAGAAGTCAATTTCAAAGAACAATCTGTAGCCCGACTTTGGAATGAAACCTTGTTGTCATTAATACGAAAAGATTATGCACGCCCTACCGTACACGCACGCAATCTATTCCATACAAGTATAGCAATGTACGATGCCTGGGCGATTTATAACGAAACAGCTTCGCCATATCTGCTGGGTAACACGGTTCATGGGTTTGCTAGTAATTTTGAAGGGTTTAGTACTTCAGAAAACAAAATGGAAGCCCAAAAGAAAACGATTAGTTATGCGGTTTATAGACTTTTATCCGAACGTTTTCGATATGCGCCTAATCTATTGTTGTCACAAAACATTTTGGATGAAACAATGAATGATTTGGGCTATGATGTCGCTATTACAGATGAAGATTATACCTCTGGAAATCCCATTGCTTTAGGAAATTATATAGCGGCTCAGGTTATTGCCTATGGACTTCAGGATGGTTCCAACGAAGCTAACCTGTATGCCAATAAACACTACCAGCCGGAAAATGCCCCATTAAGTTTGTCTTACCCAGAGGGCATTGAGAATATAAATCCCGATAGATGGCAACCTTTAAGTTTTAACAGCTTCATCGATCAGAGCGGTAACGTTATTGGAGGCGCAACGCCAAGCTTTTTGAGTCCGGAATGGGGCAGCGTGTTGCCTTTTTCATTAGATGATGAGGATAAAACCACTTACATAAGAAATAGAGAAAACTACCAAGTGTACCACGATCCCGGAGCGCCTCCGGCAAGTAGTAGTGAAGATTATAAATGGAGTTTCTCATTGGTCTCAAAATGGGGGGCGCATTTAGATCCGCACGATGGTGTGTTGTGGGACATCTCTCCAAAATCAATGGGAGGGATATCGATAAGTCAACTTCCCGAAGGATATGCTGATTATAAAAACTTTTATAATGAATTTGAAGGTGGCGATATTGGTGAGGGGTATTCCAAAAACCCAATAACCCAATTGCCTTACGAAGAGCAAATCGTGCCAAGAGGTGATTATGCGAGGGTTTTGGCAGAGTTTTGGGCAGATGGGCCAGATTCAGAAACCCCACCCGGGCATTGGTTTACAATTCTCAATTATGTAAACGACCATGAATTATTCAG
>CAZZDI010000316.1:0-1831 GCA_964653155.1 uncultured Flavobacteriaceae bacterium | reverse complement strand
GTATCGAGCGGAGTCGAGATGCTCAGCACAGGCGTTCAGAATGAAACAATTACATGATGTCAAACTATTCAGGTTTAGCTATAGACAAAAATTAAATGACTTTTTATGCAACCTCTTCAATCTTCTTTTCTTAAAACTATGGGGGCCAAAATATTAACGGCCGTTACGCGTTATTGTCCAGAGCGCTCCATTTTTAGTCGTCAATTTCTCCAAATCTCCTTTAGCGGTGAGCTCGTTCAATTGTTTTTCACTTTCTAATCTTGGTGTTCCCGAAAGCTCTGAAAATTCTTTTGCGGTCAAAGAATGGTATTGTGAAAAAAGAGTTTCCCAATTTTTTCCGTATTCACTTTTTACTATTGCGGGATCAAGCTTTAAAATGGATGTTTCATAGAAAGCATAAGGCCTTGAACCATATACTATTTCTTTGTTCCCTAAATTATCCAAAAAGAAAATAGTAGGAAACCCTCTTACTCCATTCGATTTTGCCAACATCAAATCTTCTTCAAAAAGTATTTTTGCTTTGTTGTGATAGTCTGTTTTTAGTTGCTTTGTATTTAATCCTACTTTCTTTGCGGCAGTTTCCAGGTGCTCCCACTTTGCAATGTTCTTTTTTTGCAGAAAAACCATTTCCCTGATCTCTCTCAAAAACAAAACAGCTTTTCCATTGTTCTGCATCTGTGCCGCTTTAAAGGCAATTGAAGGTGGATAAGAAGACTGTAAAGGATCTGTTAACCATACATCTCCGTCAATGGGCATATCATAATGTACACTTACTTCATCCCAATGGTGTGCCACATCAGATGGTTTACTGATACCGCCACTATTGTAGCTCCAATCGGGCAGCAATCCTCCCATACGATATTCTACTTCTATGCTGTTACCGTATTCCAATTTCAGTTTTCTGAGCTGTGGCTCAATCCCCCAGCACGACGAACAAATTGGGTCTGTAAAATAGACTACCTTTATCCGTTTTTTGGTTGGCTGGGTGGCGTCTAAGCTTGTATCTTTTGTTTTATTGCCCGGAATTTCACAAATTCCTGTTTCGATGTCGCACAAGAGCGGGTTTGTGTTTGATGTTTCTGTTTTCATGTCTCTTATTTTTTGTCCTTGACAGGCCGAAAAGCCCATCAACAATATTATTAAAATTAAATTCGGTGTTGGGAATAGCATATTTATGGTTAATTTTCGGTGTTTTTTATTTTGGCAAACTCTTCCATGCGTACTATTAATTGGGTTCCATTTTATTCCAATATTTTACGTTACGTTTTACTTTTTGCTTCTCGGCACCAATTACCACAACCCTATTGCTTTCAACAATAAACTGTTTGGAACCAAAAAATGGATGGTTTTGGTATTTCTTGCACCAGCTTGGTTTTGTAAACTCTCTTTAGGATTATCTGTGTTTGGTAATAAATCTATGTCGTACTTTTCAGAAAAGTTCTCTACTAACATTTCCGTATCCCACTGCCAAATGCAACGAACATTTTACCAACTACTTTTTTGCTGAATTTTCCATTGCCTTAAAATTTTAAATACCAATGCGAATGTACAATACATTAACTGTATATTTGCTATGGGTTTCCTTTTGGAAAGTACTTTCCCATGGGGAACTAACATCAAGTATTACAAATGAACCGTACAACAATAAGTCTATGAAAAAGAAAGCCGTATTAAACAATACACCTGTTTGCCAGGTTAGGATCCAATCCATAAGCGATGCTATGAGCATTTTGTCGGGAAAGTGGAAATTTCATATTTTAGGGACTCTTATTGAGGGCAACAAACTGGGTTTTATGGATTTATTGCGCGAAGTTGATGGAATTGGGACTAA
>CAZZDI010000315.1:0-1892 GCA_964653155.1 uncultured Flavobacteriaceae bacterium | reverse complement strand
TTGAAATCGTACCAACGCGAGAGCACTTTCATAATATCTTTCAATGGCATTCTTTCAAAACTGAACACGCCTTCTTTCCAAGATACTTCGTTATACACATCTACTTTTTTCACATTAAAAGCACTGGTTGCAATATCTAAATTAGACTGCTGCCCCGGCACCAACTTCTTTTCTTCCGTTTTATGAAAAACGCCCACGCTGCCTTCCACCAAAGTGGTGTAAATGTTGGTTTCATCTTTGTACGCTTTAATGTTAAACTCGGTACCGTAAACCTCAACGTCTTGGCTGTTGTGCGTCACTTTAAATTTAGCTCCATGGTGATTTGTGCTAGGTGACACATCGAAATAAGCTTCACCATAAACCAATTCTACCACACGGGTTTGCCCATCTTGAAAAGCAACCGGATATTTTAACTGCGATTCTGAATTTAGCCAAACTTGTGTCCCGTCAGAAAGTTTTATGGTAAACTCCCCGCCTCTTGGCACGGTTATATGGTTGTAAACTGGGGCTTGTGCTTTTGGCGTTTGCGAAGTATAGACTATTTCTTCGCCGTTACTTTTTACTTTTTGGGTGGTGAATACTTCACCCTTTTGTAAAACGATTTGAGCGCCGTCCTCTAAAGTCAAAATGGCTTTTTGTAAACCAGGTTTTATCGCATTTATATTGGTATTGGTAATTTGGGGGCTGGCAGATGTTGTGCTACCTAAAATTTGATCTTTGAAAAAATACCCAGACACCATTAAGCCAATAACTAATATTGCTGCAGCATATTTCAAGTATTTTCTAGTCGTTTTTAATCTTATTACCCGGTTTTCTTCATCAATTAAACCAAGTAATTTAGCTTTTACCTTTTCATTGTTAAACGTTTTTACATTGTAATCTACCCCGTATTTAATTTTTACGTAGGTTTTAAACAATACCTCGTTACCCGGCTGTTCCACCCATGCCTCCAATTCGTCCAAATCGTTGGCAGTGGCCTGATTGCAAAGGTATTTAACAATTAGTTTTTCTGTTTTTTCAGATATCATCTTTCAACTTTAATCGCCCCTAATACGCAACCATTTTACACAACCCTAACTTTTTCATAACTTTTTTTATACATTGCGGAATTATTTCTGCATTTTATTATGAATTTGCCATGCAAAAACAGTTTACGGATAACGGTGTTTTAATAGAATCCTTGAAGGAAGGAGACGCCCAAGCTTACACTTTTTTGGTTGACAAATACCACCACAGGCTATGTGTTTACGCATATAATCTCACCAATGATTACGATTTGGCAGAAGATGTTGTGCAAAATGTTTTTATAAAAACCTGGAAACATCGTTTGAAACTGAAACCCGATTTTTCCATAAAAAGTTTTTTGTACCGATCGGTCTATAATGAGTTTATTGACCAATATCGAAAACGGAAATATGTGTTCCCTTTGGAAAAAAAATACATCGATGCCTTGAGCACATTGGTTGAAGATGAAGACGAAAAATCGTTGGAAAAATTGATTGCCATGGTTAAAAAGGAAATTGACAACCTTCCGCCAAAATGCAAGCAGACCTTTTTACTGAGCAAACAAGACGGCCTAACCAATATTGAAATTGCCGAATATTTGAACATTTCAATAAAATCGGTTGAAGCCCACATTACCAAAGCGTTTTCCATTATCCGGAAATCTATTGGCGATAAGGCCCATGGTATATTCCTTTTGTTGTTTGGTTTTAATAAAAATTTTAGGTAGTTAGCTTTAAGAACTAGAAAACAAATTCCTTTTTTTGGAAAACAATAAGAGAATTTGAATTAAGCATGTATAATCAAAAACTTACAACCTAGCCATTCAACTTAAAGTCCAATTTTTTGTTGCAAGTCCATTCTAGTGCTTCAAAAACTGTATCGCCATT
>CAZZDI010000314.1:0-1931 GCA_964653155.1 uncultured Flavobacteriaceae bacterium | reverse complement strand
TTTATAGATTCTTCACTTTACTTCGACTTAAGCCTGTATCGAGCGGAGTCGAGATACTCAGTACAGGCGTCCAGAATGACAAACAATTACATTATGTCAAACTATTCAGATTTAGCTATATCAAAATCTAGAACCTTATTGGTGAACGACTTCTAATTTAGAAACGGTATAAAAAATTTAAAACCTATCAAAACAAAAAAAAATCGAGGGTTTCAACCCTCGATTTTTTTTGTTTCACACTACTACCATAACACTCAAAAGTAATGTTTTTGCGTACATGCCGCTGTTACATCATGCCGGGCATTCCGCCGCCCATAGGAGGCATAGCAGGAGCATCTTCTTTAATGTCGATTAAAGCGCACTCGGTAGTTAAGATCATTCCAGAAACCGATGCAGCGTTTTCTAAAGCAATACGAGTTACTTTTTTAGGATCGATGATTCCGGCTTTAAGCATATCAACATATTGCTCAGATTTGGCATCGTAACCAAAATCTTTGTTGCCTTCCAATACTTTGTTGATAACCACTGAGCCTTCGCCACCTGCATTTTCAACAATAGTACGCAACGGCGCTTCAATCGCTTTGTTTACAATTTGCACGCCCGTTGTTTCGTCTAAATTAACGGTTTCAATTTTTTCTAAAACCGCTTTAGCTCGCACTAAGGCTACACCACCACCGGCAACAATGCCTTCTTCAACGGCAGCACGGGTAGCGTGTAAAGCATCGTCAACACGGTCTTTCTTTTCTTTCATCTCCACTTCAGAAGCAGCACCAACGTAAAGTACGGCAACACCACCGGCTAATTTAGCCAAACGCTCTTGAAGTTTTTCTTTGTCGTAATCTGAAGTGGTAGTCTCGATTTGAGCTTTTATTTGGTTAACGCGTGCTTTAATCGCTTCAGCATCACCAGAACCGTTAACGATAGTGGTGTTGTCTTTATCAACCGTTACGGTTTCGGCAGTACCCAACATAGAAAGGTCGGCGTTTTCCAAAGTGAATCCTCTTTCTTCAGAAATAACGGTGCCTCCAGTTAGGATAGCGATATCTTCCAACATGGCCTTTCTGCGGTCGCCAAAACCAGGGGCTTTAACAGCAGCGATCTTTAAACCACCACGTAATTTGTTAACCACCAAAGTGGCTAAAGCTTGTCCGTCAACATCTTCAGCAATGATTAAAAGCGGACGTCCAGATTGCGCCACGGGCTCTAAAATAGGAAGGATTTCCTGTAAGTTTGAAATCTTTTTGTCGAACAATAAAATATACGGATTTTCTAAATCGGCAATCATTTTATCAGAATCCGTTACGAAGTAAGGTGAAAGGTAACCTCTATCGAACTGCATCCCTTCAACCACATCAACGTAAGTGTCAAGACCTTTAGCTTCCTCAACAGTAATTACCCCTTCTTTACCAACTTTAGAGAACGCTTGGGCGATCAATTCACCAATAGTATCGTCGTTGTTTGCTGAAATGGCAGCAACCTGCTTGATTTTTTCAGAAGAATTGCCAACCTCTTGTGCTTGTTTGGCTAAATCGGCGGTAATGGCTTCAACAGCTTTGTCAATACCACGTTTTAAATCCATTGGGTTAGCACCAGAAGCTACGTTTTTTAAACCTTCTTTTACAATGGCTTGAGCCAAAACAGTAGCGGTAGTTGTACCATCACCAGCCAAATCGTTGGTTTTGCTGGCCACTTCCTTTACCATTTGCGCACCCATATTTTCGTGGGCATCATCCAACTCGATTTCTTTAGCTACAGAAACCCCATCTTTTGTTACAGAAGGCGCTCCAAAACTTTTAGAAATGATTACGTTACGGCCTTTTGGGCCTAAAGTTACTTTTACTGCATTAGCTAATGCATCCACACCACGTTTTAGTCCGTCGCGTGCTTCAATATCAAATTTTATATCTTTTGCCATAATTAAAATTATTTTT
>CAZZDI010000313.1:0-1933 GCA_964653155.1 uncultured Flavobacteriaceae bacterium | reverse complement strand
TGAAAATTATATCCTATAACGTAAACGGCATCCGCGCCGCATTAAATAAAGGTTTTATTGATTGGTTAAAAGCAGCAAACCCCGATGTAGTGTGCTTGCAGGAAATTAAGGCCATGAAAGAGCAGCTCGATTTAAGCGTTTTTGAAGAGGCCGGTTACAAGTACCATTATTGGTTCAGTGCCCAAAAAAAAGGTTATAGCGGTGTGGCTATTTTGAGTAAAGTTGAGCCGAACCACGTAGAATATGGTACGGGTATTGAATCGATGGATTTTGAAGGCCGAAACTTAAGGGCCGATTTTGATGGGGTTTCCGTAATGAGCCTGTATTTGCCATCGGGCACTAACGATGCAAGGCTAGATCATAAATTTGAGTATATGGATATGTTCCAAGAGTATATCGACAACCTGAAAAATGAAATTCCGAATCTGATTATCTGTGGCGATTATAATATTTGTCATGAAGAAATTGATATTCACAACCCCAAAGGATTAAGTAAAGTTTCTGGATTTTTGCCCGTAGAGCGCAAGTGGATTGGAAGTTTTATAGATAGCGGGTTTATTGATTCCTTCCGTTATGTGAACCCCGAGCTGCAACAATACAGCTGGTGGAGCTACCGCGCCAATGCCCGGGCAAATAATAAAGGTTGGCGATTGGATTATGCCATGGTGGCACAACCTTTGCAAGAAAACATAAAACGCGCCGTTATATTAAGCGAAGCAGTTCATAGCGACCATTGCCCTATTCTGCTGGAAATTGAAAATTAAAGTGTTAACATCAAACAAATTCGAACCAATGATCAAAAAAACATTATTAGCTGCACTTAGTTTAGTGCTTTTGGCTTCTTGTGTATCTCCAAAAGTGTATAAAGATTTGGAAGCCAAATATGCCGACCTTAAACAAGAAAACAAAAATCTTGCCCGAGAAAATTACAAGCTATCTAAAGCCAATACGGCTGCAGAAAATGAACTGAAACAGTTAAAAGCGGCCTACGATGAAGCCATTGCGCAGCGCGATAATTTGCAAGCCGAATATAATGCCACCAAAGCAAGTTTGGATAATTTAAAAAGTTCTTACGAAGCTTTGGAAAAAAACAGTTCACGGGCGATTGCTGAAAATTCACAAAAAAACCGAGAGCTTTTAGCTCAACTAGAAGCAAAAGAACAAGCATTGGAAGCCGAAAATTCGCGTTTGGAAAAACTTAAAAGAGAATTGCAAGATCGTTCTAGCCGCGTGGCAGAATTAGAAAAATTGATAGCCGATAAAGATGCGGCGATGACCGCCCTGAAAAATGCTATTTCTAGTGCATTGACCGATTTTGAAGGCAAAGGGTTAACCGTAGAACAACGCGACGGAAAAGTATATGTATCCATGGAAAACAAACTGTTGTTCAGTTCAGGAAGTTGGGCAGTAGGTGCCGAAGGTAGAAGAGCGGTTGAGCAATTAGGGTCAGTTTTAGCTCAAAACCCAGACATTGCCGTATTGATTGAAGGTCATACCGATAATGTGCCGTATTCCGGAAATGGCCCATTGACGAGTAACTGGGACTTATCGACAAAGCGAGCGACTTCAATAGTTAATATTTTACGCGAAAACCGCGAAATCAATCCAGAAAACCTTACGGCAGCAGGCCGTGGCGAGTTTGCGCCAGTTGCGCTAAATGATAATCCTGATGGCCGGGCCAAAAACAGGCGTATTGAAGTGATTTTAACACCCAAGTTGGATGAGCTTTCAAAGCTTTTGAACGAGAATTAAAAGTTGTCGAGAAGAGGGCACAACCCGACAGCTATCGGGAGAAGCAATCTTTTAATAGCTAGAGATTGTTTCGTTACATGTTCCTCATTCCTCGAAACAGAAATATATTTAAACCTTTCAGTTTTTTATCAGGCTGAAAGGTTTTTTATCTTTATCGGCCTAAAATCAAACAATAAAAAAG
>CAZZDI010000312.1:0-1957 GCA_964653155.1 uncultured Flavobacteriaceae bacterium | reverse complement strand
GAAAAATCGCATGCCCACTCCGCACAGTTTTTCAACAATGAATTGTTTGTTGCTGATTTGGGCCGAAACGCTGTGTACCAATATCAATTGAAAAACAATAAGTACGAACTGGCAAAGCCAAAAATTGTTGAGATGGACGGAAACCCTGGCCCTCGGCATTTTTCAATAAGCAAAAACGGAAAATTTATTTACATCATCAATGAATACGGCAGCTCGATAACTACTGCAAAACGCACAAAAGATGGATTCAAGGCAGTGGATTTTGACACCACTTTAAGTGATGATTACAAGGGCAAAAACTCATGTGCCGATATCCACCTTTCGCCAGACGAACGCTTTTTGTACGGTTCTAACCGTGGCGAAAATTCCATTGCCGTATTTAAAAGAAACACCAAAAATGGAAAAATCAAAAAAATCCAGAATATCAGCGTTGAAGGCGACTGGCCAAGGAATTTTACGCTCGACCCCAACGGAAATTTTTTATTGGTAGCCAACCGAAGAAGCAATAATATTTCCGTTTTCAAAATTGATAAAAACACAGGTTTGCTAAGCTTTTTGCATGACATAAAATCGCCAACACCTGTGCACCTATTGTTTTAATTTTCAGAAGAGAAAGCCTTTGATTTCATTTTAAAAAAATCATGGTTTATTAAAAAAATAGCGTATCTTTGCGCCCTCATTAATAACCGAGGTCGAGAACCTCAAATAATTAATTATTATGCCAGTAAAAATTAGATTACAACGTCACGGTAAAAAAGGAAAACCTTACTACTGGATCGTAGCCGCAGATTCGCGTGCAAAGAGAGATGGTAAATACCTAGAAAAATTAGGTGCTTACAATCCTAACACCAACCCAGCAACTGTTGAATTAAACATTGATAGTGCTGTACAATGGTTGCAAAATGGTGCGCAACCAACCGATACCGCTAAGAACTTATTATCTTACAAAGGCGCTTTATTAAAGAACCATTTGGCCGGCGGTGTTAAAAAAGGCGCTTTAACCGAAGAGCAAGCTGAAGCAAAATTCAACGCTTGGTTAGAAGAGAAAAACGCTAAAATTGAGGCTAAAGCTGAAGGTTTATCGGAAGCTGACGCAAAAGCTAAAGCTGAAGCACTAGCTGCTGAAAAAGCGGTTAACGAAGCTAGAATAGCTGCCCAGGCTCCAGTTGTTGAAGAAGAAGCTGCAGCTGAAGAGGAAGCACCTGCTGCAGAAGCTGAAGCAACAAACGAAGAAGAATAAAAATTTATTTTTTATACTTTTAAACTCCGATGGGCAACCGTCGGAGTTTTTTATGCAAAAAGGTTTCTTTTTTGCATCATGCTGAACTCGTTTCAGCATCTCAAAACAAAACAAATACAATGAGAACCTGAAACAAGTTCAGGTTGACAAAAAAATGTCATGAAAAAAGAAGACTGTTTCTACTTAGGCAAAATTGTAAAAAAATATAGTTTTAAGGGCGAAGTATTGGCCAAGCTCGATACCGATCAGCCCGAACTTTACGAAAACCTCGATGCCATTTTTTTGGAACTGAGGAATAATTTAGTCCCTTTTTTTGTGGAACGGTCGCAATTGCACAAATCGGAATTGCTGCGCATAAAATTTGAAGATGTAGAAACCGAAGCCGATGCCGACAGTATTATGAAAAGCAACTTGTTTCTTCCGTTGGAACTATTGCCAAAATTGGAGGGCAATAAATTTTATTTCCACGAAGTCATCAATTTCACCATTCAAGATGTAAAATTCGGAACAGTGGGCACCATCAAAGCCATCAACGATTCTACCGCACAGGCTCTTTTTGAAATTGATAGAAATGGAACAGAAATACTCATCCCGATGAACGACGAATTTATCGTAAAAGTAAACCGCAAAACCAAAACCATTCTAGTTGAAACCCCTGAAGGTTTAATTGACCTCTACCTTCAATAGCATTTCGCTCTAATTTTACACCGTGAGGCT
>CAZZDI010000311.1:0-1973 GCA_964653155.1 uncultured Flavobacteriaceae bacterium | reverse complement strand
TATATCATTGGTTCTTCCTGTAAGTTTTTCCAAAATAGGTTTTTTAAGGGTACTTTGTTTGGAACGTATTCCAATATCTCCAATATCGTACCTAATAAAAGGATGTGCTTTGTTGTAGAGGGATGTTATTACAATCCGTCCTTCTTCGCCATCAGGCAGGACTTGATTTTTTTCATTTAAGATTTCCACAAACAAGGTTTCGCTGTTTACTTGCCATTGGTAGTTAGGGTTTTGAAAGGCAATGATATCGAGTTCAGAAGCTCCATATTCGTTAACTACAGGAACGCCAAACTGTAATTCCAAAAATGTTTTATCAACTTCAAAAAGCATTTCAGAAGTGACAATACAAACTTTTAAGCTAGGACAAACAAGTTTTAATTGCATGTTTTTTTTCTGAAGAAATTTTGCAAACTGGACCATGGAACTCGTATAACCATTCATATAATCGAAATGGACAGTTTTAAATTTTTCAAGACAATCCGTCAAGGCTTCATCACTTAAATCGAATACCGAAAAACGATACCGATTGCTTAAAAAATCCTTTAAGCGTTCTTTAAAGTAGCCTATTTTATCTAAAGGAATGCCATAAAATCTAGCTTGTTTGGATTTATTAAAATCCAAGCCATACCAACCAAATCTATTTTTAATCAGCGCCCAAGTCAAAGCATGGCAAAATTTATCTTTTGCAAATATAAAAGGGGTTCCAGAAGAACCCGAGGTTTTGTTTACATACACATTTTTATGGTTACATCCTTTTGCCAGACGCTCATTTAAAGGTTGTTGCAAATCGGCTTTGGTCATTACTGGTATGGTGTTCCAATTATTGGGATCTGCATTTTTTGCAAGGGTGTTGTAAAAAGGGGTGTTTTTTAAATGAAATTCGACTATGGCCTGTTTTTTCTCGTTGACATACGCTTCATAATCATTATCAGTTATTTGTTGAATGTTTTGTAAAACAGTTTCAGCCTTCTTAATAGGAAAGCCACTGAATTTTAAAGAAAGGTCAAATACATTCAACACAGAAAATCATTATTTCTGTAAAGTAAATAAAAAATATTCGTGAATTCGAAGCATTAGTTTTATTTTTGCGGGAAACAAACACACCATATGAACATTTTAATTCTTGGTTCTGGAGGAAGAGAGCATACATTTGCTTGGAAGATAGCTCAAAGTCCTTTATGTAACACCCTTTTTGTAGCTCCTGGGAATTCTGGAACCGCTGAAATAGCCAAAAACTTGGACATAAAAGTCACCGATTTTCAAGCGATTAAAGCAGCCGTATTGCAACATGAAATCACCATGGTAGTGGTTGGTCCAGAAGATCCTTTGGTTTTGGGTGTTCATGATTTCTTTTTAAACGATGAAGCCTTAAAACAGGTGTCTGTTATTGGTCCACAAAAAGCAGCAGCCCAATTGGAAGGCAGTAAAGAGTTTGCCAAGGAATTTTTAATAAGACACCACATTCCAACAGCAGCATATAAAAGTTTTAACGCAGAAACTGTAGAAGCAGGTTATGCGTTTTTAGAAACTTTACAACCGCCTTATGTTTTAAAAGCCGATGGCTTGGCAGCAGGAAAAGGAGTACTTATCCTTAACGATTTAAACGAGGCCAAAACCGAATTAAAAAACATGCTAGTGGATGCTAAGTTTGGAGTAGCCAGTACTAAAGTGGTTATAGAAGAGTTTTTGGATGGGATTGAATTAAGTTGTTTTGTGTTAACCGATGGGAAAAACTACAAGATATTACCTACAGCCAAGGATTATAAACGCATTGGCGAAGGAGATACAGGTTTAAATACAGGTGGTATGGGAGCAGTGTCTCCTGTTCCTTTTGCAACAGAGGCTTTTTTAAACAAGATTGAAGAGCGCATTGTAAAACCTACGATTGAAGGCTTAAAAAAGGATAACCTACCTTATAAAGGCTTCGTGTTTATTGGATTGATTAAAGTAGGAAACGACCCAAAAGTCATTGA
>CAZZDI010000310.1:0-1973 GCA_964653155.1 uncultured Flavobacteriaceae bacterium | reverse complement strand
GAAGAAAAATTAGAACACGCATATATTGAGTTGCTGGAGAATGAAGGATATTCTCACCAGTTGGGTATCTCCATTGTACGTGCCGAAGATGATGTGATAATTGAGGATGATTTTATTGAATTCCTTTTATCTAAGTATCAAAATCAGCAACTCACCCAAAATGAAGCGAAATCTATTCTTCTTCAATTAAAAACACTTCCGGCCAGCGACCTTTACGACACCAACAAAACCGTGATGCGCTGGTTGAGCGATGGGTTTATTTTAAAACGTGAAGACCGCAGTAAAAAAGACATTCATATTGAACTGATTGATTACAATGGTTTGGAAGCCCAATTGGCAAGTGAAAATCTGGATAGTATAGTTGCCGACCCACATGAGAAATATCCCAAGGATTACAACATCTATAAGTTTGTCAACCAACTGGAGATTACCGGAACACAAAAGCGTATTCCCGATGGCATAATTTACATCAATGGTTTGCCTTTGGTGGTATTTGAGTTTAAATCGGCCATTCGTGAGGAAGCTACTGTTTTTAATGCCTTTGAGCAATTAACCAAACGCTACCGCAGGGATATTCCCGAACTGTTTAAATACAATGCTTTCTGTGTCATCAGCGATGGGGTAAATAACAAAGCCGGTTCTTTTTTTGCACCTTACGAGTTTTATTATGCTTGGCGCAGAATAGCCGGATTGGCCAAAGATGTGGATGGCATCGACAGCATGTACACCTTGGTACAAGGCATGTTGAATAAAAACCGTTTAAGAGACATCATCCGGAACTTTATTTTCATGCCCGACACATCGAAAAAAGATGTGAAAATTGTTTGCCGCTATCCCCAATATTACGCAGCCAATCGTTTATACGACAACATTAAACTGGCTCAACGCCCCCTAGGTGATGGCAAGGGAGGAACTTATTTTGGTGCAACAGGTTGTGGAAAAAGCTACACCATGTTGTATCTGACCCGTTTGCTCATGAAAAGCAAACATTTTGAAAGTCCCACCATTGTGCTGATTACCGACCGAACCGACTTGGACGACCAACTCTCGGACACTTTTGGAGAAGCAAAAAAATACGTTGGCGATAATAACATCATAAGTGTGGAAAGCCGTGCGCATTTGCGTGAATTGGTACAAGGCCGCCAGAGTGGTGGTGTGTTTTTAACTACCATTCATAAATTTACCGAAGACACACAACTGCTCACCGACCGCACCAATGTGATTTGTATTTCGGACGAAGCGCATCGCAGTCAGGTGAACCTCGACCAAAAAATTAGGGTTACTGAAAACGGTGTTACCAAAACCTTTGGCTTTGCCAAGTATTTGCACGATTCATTACCCAATGCCACCTATGTCGGTTTTACCGGGACACCCATTGATGCCACGCTCGACGTGTTTGGTAAGGTGGTGGATGCTTATACCATGACCGAATCGGTAAAAGATGAAATTACCGTTCGCATTGTGTATGAAGGCCGTGCTGCCAAAGTTGCCCTGAACAACAGCGAACTCGAAAAAATTGAAAGGTATTACGAAGAAGCTGCCGATTTGGGTGCAAACGAATACCAGATAGAGGAAAGCAAAAAGGCCGTTGCCAATATGAATGCAATTATTGGCGACCCGAAACGCTTAAAAGCTTTGGCCGAGGATTTCGTTCATCATTACGAAAATCGCATTTCCGAAGGTGCATCCATCAAAGGCAAAGCTTTGTTTGTATGCAGCAGTCGTGAAATTGCCTATGAGTTTTATAAAAACGTCATTGCCTTGCGTCCTGAATGGAATGAGGTTCTGGTGGCAGAAGAAGGTGTTGAACTTTCGGAGAAAGACCAAAAGGAAATCAAGCCGATGGAACGCATAAAAATGATTATGACCCGAGGCAAAGATGATGATGAAACTCTTTACAACCTTTTAGGCACAAAAGAATACCGCAAAGAACTCGACCGCCAGTTTAAAAATGCCAAATCGAACTTTAAAAT
>CAZZDI010000309.1:0-1997 GCA_964653155.1 uncultured Flavobacteriaceae bacterium | reverse complement strand
AAAAAAGCCATCCTAAACAGAATGGCTTTTTAACTACCGAAATCAAAAACAAAAAAAAGATCAAGTTGAATAAAATAATATGTAGGGCCGGTTTGGTGGTTTTACCTTTCCGGACAAAATGTCTTCTTCATTCAGCATTAATATACGCGGTTTGCTTTTTATTCTCAGCTTTGAAGTAATAAATTTTATTAGTTCGGCGCGCTCTCTGGTCAATTTGTTTTTAGTTTCCATGCCGGTTTGTTAACTGTTCAGCTATTAGTTTTAGTTCTTCGGTTGTGAAGTCATCAAATTGCTCAAGTTCCGGATCCAATCCACTACCAAGGTCAATAATGTTAATGTACTCTTTCGTGCTGTCGTCTTGGTGTTCAACCGATTTTAACCTGGGCAATGCAAAGTCCAGTAGCTTGGTAACAACCTGAAGCCTGTCTTTTGGTTCTAATTGTTTTAAATCGGACTGAAATTCTTTATTGTTCATGTAATCCGTTAACAGGTCTTCTACTTTCGCTTTTAGCATTGCAGTAACCTTGTTGCGGCTGCCTTTCGGCCTGCCGTTTGGGTTGTTTGTTCTCCCTTTCATTATTTTGTACTTTACAAGTTATTCAATTATTCACTGAATCGCATCAAAAACAGGGGTGGAAACAGTTGCTAATATGCTAATTTTCAGAATGATATGAAAACCATTGCATCCACCCCTGAGTAGTGTTTAATTGATTGATTTCCTGATGTTTAGAATATCTCGACTTACCAGATAGTAGTTTGGTTCTATCTCCATGTATTGGCTATTTGAGACCAGCGAAGTTTTCAAATCCGAAGCCAATTTGCCTTGTCCCGCACTTTTTTTGAAGCCTATTCTTTTGGTGTGCGTATTGAAAACATTACAGAAGTTTTCATGATACCGCAAAATTTCGAGTTCCTCAGAAGTCTCTGCAAAAACGCTAAATTTTTCAAGGTGCAATTCTACGGCCTCACTATCCAGAATAAAATTTGTACCCTCAAAAACAAGCAAGGCTGCAAATGCTTCCTGCCATTTATACCGGCCTGTCTTGCGTATGCCGCTGTCACGTATTGCAGGCTGGCTGGCAACGGCATCAATCATTTTGTTGCGGTCTATTCCGAAAATGCTGGCAACGGCATCGGGGTTTACCGCTCCCTTTATTCCGCTGGCCTTCAAAACAAGGCTGTCGAATGTTTCAACCGGTGCTTTTAAGAAGTTGATTGCAGCATGTGGATTGTCCATTTTGCTAAATGATTGCAGGCTATGGAAGGTATCCAATACGGCATTTGTGTTGTTCAAATACTGCTCAATGGTTTCGAGTTCCTTTTTTCGGCCTTCCTCATTCGTATAAATCAATACTTTTTTCATTGTTTTTACTTTTTACGTTTATAAGAAAATAGTTTTCGGGGTTTAGCTCCGGCATCGCTCTGTGGTAGTTCTTTCGATTTCTTGACTGGCTTACGAGTGAAATATTGAACGGCGGCAAACCGTCCGCTTTTATCGCGTAAAACCTCAACTTTGCCAACGCTGTTTTTTGGGACCGCATTGGCGATCTGATCGTCTAAAAGGCTGCGCAAAACGTCCTTGTTCTGGATGTTTTTAAACTTCTCAGGTAAGGCCACATTGATGATTGTGCCGTTTTGCTTTTTTAAAATCACATTTACTTTCATAATGGTATCTATTTAATAAGTGCTTTGATTGAAATAGGACTGGTTTCCGGTATCGGCTTTGTGTCGAGCTTTGGTTTTTCGCGGTGTTTCTTGGGGTCAAAGCGGCTGCCGGGTTCAAGGCTTGCCTTGTCCAGCTCTCCATATTGCAAGGCTACAAAGCGGCTGCCATTCATCATATACGGGCAGTCCAAAGGGGTGCTGCTCACCGGTTGCGTATGATAGTCATGCAACCGCTCACAATGTGGGCAAAGCGTCATGGCCTTGTTTCCGCCGAAGATTATTATCGGCAGTACGTCCCCTTCTTCGGTCGCAATGTACCCCGGGTCGATGGC
>CAZZDI010000308.1:0-2010 GCA_964653155.1 uncultured Flavobacteriaceae bacterium | reverse complement strand
CATTTCCGTAGGCTTCGATAAAATTTTCCTGACTGTAATGAATCGCCTTGTCGCACCACATATTGGCACCATTGTGCTCAACATGAACTTGCTGGGCATCGTCGCGGGTTAGTATTTTTGCGCCAGGGTAACGCTCTTCGTCAATGGTTAGTTTTCCGGCATATTCAATTTGGATTTTCTTTTGGGTTTGTCCGTAAACAAATCCAGATGAAATATAACCAATACATAGCGTGAAAAGTAAAACCTGCAGTTTGTTCAAAATGAAAATATTTGTCGCAAAAATAACGATTAAAAAGTTGTTTTATGATAGAACAACAAAAAACGCTCCAAAATTTTCAGTCCAAAAATAGTTGATTGGCCAAGAGTTGTTGTGGGCTGTAATTGCTGGCGATTTTTTTCGTCTATTGATTGAGAAGTGCTAATTTTGTAAAGAACAATTTTTATTTTGAATATATGGAAGATTTAACACAAGAAGAATGGGCAGAACAATTGGCAAACGATGACAATGCAGTGGTTTTGGATGTAAGAACCGATGATGAAGTTGCAGAAGGCATTATACCAAACGCCATTCATATTGATATTTACAAAGGCCAGGAGTTTATTGATGAAATAGAAGAACTGGACAAAAGCAAAAACTACTACGTGTATTGCCGTTCGGGCAATCGAAGCGGTAAGGCTTGCCAAATCATGGAGCAATTGGGTTTTGAAAACGCCTATAACCTTGAAGGCGGTATGCTGGAGTGGACCGGCGATGTGGTTGACAAAGAATAAAGCCATGAAACAGTTGTGGCTCATAGCCTTTTTGTCGGTTTCCATAATCAACTGCCAGCAAAATACCGATCCAGAATATTTAATTCAAACCCGGCAACTTTTTGAAATTCTGAGAGGAACGGACAGTATTCAACTTATTGACGTACGTACGCCCCAAGAATACCAAACATCACATATCGAGAGTGCTGTTAATTTTAATTTTTTTGACGAAAATTTTGTTGAACAAATAAGCACACTGAACAAAAAACAACCCGTTTATGTTTACTGCCGGTCCGGAAAACGAAGTGCCGAGAGTATTTCTGAATTCAAAAAACTAGGTTTCGATACCATTTATAGTTTGGAGGGCGGAATTATAAAATGGACAGAAATGGGGCTTAAAACCACACGCTAAGTCTGTGTTGCTTTGCACGTTAATAAGCGTTCTTTTTACATTCACCTACTTTTTAAGTCATTCACCTTTTTTATTTTTTTGAGGAATGCCGATTTCTTAGTTTTACACATCATTTACTAATTAATAGCAAAATACTTAAATGATTTTTGAAATATTTTCAGTTGTTAAGGTTTATAGGTTGATAATTTTAAAAAACATGGAAAACGGATTCGTAATTTTAGGAATAATAGCCCTCTTGTTTTTGAGTATGTATGGGTATTCGTATTTATCGGTTTACCGCGAAAAGCAAAAGCAAAACCGAGAAAAAAAGAAAGAAGTTGAAAAACAGGAGGTCAGGAGGCAAAGGCGTTTGGCCTATCAAGCTATGATTGACGAAAAAGTTGAAAAATTCAATAAACGGAAAGAAGAAATTCAACACGAATTAATGTTGCTTGAAAAGATAAAGAATAAGCAGCGAGTTAGTTAGTCCACTTAATTTTCTTTTCATCAAAAAACCCGTATAAATGCTAATTTATATGGGTTTTTTTATTTCACAGAATTTTTTATTAAAAACAAACCTCTTGAATTTACTGGCAATTCAAGAGGTTTCTGTGGAGTCGGAGGGATTCGAACCCTCGTCCAAACAAGTAACCAAAGGGCTTTCTACACGTTTAGTCTAAACTTGTTTTTTCGATTGCAAGCTGGCAAAAGACCACCCACTTACAACTTAGCTTTTAAATCTCGAAATGGCATCAAAGCGCTGCCAAATCTTGGTCAATTTTTACGATGCCTCTAAAAAGAACGCCACTAACCAAGGCTTTCTGGAGACATTTAGCTTGTACACCTTGTGTACCTAGGCCAATCCTACT
>CAZZDI010000307.1:0-2037 GCA_964653155.1 uncultured Flavobacteriaceae bacterium | reverse complement strand
AATGTATTGCATAGCTGCTCACTTTCAGGCAGTTAACCGGTTTCAGGGCAAGGGCCCTATGTGGATAAGAATATAACTATCAAAGAATACGCTACGCACCATATTGCCATCCGTTGGCAGTCATTGTAACGAAACGCGGTCTACAACGACAACCTTTAAGGTTTAGCCAAAATATTTTGATTTCCCCACGCTGCAATTTCATCGAAAATTGGAGTCAGACTTTTACCCAAATCGGTAAGCGAATATTCTACTCTTGGCGGGATTTCTTTGTATTGTTTTCGACTGATTAAACCGTCTTTTTCCAAATCCTTTAATTGTTCGGTTAGCACCTTTCTTGAGATATTTGGAATGCAGACGGCAATTTCACCAAAGCGTTTAGTACCAAAAGCAAGACAATACAAGATAGGTGTTTTCCATCTTCCACCAATCAATTCGAGTGTTGCAGCTACAGGACATTTAGTATTTTCTGTTGTTTTAGTTACCATTTGGTTACCACTATTTTTTAAGTTACCTTTTGGTAGCAAGTTACTTATTAAAACTATTATTAGTTACTTTGTGAAACAAAAGTAATTTATTAATTTTCAAAAACAAAAAAAATATGATTTTAGTAACAGGAGCAACAGGGCATTTAGGTTCAGCGACAATAAAGCATTTGCTAAGAAGCACAGAAGCAAGCAACATTGTAGCATTCGCCAGAGACGAAAACAAAGCAAAATATTTGAAAGAAAAAGGCATTGAAGTTCGAATAGGAACTTTTGACGACACTTCTTCTCTTGACAAAGCAATGCAAGGCATCGATAAAGTATTTCTCATTTCGGGGGCTGACCAAAACAGATTGCAACAGCACAAAAATGTGGTGGACGCTGCAAAAAAGTAGGTATAAAACATATTGTGTACACGGGCGTTTCTCTGAAAGATGTAAAAACTTCGGCGATAAAATCATTTATGGAAAGCCACTTTCAAACAGAAGATTATATTAAAGAAAGTGGTATGGCCAATACCATACTTCGCCACAATCTTTATGCGGACGGAATACCATTTTTTGTTGGCGAAAAAGTTTTAGAAACAGGTATTTATTTGCCTTCGGCAAATGGCAAAGTGCCTTATGCACTTCGCAGAGAAATGGGCGAAGCCGCAGCCAATGTGTTGTTGCAAAGCGGACACGAGAACAAA
The DNA here is from genome assembly GCA_964653155.1 of uncultured Flavobacteriaceae bacterium. Taxonomy (GTDB): domain Bacteria; phylum Bacteroidota; class Bacteroidia; order Flavobacteriales; family Flavobacteriaceae; genus Flavisericum. Next base: position 864 of record CAZZDI010000307.1, on the reverse strand, counting down.
ACCTATGAAATAGCCGGCAACGAGTTGTATTCATACAATGACGTTGCGAAAATACTTTCCGAACTTTCGGGAAAATCAGTTACCTACACTGATATTGAAGCTTCGGTATTTACAGAGCAACTTAAACAAATTGGAGTTCCTGAAATTGGAATTTTCATAACGACAGGTTTTTCGGCTGATATAAAAAATCAACAATACGAAATCGTGACAAACGACTTGGAAAAATTGCTTGGTCGCAAACCAACCAACTTGAAGGACAGTTTAAAAGAAATCTACAAACTCTAAAAAAATGAACCAAAATATTTCACTCATAGCACTACTTACATTATTTTCATTCCAAACATTAAAAGCACAAGAAATGGTTATAGCAGCAAAAGACTCAAAAGCATTATATATTAGGGGATTCATTTAATGAAGGATTTATTATGAGAAATTTGTTTTATTTGGCTTTGGTTGCGCTCTTGGGGACCGCATGTGCAGGAGGTGGTAAGTCTGCCTCGGGAAACGACGCAGGAGCGTCAAAGGTGCTAACCTTTTGTTCCGATCCCGAAAATGAGCAGTTTAAGGGGGAGCAGGATGGCTATGCCTATGAATTGTGGAACCAGAATGGTGCTGGCGATGCCTGTATGACCATTGCTGCCGGTGCTTTGTTCAGTGGACATTGGCAGAATATCGATAATTATTTGGCGCGTAGGGGATTGGTGTACGACGAAACCCAGTTGCATCATGAAATTGGGCGCTTTTCAACCACCTACAGCTGCGTTTATGAGCCCACCACCGAATCGGGCAATTCTTATTTGTCGGTTTACGGATGGACCGTGGAACCGCTGATTGAGTTTTATGTGGTGGAGGACTGGCGCCGGT
>CAZZDI010000306.1:0-2051 GCA_964653155.1 uncultured Flavobacteriaceae bacterium | reverse complement strand
GCTTCCAAAGCCATTTGCGCCGAAGTTTTATATGCAGTTACCAATCCGCCTACACCTAATTTAACGCCGCCAAAATAACGAACTACCACTATTAAAATATTGGTTACATCAAATGATTGAATTTGACCGTAGATGGGCATACCCGCACTATTGTTGGGTTCACCATCATCGTTGGCTCTGAAATAAACGTTTTTTCCGGTTCCTATCTGGTACGCATAGCACCAATGACGTGCAGAAAAATGCTGTTTTCTAACCTGTTCCAAAATCGTTTTTACTTCTTCTTCCGAATGAATAGGAAAGGCGTAGCCAAAAAATTTGCTGTTTTTTTCTTTAAATAAAGTTTCCTCACCAGGAACTTCTATGGTTTTATAAGTGTCTATCATTTTGTTAAATATTGATAAAAATGCAAACAATCACTGTCAATTAAAATTGTTGATGTTTTACTGAAACCTTTTAATATCGGAGCTGAAACACCTTGCTGCAGTTCTATTTTAGTTTCAAAAACTCTAGCTTCGTCCCAAAGTCCCGTATCAATAAAAGATTGTAGTGTTTTTTGTCCGCCTTCAATAATCACAGATTGCAGATTGTTTTCAAAACAAAAATCACAAATTTCCTGAACCGTATCTTCAAAAGGAACCACAACATCTTTTTCCGATTTTTTGTTTTTGGTAAAGCGATAAGTTGGTGCTTCATCATTTAAAATCTGAAACGAATTGTCCATTTCATTTTGAGTATCAATAAACAACCGAACAGGATTTTTACCTTTCCAATTTCGTGTAGTTAAACTGGGATTGTCATCAATAACCGTATTTTTTCCGACCAAAATTGCCATTTCTTCACTCCGCCATTTGTGAGTTAGTTGTCGGGAATAGGCATTGGATAACCAAACAGGTTTTTGTTCCTTTTTTTTAATCGGAGTAATAAAACCATCGGCAGATTGCGCCCATTTTAGAATAATATACGGTCGTTTTTTTAAATGAAACGTAAAAAAGCGTTTGTGCGATGCTTTGCACTCCTCTTCTAAAACTCCTGTTAGTACTTCAATGCCGTTATCTTTCAAAATTTGAATTCCTTTTCCGGCAACTTTTGCAAACGGATCCACACAGCCAATGACCACTTTCGGGATTTTTTTTTCAACAATTAAGTTGGCACAAGGAGGTGTTTTTCCAAAATGACTACAAGGTTCTAAGGTAACATATAAGGTACTTTCTTTTAATAATTCCTGATTTTTTACAGAATTTATAGCATTTACTTCGGCATGTGATCCACCAAAAGCAGCGGTATATCCTTCGCCAATTATTGTATCTTTGTAAACAATAACCGCACCTACCGACGGATTGGGCATAGCGTTCGCTAAACCAATTTTGGCTAATTGCAAGGCACGTTGCATATAAAGTTGGTGTGGTGACATGTCTTTTTTTTACAAAAATAACAATTATGACGCTAAACAGCTATAAAAAGTGGTTCAATGAACAATTGCAACACCTATATGATGCAGACGAAATCAAATCAATGTTAACCATTGTAGCGTATGAAGTATTAGGACTCAGTAGGGTTGATTTAGTTCTAAAAGATAACGAACGTTTAAATGAATCGCAAATACTTCAATTAGATAGTATTCTTTCTCAACTTCAAAAAGAAATCCCAATTCAATATATTTTTGAGAAGGCGTATTTTTATGGATATGAATTCAAAGTATCTCCGGCAACCTTGATTCCACGTAGGGAAACCGAAGAATTAGTTGAATGGGTGTTGAGTGAAATGAATCGCCAACCCGAAAAAAAATGGCGTGTTTTAGATATCGGCACCGGAACGGGCTGTATTCCGATTAGTATTAAAAAAGAATTTCCGTTGGCAGAAATTTTTGCGATGGATATTTCTACCGGAGCTTTGAAAATTGCGAAAGAAAATGCAGAAAAACTAAACGCTTCGGTTATTTTTATCGAACAAAATATTTTATCAACCGAGCAATTAGATTCGTATGACATCATCATTTCCAATCCGCCGTATGTGCGAAATTTAGAAAAAGCCGAAATCAAAAAGAATGTCTT
>CAZZDI010000305.1:0-2072 GCA_964653155.1 uncultured Flavobacteriaceae bacterium | reverse complement strand
GCGTGGTACATTTGATATTTTACTCCCGTTTCAAAACTTTTAAGTTGGTCGTCATTTAAAACTTTTTTTAGTGCGTGGGCTCCAAAAGCACCAAAAATTATGGCCAGCATGCCAAATATTGCGCCAGTAATTATGAAAATGTGCTGTTCCATTTTTGTGTTTATTTATTGACTACGGGAATAACTTCGCCTTTTGCCAAGCAATAGCGTTCAATCAAATCGGCTGAAAGCGTTTTGGTATAATCTACTTCATCTACTTTAAACCCTATGGTTCGTAGTTTTTCAAAATAGTCACGGCCATAAACCCTAACGTGGTCGTACTGCCCGAAAATTTTGGCGCGTTCTTTTTTATCGGTGATGCTATCGTCTTCAAAAGTGCTTTCCCGATTTAAATCTTGTGGAATTTGAAAAATGCCCCAGCCTCCTGGCTTCATCACGCGAAATAATTCCTGCATCGCTTTGGTATCATCAGTGATGTGTTCCAAAACGTGGTTGCACAAAATAACATCAAATTGGTTGTCGTGAAAAGGAAGGTTGCAAATATCAGCCTTTACATCGGCAATTGGTGAAAGCAAATCGGTGGTGGTATAATCTAGGTTTTTAAGTCCTCGAAAACGTTTTAAAAAACATTGTTCGGGGGCAAAATGCAACACTTTTAATGTGTCTGAAAAAAAACGGGTTTCATTTTTTAAGTATAGCCAAAGCAGTCGGTGGCGCTCTAAACTTAAGGTTGATGGCGAAAGTACGTTGTTGCGTTGGTTGCCGTACCCGTAGGGCAAAAAGCCTCTAAAACTTTTGCCGTCAATGGGATCGGTGTAAGTGTTTCCTTTAAGCAAGAAAGCCAAAAGGGGGCGCACAACATAGCTTAACCGAATCAATAAAGGCCGTGGGAAAAGATTAAGTATGAGTTTGAATAGCTTTTTCAAAGGGTTAATCTTTTATTTCACAAACACACCTAAAAACGGTTTTTTTCAGTGGTATTGTTAGTTTTTCAGTGGTGTTTGTTTGCTCAGATAGAATATTGTGATAGGCTTCCAGGGTTAATTCTTCAAATCCGTTTTTTATGAAAATGGCCCGGTTTTCATTTTTATGGTTAGGGTCTTGGTATTTTGGAAATTTGTGGGTTACATATTCAAAAACAAAAGGTTCTTCAGAAATGCCAAATTTTTCTGTGGCTGCTTCAATTTCTTCTTTTGTGGCCAGTCGATATTCAAAATTTAGGGGAAATTTTTTCCTTTCTTCAAAAGATGTCGCATTTATTGCCCATAATAGTTTCACTACATCTGTTCGCCATTTGCAGTACATAACGGCTTGGTAAATATTGAAGTTTAAAACAGGAAAATGGGCAAATTTAGGGTGCTGCATGTATTCTGAGGATGAAATGGCACTTCCTGTTAGTTTTTTTTCTGTGGGTATTAAAAGTGTGGTGTATAGATTCTTTTCTGCGGGAATATTTCCAAACTTTGCTTTGGCTGTAGCCTTATTGATACCGTAGCTTTGAAGTGTTTTCATGATTTCATGTACCTCAAAATTCCAAAAGTGCAAAACGCTATTAAGCATCTCTTCATACATGAAATTGTCAATAGGAAACATATCAATGAAAAGATTGTCCTTTAGTTCAATTGTTCCCGGAGGGATGTTTTGATAAGGAAGCGATCTTTCTTTTTTAGGAAAATAATACGTTGCATTAATGAAACTATTGGCGGTTTGGGATTGTGCCAAAAATGCAAAACAAAGAAAAAGAATTGTAAGCCATTGCCTCATTTTACAATACTAAAGCGTTTTGCCGAAATTCATCTTCTTCATCACTTTTAATGCCCAAGGCTTCATAAATATAAGCAAAGGTAGATAGCAATTCTGGTTTGCCGTCAACTAGAGCAACGTCGTGCTCAAAATGCGCAGAAGGTTTGCCGTCGTTTGTGGTGATGGTCCAACCGTCGCGATGTTGTTTAATACGTTGTGTACCCATATTTATCATGGGCTCAATGGCAACTACCATGCCTTCAATAAATTTTTTGCCACGCCCGCGTTTGCCGTAGTTGGGCATTTCGGGGTCTTCGTGCATTTTGCTTC
>CAZZDI010000304.1:0-2077 GCA_964653155.1 uncultured Flavobacteriaceae bacterium | reverse complement strand
TACGCACAAGATTGATAAAGTTCTTTGTTATTGTAGTCTATATCGGCCAGTTTTTCAAAACGCTCGGCGGTGTTGTTTACGCCTTTTATTTTGTTTTGCAGAATAAGTAGCCGTGCGGCATCTACCAATGGCATAATGGCTCGGTTTTTAATATTGAAAAGGTCTTTTTGCTGGTTGTCTTTTTCAACGGCAAATTGCTTGAAAAAACCTAATGGTGGTGGGTTTTTTAAGGCATCGCGACCCAAGAACTTGAAAAATACCGAGGTTTGTTTTAGGGTTTCGTAAATGGAATTGGATAGTTCGTCAACCAAGTTCTTTTTTCCATAAACATGGCTGAAATCGAAAAATATGGAAGACAGCAATATGGCTTTGTCGTCGGTATTCAAAATCCAATCGCTAAATTGGGCTTTCCAATCGGTAATGGTTTTGCACCAATCGGGGTTGCTGGCCATCATGTCGGCTTCGCAATATTCAAACCCTATTTTGTTTAACGATTTACTTACCAATTTGCCGAGTTCTACAAAATAGGCTTGTGTTTCGTTGTGCTGTTCTTCGGGTACATCTTCAAAAATAATGGCATTGTCTTGATCGGTAAATAATAATTGCTCTTTTCGGCCTTGGCTGCCCAATGCGATCCACGAGAATTTTACGGGGGGCTTTGTGGGCATTTTTTTTAGGGCGATTTCAATAGCTCTAACGGTTACGGCATCGTTAATTTGCGCAATAATTTTTGTAATGTGGCCAATGGGCATGTTCTGCTCTAAATAACTTTTTAATAAATGATTGGCTTTTAGTCTTGCTGCCCTGAGTTTTTTGGTGCGTTTGGCCCGCTTTATTTCTTTTAAAATAACCGATGGTGTGTTGCCCAACGTGGCCAAAACATCGTGGTGGGTAAGCACCCCGATGAGTTTGGAGTTTTCGGTGCCGTCTTTTGTGATACACAAATGCCCAATATTATACTGAACCATTTTTAACTGTCCCTCGGCAACGGTCAAATCTTTTTTACAAGTGATTACCGGCGTACTCATGATATTTCCCACATTGGTATCGATGGGGAAAATGCCCGTGGCAATTTTGTTTTTTATATCGCTGTTGGTAATGATGCCCACCGGTTTGTCGTTGTCGTCAACCACAATAATACAGCCAATTTTGTGGTTTTTCATTTTTATGGCAGCATCTTTTAATGTAGAGTGATGGGGGCACGTTATGGGGTTTTTGGTGTAATTTGCTGATTGGAAATACTCAATATCTTGTGAGGTGTTGGGCAAATAATCTACAAATATTTTGCTGTTTTCCTCGGCGGTATAGGGATCGAATGTATTGGTGGCAAAGGCAGTGATTAAGAATTTGTAAACGTTGGCATTATCGGCACTTACCCGTCTGAAAATATCAATAGGAATAGCGTAAACAATAGATTCTTCGTTGGCCTTGGCCGTTAGTTTATAGGCTTCTTGGGCAATGAGCGGCCTAAGCCCAAACAGGTCTCCGCCATCACTAATATTAACCACTACCTGTTCGTTTTCGTTGGTAGTATGTATAAGGGTAACCGCGCCATTTCTAACTACATAAAACACACTGTTGAACGGATCGCCCTTTTTAAAGATAACGTCGCCTTTTTCTAAATAGACAATGGAAACTTCGGTTGAAATCTTAAGTAGGTCGTCTGCTTTTAAAAGATTAAAAGGCGGGAAGTTTTTTAAAAAATCGTAAACGCGATAGGCTATGGCATTGCTCATGTAATGTTATGGTTTTGTAGTTGGCACAAGACCTTTTATCATTTTAAGTTTTAAAAATAATAAAAGACTTTGGTTATAAATAGGGGTTTGTAATTTTAAACCATTTTAAAATCTAAAAGCAGCTCCCCTTCAATAGAGGCTTGTAAATGGTCGCCTTTATGTATTTCTCCGGTGCCGGAAGCAGGTGTGCCCGTAAAAATAAGATCGCCCGGCTCTAAAGTCATAAATTTAGAGGTGAACGCAATAATATCGCTGAAATTATAAATCATCAAACTGGTGTTTCCTACTTGTTTTTCTTCGCCATTTATAATCAATTTGAAGTTGATGTCGTTTAATTTTGG
>CAZZDI010000303.1:0-2087 GCA_964653155.1 uncultured Flavobacteriaceae bacterium | reverse complement strand
CTGGAAACCTTCCCGAAAACCATTGTAAATAAAGTAGAAAGTCCCGATGTGGGGATGATGTATTCCATGAATGCTTACCAAGGTTGCGAACACGGTTGTATTTACTGCTACGCCCGAAACTCGCATGAATATTGGGGTTACAGTGCGGGGTTGGATTTTGAGCGTCGCATTTTGGTAAAAAAAGACGCGCCGAAGCTACTGGAAAACCAACTAAAAAAGAAAAGTTGGAAAGCCCACCCCATAGTGATGTCGGGCAACACCGATTGCTACCAGCCGGCCGAAAAGCAATTTGAGATTACCCGAAAATGCTTAGAGGTGTTTTTAAAATACAAACATCCCGTAGGTATTATTACCAAAAATGCTTTGATTTTGCGCGATTTAGATTTGTTAAAAGCCTTGGCAGCAGACAATTTAATTGGTGTTAATATCTCGATAACTTCATTGAGCGAAGATACTAGGCGTATTTTAGAACCGAGAACGGCCACCATAAAACGGCGATTGGAAACTGTAAAAGTGTTGAGTGATAATGGCATTCCGGTAAACGTTATGTTGGCGCCCATTATTCCGTCGATCAATAGTCATGAAATATTGCCATTGGCCAAAGCGGCTGCTGATTATGGGGCTGTGTCCATTGGGCACACCATTGTTCGACTAAATGGTGCAATTGGTGAAATTTTTACCGATTGGATAAAAAAAACTATGCCCGACCGTGCCGATAAAGTGCTGCACCAAATTGAAAGTTGCCACGGCGGCAGTTTAAACGATTCGCGTTATGGCACACGAATGCGAGGTGAAGGGAAAATAGCCGAACAAATTAATGCGCTGATAAAATTAGCAAGGCATAAATATTTTAAAGACAAAGGTATGCCCAGACTGAATACCGATTTGCATGAGCAATTTAAAGACGGGCAGCTAAAATTATTCTAAAAAAAAGCGGGCCATTTGGCCCGCTCCCAGAGTTAATTTGAGTTAGCTAAATTAACTTTTAATGATTTTGGTAAATACCCTACCTTCTGTTTTAAATACAATTTTGTATTCTACTTTGTTTAGCCCGCTTAATCTGTAAAGGCGCTCAATGTTTTCGGTGTTTTTAAAGGTTTCAGAGTGTATAAGCTCATTGTTTCCATTGCTTACCGAATATACTTCTATGTCCATTGGAGCTTTGTTGAGTGACAATCTGGTAACATAAACAAGATTGCCTTTTACTCTTGCCATTGGTTTAAAAAATGTTTTTTCAAGTTCTTTTTTGAAAGACACATTGTTTGCTTTAACCGTAAATGGAATGGTGGAAATTTCTACATCTTTATCCAATTCAAAAAGATAGTCTCCGTCGGGCAGCGATGTTAAATCGAATCCTTTGGTATATATGCCCGTTTTTTGGATGAATTCCTTATATAATACAATGCCGTTTTCATCTTTGATAGACAGTAGGTTTCCTGCTTTTACATCAACAAAGGTAACCGAGGTTCTTCCAGCGTCATTTACAATGTTTGCAAATGAAGCTTTTTCATTGGCGAAACTTAACAAGGCAGTCATCATAATTGCCATTAAGATTCCTTTTTTGGTGTTTTTGATTACGTTTTTCATAATTAGAGGTTTTAACGTTCAACACTTCAAAGTTATGTTAGAAAAACGATTTGCAAAACATTGAAATTGATGTATTTATGTGTTATTTTACCCGTTATTTTTACATCAATTTTGTGTTAAATTAATATAGAATATTTAAGGGTTAATTGAGTGTATTTTGCTTTCGGAAGCCATAGTAAGCATTTAAAATGATATAGAGTTTTTAAATGCGTTAGGAAGTGAAATATGAATTTGGATAAGAGCTTTTAACGTTGTTTTTAATGGCAGAATGGTTGGTCGGTTTTTTGTTTTATGGATGACAAAGCACTACTTGTTTTCAAAAAAGGGTTTATAGCCCGTTGTACATTTTGAACATGAAATTTAGTTTACCTGTCGTTTTTTTTTTTTTTTTTGAGGCACGGAAAATTGTATAGAGAATTTTTTGGTTGCCAAAACCTTAATTCTCGATACAAATTTTTCTCATTTCAATCGAAAAGATTCACTCGAATTGATGTTTTTTT
>CAZZDI010000302.1:0-2104 GCA_964653155.1 uncultured Flavobacteriaceae bacterium | reverse complement strand
TATTGAAACACAGTTGATAAAACCGAAAATTTATCTATCGGACGACGAAATCGAACAAAGTAAAGCTTTTTTAAAAGCGCATGGTATCAACCTCGAAAAACCGATTATTATGATTGGTGTTTTGGGCAGCAGCGCTAACAAAACCTATCCGCATCAATACATGGCCGAGGTTATTGATACCGTTTACACGGAAACCAATGCGCAAATACTGTTCAATTATATTCCGAAGCAAAAAGAATTGGCAAAGGACATTTTTAACAATTGCAATAAGGAAACCCAAAACGCTATTTTCTTTAATGTTTTTGGCAACAGTCTCCGGGAATTTTTGGCCATCACGCATCATTGCGATGCTTTAATTGGTAATGAAGGCGGGGCTGTAAATATGGCGAAAGCTTTAAACGTGCCCACATTCAGTATTTTTTCTCCATGGATCGATAAAGCTACGTGGAGTTTGTTTGAAGATGAAAAAAATATCAGTGTCCACTTGAAGGATTTCAAACCTGAAATTTACACCAAACCCGAAAAAGCTTTTAAAAAAGAAGCCGATAAGCTTTACGCGAAATTCACACCCAACTTATTTAAACAGAAATTGGTGGGTTTCTTAAAAAGCATCAAAAACTAACTCGATTTTACAATGCCAAAAGGCGTATAAACTGATTTGTTTTTTTTCGTTTCCTCCCTTATTTTTTTGTTTTTCGCTAAAGCCGCTTCATTTTTATAAGGGCGATCGTGGTGCAAATGTAAACAAATAGCACTGTATCGTACTTGTATAAATTTAACGCCGCTGTTCATCAAGCGTTCGCCCAATTCGCGGTCTTCGCCACCGTACTGCATGCGTTCGTCAAATCCGTTAACAGCAATTATATCACTTTTCCAACCCGAAACGTTCATACCATCAAACGTTGCTTTTGTGGGCGTAAACGTGTTTAAAAACCAAGCCCTCAATCCAAATGCGGTCAGTTTATTGGTTTTGAATGTTTTTTTCAATCCGTGTTTCAACAGCCAATCCAACTTAAAACACTGCTGGCTTTCAATCGTTTCTTTTAATATGAGTTTAGAAATATCCTCTGGAAGTTTAAAATATCCTCCGGAAAGAAAACAGTTTTTCCGGCTCAACTTTAAATGGGTAGCCACAAAATCGTTCCTGGGGATGCAGTCGCCATCGGTAAAAATTAAATATTCTGCTGAAGCAGCTTCAATGGCTTTATTTAAAATTTTTGTTTTTTGAAATCCATTATCTTCCTGCCAAACATGTACAATTTCTAATGCTGAATCCTTTTTAAAACGCTCAACCACTTGTTTGGTATCTTCCCCCGAGCCATCATCGGCTATAACAATCTCAAAACATTTTTCGGTTTGGCCCGCATAACCCCATAGCACGTTCTCCAACCATTGGGGCTGGTTGTAGGTGCTTATAATTACCGATGACTTTAATGTTTCCATTGAAACAAAAATAGCTATTTTTGCCTAACCAAAACAGCAATATGATTAAACTATCGGGCGTCATCATTACCTTTAACGAAGAGCGGAACATCGAAACATGTTTACAATCTTTGGCTTTAGTAGTTGATGATATTGTGGTGGTCGATTCGTTTTCAACCGACAACACCAAAGCCATTTGCGAAAAATACAAGGTCACTTTTATTGAACAGAAATTTTTGGGCTACATCGAGCAGAAAAACTTTGCCCTAAATCAAGCCAAATACGATTATGTGGTATCGCTCGACGGTGACGAAGCGCTTTCCGAACGTTTACAGCAATCCATCATCAAACTGAAAAACAATTGGGAGTTTGATGGCTATTACGCCAACCGATTCAATAATTTTTGCGGACAGTGGATAAAACATGCCGATTGGTACCCCAACAAAAAATTACGTGTTTTCGATAGGCGAAAAGCGCAGTGGAAAGGCAATAAAGTTCACGAGACCGTAAAAATGAACACTCCATCGGCTTCAGTTGGTCAGCTAAAAGGCGATATTCTCCATTATACTTATCAAAGTTATTCAGAATTCAATTTAAAAACAGAACACTTTTCTAACCTTTCAGCACAAGCCTATTTCGAACTGGGCAAAAAAGCTCCCATGTGGAAAATCATTTTCAATCC
>CAZZDI010000301.1:0-2107 GCA_964653155.1 uncultured Flavobacteriaceae bacterium | reverse complement strand
TTTTAAAACACGGCATAAACGGTGTTGAATTTTTTACGCTTTACGGACATTTAAGTCTAGAGTCCATTGCCCATTTAAAAGCGGGGCAAACCTTTAAAAAAGGAACTGTAATTGGTGCTTTGGGCGATGCTTCTGTTAATGGCGATTATCCGCCACATTTGCATTTTCAGATTATTAGTGATTTACAAAATTTTAAAGGGAATTATCCTGGGGTATGTCGAAAAAGCGATTTAACGTTTTATGAAAGTAATTGCCCTAATCCAGATTTGTTGTTGATGTTGTGAGATTTTAGAAGAGAGGTTCGTTTAACTTTTAGGATATGCGTCGTTTCAATACTGAACCAAATTCAGCACAGGTGACTTATATCCGTCGTTACTGAACCAAGTTCAGCACAGGTAAACGAATTTAGTTGAAATTTTTTACAATGTCAAGTATGTAAACTGATATAATTCAAAAAAATTGCTTTAAAACCAAAAACAACTTCTCCTTTAATTTTTCCGGAAACTGATTATCCACAGCATATTTTTGGTTCATTTCCAGCTCAATGCCCAAGTAATTTTTACTGAATTTTTTACGTAAATAGGTAGTAAAACCATCAGCCTTTCCTAAATAAGGATAATTAAAGCGCACATTTAATTTCGGGTTTTGCAGCAGTAGTTCTTTTTTGAGTTGTGCGCAAAGGATTTTTTCTTCAATGCGACGGGAATCGTAAAGCAAACCGATATCACATTGGCGTTCTTTACCGTTCAAAATAGGGGTAAAAGAATGCACTGAAAGGTGTAAAACGGTTTCGCCTTTGGCTATCCAGTGTTTTATGGTTTGCTCCACCGCGTTTCGGTAGGGTAGGTAGTAACTGTTTATCAGACGTTGCTTTTCAGATTTTGGAAGGGTTTTAGTAAACTCCGAAAACAAATTGGGGTGGTGCAACGAGCGGTTCAGTTCAATCAATAACCGGCTGGTTTCCGAGTAATTTGAATAATCGGCCAAAGGTTGCAACGTACGGAACATATCGAGCGCACCGATATCAAAACCACGGTGCGTATTTAAAACAGACTCCCGGTTTTTAAAACAGGTTTTAAAATTTTGGGGAATATGGTTTCCGCTGTGCTCGCAAGTCAACAAAAATTTCACATGAATAAATTTTGAATCAATATTTTATTTTCAGTACTAAAAAATATTTAAGAGTGTTTTGTCATTTCGAGCGAAGGGAGAAATCTCACACTAGATTCAACCCTATGGGATTCCTCGTCGCTCCGCTCTGTCGGAATGACATGGTACTCGAAAAAGAATTTCACTGTTAAAAAATAAGCCTACTAAAAAGTAACAAATAAAGATTGTTTCTAGAAATTTTTCAAAGCAATCTTATGATCAGAAACTTAATTTTAAATATTTCTTTCTCCGTCTCTATAGTTATCGAGCAGTAATCGTAATTAGGAATGATAACTTTGTCATACTAAATCCCTCAACGAGGGTTTCACGGCACAAATAGTTTATTCTTCTGTAAACATTCCGCCAACTTAAAATACACGGTTTTTAAGTGTTTTTCCGAAAAATCGTTTCCCACAGCTTTTAAAATTCGGGTGGACAAAGTACCGTGTTCCAAAATGGTTTCAATGGCTGTGTGGTGGCTGCTGTCAATGTTTGGTCTTACCAATTGGTAAAGCTGTTTCCAAATATCTTGGGCGGTGCTTTCGTTTTCAATCTTAAAAAGCGCCAAATAATCTGTGTTCCGAATAACGGCCTGTTCGCCATCTTTAATACAGGTATTTAAAATATCGAAAAGTGGTTCTTTTTGCCACAACTTTTGGGTGTTTAAATCGACCAGTTTTTCAGAAACCAGCAGTTTTAAAACTTCAATAAGAAACACACAAATGGCGATATCGGCCTGCGGACATTCCTGAATATCGATAAGCCGGATTTCAATCGCATTTCGGTCAAAACGAGCAATCGCACCACGAGAGTTTAAAAAATAATGGTCTAAAATATTGTCGGTATCAAACGGTTTAATGGCTTTTTTTATGGGGTTGAAAATGGTGTTTTCATAATCGGTTTTAGAAAACACAGGCTCTGGAATGACCCGTCCCGTCATTTCCGGAATTTCCTTTTG
>CAZZDI010000300.1:0-2108 GCA_964653155.1 uncultured Flavobacteriaceae bacterium | reverse complement strand
AAGAACGCAACACCCAAACCGACAGAAACACCTATCTTTATACAGGCAAAGAACTGGATATCATGACCGGCCTCTACTATTACGAGCAAAGATACTACGATCCTAACAAGAGTACTTTTCTTGGTGTTGATGTACTTACGGAAAAATATCCAAGCATCTCGGGTTTTGCTTATGTAGCAAATAATCCGATTTATTACGTTGACCCCGATGGTCGTGAAAATGTTCCCGCTTTGTTATGGGCAGCCCAAAAAATGGCAAACAAAGGAATACCATTTAATATTTGGTATGGTGGCGATGGCGGTTGGACGTATAAAGCAGGAGTAGTGCCGACAGGAACAGTATGTTATGAAAGTTGTTGGACTTCTTATATGAATGGGGCAGACGCTTCTACTATGACTACTTTAAAATCAGGCTTTTCAACAAAAGGAGGAGGATTTAAAGGACGTTCACACGAAACAGGCGGTATGAATTGGTTTAAGGCAGGGGACGGAACTGATAGGCGGTTTGTTTCAGACATAACAAAAGGAGAGCTTGGAGATATTGTATTTATGGGAGAGGTTGGCGATATGGCAGGACACGCAGTATTGTTAGCAAGCGACATAACAAAAGGAACAATTGAAGTAGGTGGGAAATCTATTGAAACAATGACTTTTTACTCTTTAAGTACAGGTTCGGACACTGACGCAGGAAATTATGGAGGACGTGAATTTACATTCTCTAAGCAATCTGACGGAAGTTGGAAACAAGAAGGTGGTTCGGGATATACATTCAGAGGCTACGGACAAATGACCAATGTTACCACTACTGATGAGCAACGAAAAGACGCTACTAAGGCAGTAGAAGAAGTAAAAAAAGGTAATTGATATGAAAAGGTTTAAATTGCTTCTTCTACTTTTTTTGGTGCTTGCATATCAAAATACGATAGCTCAAAATTTCAGTTCAGAAGAAAGAAGAAAAGAGGCGGAAAACATTCTTAATATAGTAATCAATAGTGCCGCTTTTGATAGTGTTTACAATCAGAAGACCGTTTACTTTTTGGCTAATGAATTATTAACGGAAAATTCCCCTTTGCTTCTAAAAAGAAATAAATGCAGAGCAAAAATTTTGAATGGGGACAAGGTAAAAAAAGTCAAACAATATGTTGTTCTTGGCGATTTTACTTTGGATTGGAATAACCCTGTTGCCGCAAGAGTTCAATTATCCGTTTCGCCCAATAAGACATTAAATTTTATGCTTGTGAAAGAAGCTGAAAGGTGGATAATAAAGAACCACATAATTTTTGATGATTAAAAACCTAAGCCCCGAAAATCGGGGCTTTATTTTTCTTCCTGTTCTGCTCCGCAGAACCAAAAAAAGGGGGCAAAAAAATGTGTGGCTCTGCCACGAGTAAATTAAAATTGCTTCGCAAAATTTACTTTTCAGCGTTCAAATCTTCCATTTTTAGAGCTTCATAATGCCTTTTTGAAAAAAGTTATTAACATTAGTCCTTTTTGCTCTTAAACCCTTGTATTTCTTGCCTTTCCGCTACTTTTTCGCTCTCTTTTCCCCTTGCCCCGCCCCACGTGGATTTAGGCAAGTTTTAAGGGCGGTTTTGGGTGGGGTTTTTGGGTTGTTTTTCGGGTGGTCGGTTCGGTGGTTTTTTCGGTTCGGTTTGGGGGCTTTTTTGGCTCTTTTTTGGGGCTTTTTTTCGCTTTATTTTCTCTTTTTTGGTTGCCACAGGCAAAGGGGCTTTTTTCGGCTCATTTTTGCTTAAATTTTCTTGTTTTTAAGGACTGTTTTTCGGGGGCTTTTTCCGCCATTTGGCGGACTGACTTTTTTAATTCCTGCGGAGCAGGAACAGGGGCTTTTTTTCACCGCCTTGCGGTGAGTGATTTTTATTTCCGCCACAGGCGGAACAAGGGGGCTTTTTTTAAATCAAATTCAAACATTTTTTTGCGTTTAAATTCCGTTTTCGGGGCTTTTTTCGGCTTTAAAATCGGCTCTGTTTCGGTTGGCTGATTTCGGGATTGTATTTGCTCAAATTTTGGCTTGTTTTCGGTTCGGACTTATTAACACCTAAATTGAGCGATTCATAATTTCACCTGCCCCCGTCGTCTCACTTGATTTCA
>CAZZDI010000299.1:0-2118 GCA_964653155.1 uncultured Flavobacteriaceae bacterium | reverse complement strand
GGATTTGATTACTGGTTGTTAAAATAATTATGGGACCTTGTTGTTTCTGTTGGGGTAGTTAGAATCAAAAACAATATGTTGTGTGTTTGAACCATAAAATTTGATTTAGGCGTCAGTTCGAGTGATTTTTTTAGTGCTTGCTGAGCTTACCGAAGTAGGGCGAAAAAATTGTATCGAGAACTGTTTAATATAAAATTCTTTTCTTAATACATATTTCACTCATTCTGTCGTGAAATCCACTCGGATTGACGAATTTTTTCAAAATGTGCAACCAGTTAAATTTTAAATTTCTTTGTTCTGTATTATGGCATTCCAAGCATTTTTAGATTATCTGCTGCTCGAAAAAAACTATTCGGCCTTAACCCTAAAGGCCTATCAAACCGATCTGGAAAGTTTTAAACGTTTTGTTGAGGATGAATACGGCGACCAAAACATGGCTAAGGTAAATTACCCCCAAATACGAAGCTGGATTGTGCAATTGGTAGAAAGTGGGCTCACCAACCGAAGCGTAAACCGAAAGGTGTCGGCGTTGAGCAGTTATTATAAATTCCTTTTAAAAGTGGGCGATATTGAGGTGAACCCATTGGCCAAGCACCGCGCGTTGAAAACAAGTAAAAAGGTGCAGGTGCCCTTTTCGGAAGCCGAGGTGAAAACCGTTCTCGACGATTTGGCCTTGGGCGACGATTTTGAAAGCGTGCGCAACAAATTTATAATAGAACTGTTCTATTCCACCGGAATTAGGCGCATCGAACTTATTGAATTAAAGTTGGGCAGTGTCGACCTCAAAAACAAAACCCTAAAAGTTTTAGGAAAACGTAATAAAGAGCGTATTGTACCGTTATTAAATTCGGTAGTGCAAACCGCTTTTTTGTATTTGGAGAAAAGGACTAAGTTGCCTAATATTTCAGATAAAGATATGCTCTTTTTAACGAAAAAAGGCGTTAAAATATATGAAACACTTGTTTACAGAATAATAAATGAGTATTTTAGTTTGGCATCTTCAAAAGTAAAAAAGAGTCCGCACATACTCCGGCACTCTTTTGCAACACATTTGTTAAACCAAGGTGCCGATTTAAATGCTGTTAAAGAACTTTTAGGGCATTCCAGTTTGGCCGCTACTCAGGTTTACACCCACAATAGCATTGCCGAGTTAAAAAAAGTGCATGTTAAGGCACACCCCAGAAGTAAAAAATAGCGAGAATTTTTGTCTAACCAATAAAGTGTATTAGTATGAAAGTAAACACGCAATCCGTAAATTTCAACGCAGACCAAAAGTTGATAAATTTTATCCAGAAACGATTGGATAAATTAGATTTGTTTTACGATAGGGTTATAAAATCCGATGTGTTTTTAAAGGTTGAAAATACCAGCCAAAAAGAAAATAAAATCTTCGAGGTTAAAGTAAGTGTTCCGGGCGATAGTTTTGTAGTTAAAAAGCAGTGTAAGACTTTTGAAGAAGGTGCCGATATGGCCGCAGCCTCACTAGAACGCCAGCTAAAAAAGAGAAAAGAGAAACTAAGGGCACATTTATAATAAAATTTCTCAAAAAAATATTTTGAATAAAATAAAAAATCTATACATTTGCAGTCCGTTAGAAATAACGGGCTTTTTTTTATGCTCAAAAAGTATAAAAATGCCTCCATAGCTCAGCTGGCTAGAGCAGCTGATTTGTAATCAGCAGGTCGTGGGTTCGAGTCCCTCTGGAGGCTCTTGAAATCTTGAAAATTGTATCAGGAGACTCGTTGGTTTTGTTTTGTAGAACAACGGGTTGGGGACGAGAAGTTTATCCTGAGCGAAGCCGAAGGGAGTCCCTCTGGAGGCTCTTAATTCCTGCGAAAGCACGGAACTCAAAGTTTTGAGAAAGGTCTTTAAAATATTGAAAAATGAATTGGGGAGATACTCAAGCGGCCAACGAGGACAGACTGTAAATCTGTTGTTTTTTAACTTCGCAGGTTCGAATCCTGCTCTCCCCACAAACACGCAAAGCGTGCAAATTTCAAAAAAATCAATTTCAAAATTCCAAAATCTTGGGATTTGGATTTTTAGATTTGGAATTTGAAAACTGCGGGAGTAGCTCAGTTGGTAGAGCGTCAGCCTTCCAAGCTGAATGTCGCCGGT
>CAZZDI010000298.1:0-2142 GCA_964653155.1 uncultured Flavobacteriaceae bacterium | reverse complement strand
GCATCGATAATGGGAGTTTGTGCCTTTTTCTTGTTTTTTTGGTTAAGTTGGTAGGCACTTTTGGTAGCGTAGTACCCTTCGGCCACCATGCTCATTTCCATTTGCGCCGATTTAACCGTGTAACCTTTCCCGATCATATTGCCAAACATACGGTTACGGGAAAAAATAGAATAACCCGTAACCAACAAATCGCCCAGATAAGCCGAATTGTTAATGTTACGTTTCATTTTATGCACTTTTTTAATAAAACGTTTCATCTCACGAATGGAGTTGCTCATCAACACACTCTGGAAATTATCACCATAACCCAATCCGTGGGCAATACCAGCTGCAATAGCGTAAATATTTTTCAGCATAACAGCGTACTCAACACCAATAATATCGTCGCTGGTTTTGGTATTGATGTAATCGCTGCTCAAGCTTTTGGCAATGGCTTTGGCTTTGTTTTCGTCCGAACACGAAATGGTAAGGTACGATAACCGTTCCAAGGCCACCTCTTCGGCATGGCAAGGGCCGGCAATAACAGCTATATTGTCGTAGGGCACGTTGTAGGCTTCATGAAAATGTTCGCCCACTAACAGTCCGGTTTCGGGCATAATCCCTTTCACGGCCGAGACAATGGTTTTATTGGAAATATCAATATTCAGTTTTTCCAGTTCACTGTGGATAAACGCCGAAGGAATTACAAAAATCAACACATCGGCATATTCAGCAATTTCGTTAATATCATTGCTTAACTTCAATTGCTCCAAATGAAACTCCACCGAACTTAAGTAATTAGGGTTGTGCTGTTCTCTTAACAAATGCTCTTTGGTATAAACACTGCGCATGTACCAACCTATTTCATCTAAATTTTCGCAAAGCATTTTTACAATGGCCGTTGCCCAGCTCCCCGCTCCAAAAACCGCATATTTTAAAGGTTTGTCCATAAAAAATAAAATCTTGTCTGTTCAAAAATACGCAAAATATCACGCATTTTTAAGATAGCCAAACAACACGCTTTGGTTTTTTGGCACGCGTTTTGAAACTATGTTAACAGAACCCCTAAAAATGTTTGATTATGAAGACCATAAAAATACTTTTCAGCGTTGCGTTATTTGCCACATTATTTACCTCGTGCTATCGCGAAGTGATAGTTGAAGAACGGGTAATAGTTGATGATTACCAAGACCCCGGAATTTCAATAAACCAATTACTTGGCGCTTATGAATTGTGGTATGTAGATATTAATGCCACGAAAGGTTACGGCACAACACCTTTTTTGCAAAAGGCCTTTACCATATCTTTTAGAAATGGCGTTGTTTACGCCAACAACAATATTGTAGGGCTGGGCGATAGCGGCAACGGTTTTGGTATTGATGTGGGCGAATACGATGCCTACGATATGATTTTAGACGTTTACCACGACATTGATGGGTTCGAAACTTTTGATGTTTACGAGATAGACAACAACACCATTGAACTTTACAACCCCAATAACGATACCTCGTACTTTTTGGACGGCTACCAACGCAATAATTTCGATTACGATTTTGTGTTTTATGATAACATTCATTATTTCCTCCAAGAATACGATGCTTGGGAAAAAACCTTTACCAGTCAATACGGGGCATTAAATGAATTTGATAACGAAAACTATTTACAGTTTTTGGCCGGCGGAAACGATTCTGAATTTAGAAGCTCGCAAAATGCAATAGGCAGTCCAATGAACAGCCTAATATGGGATTACACAGGAATTTATGGCGTTGGAAACATAACCGGAAACTTCTACCTAAAAACTTTAACATTAGATTATGATTCTTGGGGCAATGAACATTTTGAATTGAGCGTTATAAATGACGGAAAGATAGAGTTGTTCCACCCAGCTTCTGAAACCGTATATGAGTTTGAAGGCAGAGGATACATCCAATACCTAAAATCATCAGAAAAAGAAGAAGCAACAACGGTTACAAAAAACAAAATGCGAAAGCACAGAAAAGATAAAGTGGACAACCCTCGCGAAAACACTAGGGCAAAATAAAAATTTTTGGTTGGTTATTTAGTTTAGAAACCGTTTAAAACATAATGTTTTAGGCGGTTTCTTTTTTTGTATAGCTAAATCTACATAAAATGTCATGCTGACGAAGGAAGCATCTCATTTAT
>CAZZDI010000297.1:0-2144 GCA_964653155.1 uncultured Flavobacteriaceae bacterium | reverse complement strand
CCCAGGACCCAGGAACCAGGAGAGCGAAAAAGCAGAAGAAAGCATTTAAAAAAGTCCGTTAGGAGCAAGTTATGTTTATGGGTACCCATAAACCAAAAAAAGACCCGTAATACCTGCCCTTCGGTTGGATGTTTTTTTAGAAAAAAAATAGAAATATTGATATGAATTCAATCAAAAAAGAACCCGCACGGGTAAGACCCCAGCAAATAAAATTTTGGGTTACTGATGAAGAAAAAAAACGCATCGAGAAACGAGCGGCCAAATTTCAGTCAACAGCCGCATATTTGAGAGAAATGGCGCTAAAAGGAAAGATTGTTGAGCGGCCGCCCTCTATTACTTTAAATCACTACTTAGAACTAAACAGGATTGGTAACAACATCAACCAACTGACAAGACAGGTTAACAGTGGGGAAGCGAGTATTTTTCACAAACGAACAAAAAAGGAAATAGAACAGGCATTGACAGAGCTTACAGGGCTGTTGAGGGCAAACACGGAAGCCCTCAAAGAGCTTTTAAAGTGATATGTTTTTCCCTTATGCCTAAGTTTGTTTTAGCTCTTTGCGTATTGCGTTAATCAGGTAACCTTTGGGATTTTTTGCCCTGTTTGCTCTTGCTTTCACCTTCGAGAGGAAGAGCATAAAATCATCAATCCCTGATTGTGCATTTTTGAATAATTCAACGTGTGTTTTTACTTCAGTAGAAGTAAACTCAAATTGATGCTTGAGATACTGAAGAACAGGACGGGATAAATCCCATGCCGGAGATATTTTTTTACGCAGTTCTGCAGTTTCCAAATTATCATCCCTGTGCTGAGGGTTATAAACTGGAAAGAATGTAAAACCAATAATTTTGCGGCTGGGCTTTTCAGGTTTGTAGGTAAAAGAATAAGGGCTCTTTGCGTCCAGCTCTCTTTTTGCAGGGTCAATAACAAATCGGGTGAAATCATTAATTTGCTTGTATTTGTTTTGAATTTGGAACATCTCTTTTAAGGCTTCAACAGAATAACTTAAAGGGCTTTTTTGCCCACTCAAAAGCTCATAGAAACGCATCGAGTATTCACTCTCAAACTCCATTGCTGTTTTTAGCTCATACTTCCTGTAGCCTTTAGAAAAATCCAGCATGCAATCCCAAATTTTGGGCTCTAATTTAAACCTGATGATGCTATTAAACTTTTCTATTTTGGGCGACAAAACAATGTTTATTTTTTCCCATACCTTATCATCTTCATAGATTAAATATTTTTGAGAAAGGGATTCAAGAGCTCGTTTTGCAACTGTGTGATTTTTATCTTTTTCGTTTACCAGAATTGATGAAACTGGCATCTCTATATCTACGTAGCCAAACAAATCATGCTGTATTTTCTTGCAATCTCCAGCGCGAAAACTTAAGCCTTCAATCTCAGATTGTGCCAGCTCAACCAGACGGTATAAAATGCGCTTTTCATGCACGGAATAACTATATTTTGCCGCAGTTAAAACATAAGACTGCAAAACATCTTTGTTGTTTATAATTGCCATTCCTGTAAGCGTTAAGAAAGTATTAAACATCTCGTAATTGCGATAATAGATGTAAATCTAAATAATAAAAACGAGTCAGACAAATGAAATTCGCAATTAATCAAGAAAGTATTAGAAAACTCGTAGTTCAGAGTTAGAAAAGTATTAGAAAACTCGTACTTGGTATTAGAAAACTCGTACTTAGAGAAAGTAAAAAATCCTGTAGCCCTTTACTGATGTGGAATACAGAAAGATTAAAAACGAAGTGATAAGCATAAACAGGTTATGCTTTCTAAACAAGCATAAGCTGTTTAGTTGTTGATAACTCCTGAAAACCTTGATTTATAAGGCATAAGGGAAAAAAACAAGACGAAACAAAAAAGCAAAGCATAAAAGAGAACAAAACAAACCATTCCGTGCCGTTTCGTTTCATTTAAAAAACAATTATATTTGTGTTAATCAATGAAGTAATATTCTTGCCGTTTCAGATTTAAATAAAAAGAGAAATGAAAAAATGCGAACAGTGTGGCGTATCGATGGCGGGCAAGCGAAAAACCGCCCGTTTTTGCAGTGATTTTTGCCGTTTAAAAGCATTCAGGGAGAAAAACGGGAGTAGGTACCAGAAAAAAGATAATACGCTAAAAACAG
>CAZZDI010000296.1:0-2180 GCA_964653155.1 uncultured Flavobacteriaceae bacterium | reverse complement strand
TTACATTATGTCAAACTATTCAGATTTAGCTATATCAAGCATTAAAAACAAAAAAATACAAGTAAATTCTAAACCTCGTTTCTTCTATTTTCTGTTTTTAAGCATGTTTAAATACATCGCTTCTACTTTGGTGCGCGCCCATGGCGTGCGGCGTAAAAATTTCAAGCTCGATTTCACCGAAGGATTGTCGTTAAAACACCTGATGTTTATGGTGTAGCCCATATATTCCCAACCATAATGCGCCACCAATTCGTTGATGATTTGTTCCAGTTTTACACCGTGCAGCGGATTATTGGGTTGCGATTCCATTTACCAGATTTTTGATTTTTACGGCTTTTTCAAAATGGTCCAATTGATGTGTTTTAATCCACCACGTAGCGGCCTCCATCAGTAAATCAGGATTATCGTTTTTGTTTTTAAAAAACGCATAAAACGAAATGCCCACTTGTTCGCCTTTGGCAGCAATCTTTTTATCGCACACCTCTACAATCTTATCTTTTAAAACCTGCTGCATGTTTTAATTTCGTTTGTCGTTAGTACGTTTTGGGCGTCTTGAATTACGGCTTCTTCCCGAATTTCGGTTTGAATTGCGTGGTTTTCTGTTGTTTCTGCCTTGTCCCGGTTTAATTGGTTCGGTAGAGGCATTGGGGTCGGGCTCAAAACCTTCCAGAATTTCAACCTCTATTTTTTCGCCAATCAGTTTTTCAATATCGCGCAAAAAGGTAGTTTCATCGGCACTCACCAAAGAAATCGCTTGTCCGTCGGCACCTGCCCTGCCCGTTCTGCCAATGCGGTGCACGTAATCTTCCGGCACATTGGGCAATTCAAAGTTGATGACGTGGGGCAGCAACGGAATATCCAATCCGCGAGCTGCAATATCGGTGGCAACCAACACCCGCACACTTCCATTTTTAAAATTGGAAAGCGCTTTGGTACGCGCACCCTGGCTTTTGTTTCCGTGAATGGCCGCAGCGCTTATTCCAGCCGCCATCATTTTTTTGCACAGTTTGTTGGCGCCGTGTTTGGTACGGGTAAACACCAATACTTGTTTCCAGTTGCCATCGGAAATCAATTTAATAGCCAACCCCGTTTTTAAGCCTTTGGCCACCCGATATACTTTTTGGCTAATGAGTTCCACAGTGGTGTTTTCGGGTGTGGCTTCCACTTGCACGGGATGGTTTAAAATGCCGTGCGCCAGTTTTTTTATCTCTTTTGAAAAAGTGGCCGAAAACATTAAATTCTGTCGTTTTTCGGGCATCAGGTTAATGGTGCGTTCAATATCGCGCAAAAAGCCCATATCGAGCATGCGGTCGGCTTCGTCCAAAACAAAAATTTCTACCCGTTTTAGGGATAATAAACCTTGGCTTTGCAAATCGAGCAAACGCCCCGGTGTGGCCACTAAAATATCAACACCTTTGCGTATTTGTGCCACCTGCGGTTTTTGGTTTACGCCGCCAAAAATAACCACGCTGCGTAAATTTAAAAAGGCACTGTACTCCTTAACATTGGCGTAAACCTGTGCCGCCAATTCGCGGGTTGGGGTTAAAATTAGAGCACGAATGGGTCGGTATTTTTCCTTTGGGTTTTCCGACAACATATGCAGCAACGGCAAGGTAAAACCCGCTGTTTTTCCGGTGCCGGTCTGTGCCGATGCCAATACATCCTTACCCTGTAATACGGGCGGAATGGCTTTTTGTTGAATGGGACTTGGGGTGGTGTATCCTTTTTGGTCCACCGCTTTTAATAAGGCTTCTGATAAGCCCAATGATTTGAATGACATATATGGTATTTACAAAGCGCCACAAAGGGCTTTGGGCAAAACGGCTTTGTAGCATGCTGCCCTACTTTTAATTAAGGTGCAAAGGTAGGGTTAATTTATTCAGTACTAATATTTATTTTACATTCTTGACTTTGCTGAAAATTTCAACTACATTCGTTTCAAGACGGATATAAGCCATTTAGGAAACGACACATATCCTAAAAGTTAAACGAACCACCTCAAAAAAACTCCCGATACTGCATTACCCGAAAATCGAAGGTATTAAAATCGGGATTTTCGTTTTTGGTTGTTTATAAAGTGGCTAACGGCTAATGGAAATATTGGCGGCGCCAGAACCCGAGATTAGGGATACGATTTTTATCATTCTCCTGTTATTTATTCTCACTCCTAACAAACAACA
>CAZZDI010000295.1:0-2187 GCA_964653155.1 uncultured Flavobacteriaceae bacterium | reverse complement strand
TAGCTAAAGGTTTCCTTATTCAAATATTTATTGTTGAATGCCGTTTTAACACGTTCGGCCAAATCATTGTAATAGATGATGTCTTTTGGACTCGCATCAGCGATTTCTGCAAATTTCTTCATCAATTGAAGCAAATGGTAGTAAAAGGCACTCGACAACACCTCGCCGTCTGTTAATCGCGATGGATCTTTTGAACGGATAATCTCCAACGACTCGGGCGGAACGCACCAATCGCCATATTTATCCTTCGTCATTAAATCGTTTTTCAGGTATTGTTGTTCCATGTACAACACCCATTTTTTCATAAACGGATAATGGTTCATGATGCCCCTTTTATCGCCAAATTGTTGATACAGCATATCGGCCACTTTAATATATGCGCCTTGCCAAGTAACGCCATCGCCGTAATAACGCCAAAAAGCCGGTGCCACATCTGGAATACCGCCGTCTAAGGTTTGCGAAAATTTAATATCGTCCAGCCATTTGGCGTACAAGGTTTGATTGTCGAAAAGGAAACTTTCGCCGTAGGCTCCCGTGGTGCGGTCGCCCAACCAAGGCTGGCGCTCGTTTCGCTGCGGACAGTCGATAGGCATACCTTTATAGTTTCCGTTGATGCCCCAAAAGGCATTTTTAAAGATTTGGTTCATCGTTTCGTTGGAGCTTTCAAATGTACCTGTCGTTTTAATATTATCGTACACTACTTTTCCGATGAAATCGTTTAATGTGGGTTTGTACGTATAGCCTTCAATTTCCACAAAACGGAATCCGTGGTACACAAATTTAGGTTCCCAAACTTCTTCGCCATCGCCTTTTAAAATATACTCGTCTGTAACCCGGGCATCGCGTAAATTGGCTGTATAAAGTGTTCCGTCTTCTTTTAAAGATTCGGCAAACTTCATAATAATTTTATCGCCACGGTTACCCTTCACTTTTATTTGTAGCCACCCCACCATGTTTTGGCCCATATCCAAAATATAGGCCCCTTTTGGTGTTTCGGTAATCGATAGCGGATTTACCGTATCCATCACTTTCATATTGGGCGTCATCTGTGCTTCTTGAAAACCACCGGGTTCTTGTACCCACATCATGTTTGTCCAATCGCTATCATCAAAACCAACCTTGTTCCAGTTGGGCATTTCCATTCGGGCATCGTAAACCTCGCCGTCGTATTCGTTATTGGCACGAATGGGGCCGTGTGGTGAAAACTTCCAACTCTCATCGGTTTTTATACGTTCTTTGGAACCATCTTCATATTCCACAAATAGCTGCATGGCCATTTTCGGGAAACCGAAACTTTTAATTTTATACGGTTTGTATTCCTGTCGCATAGCGAAATAACGGCCATTCCCTAAAATGGTTCCGATAACATTTTCACCTTTTTGCAGTTGCGAGGAGACATCAAACACATTGTATTTTACGTTTTTGGTATAATCGGTTGGCACGGGCGCCAATACTTGGTCGCCAATTTTTTCACCATTGATGTAGAGTTCGTAAAGCCCCATGCCCATAATGTAAACCTTGGCTTCCTTTACTTTTTTCTCCATGTGGATTGGCTTTCGAACATAACGTGCCGAAAGTCGGGAAAACTGGCCAATGGTATCGCCTTCAAACAATTGGTTGTAGCCAATCCAACGGGTGGATTTCCATTCGGCATAACTCAAAATACCCATCGTCCAAAATGCTGTTTCGCTCCATTGCGTTTCGCCTTTGTTGGTCCACACTTTTACTTTCCAATAGGCTTCGTTTCGGCTATCCAATTGTTTTCCGTTATAAACCACATTGATGGACGCATTGCTATTTACCTTGCCCGAATCCCATAAATCGGCTTCATTTTTTTCCAACTTTTCTTCGGAAGACGACACTAAAATATGGTAGGCGGTTTGTTCAATTTCAGATAAAGAGGTGTCAAATTGCCAACTCAATCGTGGATTTAAAACATCGATTCCCAAAGGATTGGTCAGCATTTCGCATTGAAGGTCGTTCAACTTAACAGCATTTTGGGCCAAAGCCGAAAGTGAGATTAAAAATGTGAATGCTATTGAAATGATCTTATTCATGTATTTTGTATTATATTTTGCTTCCTATTTAGATTAGAACCTTAGCCTAAACTTCGCTTCGACTACGTTCAGCGAACTTAACCCCATCCTAATCTAATTCATGTACAGCTTCATTCAGAAATTAATTTCT
>CAZZDI010000294.1:0-2206 GCA_964653155.1 uncultured Flavobacteriaceae bacterium | reverse complement strand
GTGTTATTGATGAATTCTGCAAGGAATATGACCAAATTGTTGATAAAGCCCTATTTGCAAAAAACGGAAATACAGAACCACTTGCAGCGGATAAAATTGAGCATAGCTGAATTTCAAGTAAGCCCTTGTTTAATAGTACTTCATATCAAGAATGAGACTGGGTCACTATATCCGCTGTAGATGGTTATCGGTTACTGTTCTATCCAGTTAGGACGTGTTTTCAGAACATTTGATTTTATCAGTGCGTGATCCCTTCCCACGAGATTGGGCTGTGCAAAAACTTTAATTTGCGAACTAAATTCACTTCCGATCGGCTTTTTAAGGTAGAGCGCTTTGGTCTGATCACGACATCATTAAATCCTAGTTTTATATCGTATTCTATCTCATATTTTTTTAAGTTAAGAGAAGTGATTGATGCTTAAAGGTGGTTAAATTAAAACTATTTTTATAAGGCTTTACCTATAATAGTTTTGTAATTTTACATATTTATAGATAAGTTTGTTAAAAGCACCAATCTGATGAATTTCCTGCCTAAATTTATGAAATCCGTAAAGGAGAAAAGGAAAATGTCCTTTTCCATTTTTATATTTATTGCAGCCATCCTTACTGTAGGATATGCAGTTTTAGAGGGCAAGATCAATCTGAATACAGCAGCCGCTTTTCTATTTTTAATTGCCACAGCGCAAGTTTTGGTAATGCAGTTTTTTTTCAAAAACCATTTGAAGTCCGAGGTCATAATAACAAATTTAAAGCACCGGATAAAGGAACTGAAGGAAGAAATAGATGTGGCCGATAACTTGGCCAGTGAAAAATCGGTGTATTTGGCAAACATGAGCCATGAGGTAAGAACACCATTAAGTACCGTTTTGGGCATGTTAAGTATGTTGAGGCAAACCGATTTAACCCCAGACCAAAGAGCTCAGGTTGAGATTGCCGAATATTCATCACAACATTTGCTGCAGTTGGTAAACATGATTACCGATAATTCTGAAGTAGAACACGATGGCGTAACATTAAACTTGGCCACCATAGATCTAAGAGCCGATTTAACCAAACTTTTTAAGGTTTTTGAATATCAAGCTTGGGAAAAAGGTTTGGAGTTTGAATATACATTTCTGCCTAATGATAACGATAAGTTTTTGCTTATTGGCGATTCGGCGCGTATCCAGCAAATACTCATTAATTTAATCAACAATGCCATAAAGTTTACCCATTTAGGGAAAATATCGGTAATTGTCGATCAATCGGTAGGTATAAAGGACGAGCAAATTATTGCTTTTTATGTAAAAGATACCGGAATTGGCATGCGTCCCAAAATAGCTAAACAGGTTTTGGACCATGAACAATCGCCCAATCAGCCTAAATTAAAAGATTATAGGGGCAGGGGTATAGGTTTGGCTATTTCTAATAAATTGGTAAAGTTAATGGGTGGCCAGTTGAAATTGGAAAGTAAAGAAAACGAGGGCTCTACCTTTTATTTCAGCCTTCAGCTTAAAAAAACGCTCAACTTAAAACTAGAGGAAGAACTAAGCAAACCCATCCTGTTGGAAAAATTGAATGTTTTGGTGGCCGAAGATAACCGTACCAACCAAAAAGTGATTAAGTTTTTACTGGAACGGCACGGTGCCGATTGTACTTTTGCAAAAAATGGACTGGAAGCGGTTGAGCTTTACAAAATATTAGATTTCGACATGATTTTTATGGACATCTATATGCCCGATATGGATGGCTACCAAGCTACAAGGGCCATAAAGGAAACCGATAAATATGAGGAGAAGCAAACTCCAATTATTGCGGTCTCGGCCAGCGCTTTTGAAGAGGATATAAATAACGCCAAACTCGCCGGAATAGACGACTTTCTGGCCAAGCCCATTGAAGGCGAAAAGCTAAAATATTTATTGCTGAAGTATTCTAAAAAGAGCGCTTAATCACTATTGGCTGGAAAAGTGAATCTCGCTAAGTAGCGAAGGCGCAAAGGTTTTCACTGGTTTAAGTTTAACGTGAGTTCGAAATAGCTATCCATTCAGAATACGTTAATATCAATAAATTGGCATTATTTGTCAGGTTGACCGGAGTCGAAACCCTATTGAAATTCTAATTTTTTAAGACCTTTCGACTTTAGTTCATCTTGAGCGAAGCCGAAAGGCTCAAGGTGACAACAGTCAATTTTAATAGGAATGCAAACGTAAATGCTGAATTGTTAATC
>CAZZDI010000293.1:0-2258 GCA_964653155.1 uncultured Flavobacteriaceae bacterium | reverse complement strand
GTTCGCGCCTACGCCCAAAAGGGTGAAAACATTGTACGATCCAGTTGTGTGGGCTGTGGCATTTGCTCGGCGGTGTGTCCACGTGGCGTTTTAAAACTGGAAAATGACAGCATGAATGGACGCATTAATTCCAACGATATTTTACTGGGCAACGATGTGGATTTGATGGATTTGGTGAACAAAAAATAAATCCAATACTTTCATTCTAAAAAATCATACATCAAAAAAAATATCTATTTATATTTTTATTAGTTAGGATTCCTTACTATATTTGTGATGTTATTTACTAATTATTAAAACTTAATATTATGAGCAAGTCTGTTTTTTATCATGCAGGATGTCCTGTTTGTGTTAGCGCCGAACACGACATCGTTAATTTAATTGGATCTGAAAATGTTGAAATTGTACATTTTGGTGAAGACGCTTCAAGAATATCGGAAGCCGAAAACGCCGGAGTAAAATCGGTACCCGCCTTAGTAACGCCCAACGGCAATGTGTTGCACATTAATTTTGGAGCTTCCATGGAAGATGTAAAAGCATAATTTTTGCATTCTATTGTTAGGATATCTAACTTTGAAGCTGTCTAAAAGACATGCCATTCCGAATAAAGTGAATTATCTCAGAACAAATGTCTGTTACTTATAGTACAATGAGATTTCTCGACTGCGCTCGAAATGAACAAAATTCCTTTTAGACAGCCTCTTTTAATTATGAGCGACAGTATTTTCAATCCAGATTTTCAACAGCAAAACCTACCCAGTAAAATGGTGGCGGGTTTAGAGCGCATTTCCGAAGTGTTTAAAGTATTGCTTTGGGAAAAAGCCAAACTATTGGGTTTAAGTCCCATTCAGATTCAAATACTTATTTTTATCAATTACCATAGTTTGGAATTCTGCAATGTAAGTCATTTGGCCAAGGAATTCAACGTTACCAAACCCACCATTAGCGATGCTGTAAGAGTGTTGGTAAAAAAACAGTTGATTGAAAAAGTATCAGCTTCTTCTGACAGTAGAAGTTACGCCATTCAATTAACCGAAACAGGAAAAAGCACCGTTGCCGAAACCGAAAATTTTGCTCAGCCATTAAAAACACAACTGGAACATATTGACCCCAACGCCTTGGAAAGTACTTTTGAAACGCTAAGCGAGCTTATTTACAGACTCAACCAAATTAGAATTTTAACCGTACAGCGTACCTGCTATGCCTGTAAATTTTACAGCAAAACTGCATCTGGACATTTTTGCAATTTGATGGGAAAGCCATTACAAAACACCGAAATTAGAATTGATTGCCCTGAGTTTGAAGTTAAATAGATTCTTTTTAATATTTCTGCCTTCGCAGGAATTTGTCAATTCAATTTAAACCGTACATCCTGAGCTTCCAGTTCACTGACCAATTCTTGGCACACATTCACTTTTTGTCTTCTACTGGACATGTTCAGTTTCATTTTTTCCTTAGTATCATAAACCAAAAAATTAAGGGCTTTACTGCCCGGGTGCAAACTGATCAGCTCTTTTAAAGACTTTACTTTTTCCTCGCTCAAATCCCGAATATCCAATTGAATGGACAGCTTTTTAGCATATTGCTCCATCACGTCGTGCAACAACTGGAAGTTGTTGAACTGTAACCTCGGGTCGCTGCGCTTTCCAGTGTCTTTATTCACCCAGCCTTCACGCACAAAAGTTTTTACGAACACAAAATTGTTCAGCATTAAAAAATGGCGGAATTTTAAATATTCTTCTCCAAAAATCCGGAACTCGTAACTATCGGTATAATCTTCAATGGTGAACAATGCCCAACCTTTCCCTTGTTTACTCACGCGATGCTGAACATCGGTAACCACACCGCCAAAAACCAACTCACGATTTACATAGGGTTCCAAATTATTGAACATGCCTACTTTGGCGTTGCAAAAAGTTTTCATTTCGAGTTTGAAATCATCGAGCGGATGCCCGGAAATATAAACGCCCACCACTTCACGCTCTTTGCTAAGTTTTTCCATGGTTCCCCACTCTTCGCACGGTGGCACTTGCGGCTCTTCAATTTGTACTTCACTGGCTTCACCAAACAAACTCACCTGTGCAGAGTTTTCGTTTTCTTTATGTTTTTGAGCGTATTTAATGGCTTTTTCCAAAAAGGTAATACCATCGCCTTCATCATGGAAATATTGCCCCCGGTGCGTATCTCCAAAACTATCGAAACCTCCTGCCAGCGCTAAGTTTTCAAATGCTTTTTTATTGGCAGCTCGCAAGTCTATT
>CAZZDI010000292.1:0-2284 GCA_964653155.1 uncultured Flavobacteriaceae bacterium | reverse complement strand
GTCAAGACGGGTAATTATGTTACTTTTGCACGGCGGCCGAAATATTCGGTTTTAGAAATGAGTCGATTATAGTTAGTTTAAAATATCAAATGGCAAAAAAGAAAAACTTAATTGTTTTTGGAACAAGACCCGAGGCTATCAAAATGGCGCCGTTAGTGAAAGCTTTTCAAGAGCAACATGATACTTTTGAAACCAAAGTTTGTATTACAGCGCAACATAGGGAAATGCTGGATCAAGTGTTGGCATTTTTTGAAATCATACCGAATTATGATTTGGATTTAATGAAACCCAATCAAAATCTTTATACATTGACAGCCGATATAGTAACGGGTTTAAAACCGGTGTTGGAAGATTTCCAGCCAGACTTTGTATATGTACACGGCGACACTACTACAACCATGGCCACCAGTATAGCAGCATTTTATTCGGGTGCAAAAGTATGTCATGTAGAGGCCGGTTTGCGTACTTTTAATAAGCGTTCACCATTTCCAGAAGAAGTTAATAGAAGTATAGCAGGAAGTGTTTCAGATTATCATTTTGCCCCAACAACAACCTCTCAACAGAATTTATTAAACGAAAATGTAGCCGAATCATCTATTTTGGTCACAGGGAATACCGTGATAGATGCACTAAAGTTTAGTAGCGACAAGGTAAATACTGCGAGCTATACAGATGATGAGGTGGAAATGCTTAAAACTGTTGTTGACGGAAGTAAGCGGTTAATTTTAGTGACAGGACACCGAAGAGAAAACCACGGGCAGGGTTTTATTAATATTTGTGAAGCCTTAAAGAAAATTGCAATAGAAAACACTGATGTACAGATTATATATCCCGTGCATTTAAATCCCAACGTGCAGAAACCGGTATATGAACTTTTGGATGGTATTGGAAACATTCAATTAATAGCCCCACTGTCGTACCCTGCATTTGTATGGTTGATGAATAAATCCTATTTGATTATCACCGATAGTGGGGGGGTTCAAGAGGAGGCGCCAAGTTTGGGTAAGCCTGTTTTGGTAATGCGGGACACCACAGAGCGACCGGAAGCCGTAGAGGCAGGAACGGTACTTTTGGTTGGTACCGATACGACCAAAATTGTTAATGAAACAAATCGATTACTTAAGGAATCAAACGCTTATAATGACATGAGCAGGCTGCACAACCCGTATGGCGACGGCCAAGCATGTTCTCGAATAATTGATTATATAAAAAACAAATAATAAAAAATGAAGAATAGCCCCGAAGTTGTTATGGTGGGTTTAGGATACATAGGTTTGCCCACAGCAGCCTTAATTGCCCAATCCAAAACCCATGTCCATGGTGTTGATATCAACCAACAGGTGGTTGATACCATTAACGCCGGAAACATCCATATTGTAGAACCCGAATTGGATACGGCCGTGGCCAATGCCGTTAAAGAGGGCTATTTAAAAGCGGCGACCGTTCCGGTTGAAGCAAATACATATTTAATTGTAGTGCCTACACCGTTTAAGGGGAAGAACGAACCCGATATTTCCTTTGTGGAAGCAGCGACCAAAAAAATCATTCCCCTATTGAAAGAAGGCGACTTGTACATCATTGAATCAACATCGCCCATCGGGACCACCGAGAAAATGATGAGCTTGATTTATTCCGAACGTCCGGAGCTGAAAGGAAAATTACATATAGCCTATTGCCCCGAGCGCGTGCTGCCCGGAAACGTAATGTACGAGTTGGTGCATAACGACCGTGTAATAGGTGGCGTTGACGAAAAATCCACAGAAAAGGCAGTGTCGTTTTACAGACAATTTATTAAAGGAAATTTGCACAAGACCAATGCCCGAACGGCCGAGATGTGCAAATTGGTAGAAAACTCTTCGCGCGATGTTCAAATCGCTTTTGCAAACGAATTATCATTGATTTGTGATAAAGCCGACATCAATGTTTGGGAACTCATCAATTTGGCCAATAAGCATCCACGGGTAAACATTTTGCAGCCTGGCTGTGGCGTTGGTGGTCACTGCATAGCTGTAGATCCTTATTTTATAGTTTCCGACTATCCTATGGAATCACAAATTATTGGCAAAGCGCGAGAAATCAACAATTACAAATCGTTTTGGTGCGCTGAGAAAGTACAGACTGCTAAGTTGGAATTCGAGCTTAAACACGGCCGTAAACCCAGTATCGCCTTAATGGGCTTGGCGTTTAAGCCGAATATTGACGATTTACGCGAATCGCCTGCCAAATATATTGCCCAAAAAGTGCTGCAAAATGCCAATAATGAAGAATATTATGTGGTAGAGCC
>CAZZDI010000291.1:1205-2284 GCA_964653155.1 uncultured Flavobacteriaceae bacterium | reverse complement strand
ATTTGGCCGATGGCGATTATGTTTCCGTAACTTGGGATTTTGGCGACGGCGGTTTTTCTTCCGAAGAAAACCCCACCCATACCTACATTAACGAGGGAAGCTACGAGGTAACGCAAACCGTTACCTACCCTTTTGGTTGCGTGTACACCAAACAGAGCACTTTGGTTATTGAAAAAGGATACAGCCTGATTATGCCCAATGCCTTCACCCCCAACAACGATAACATGAATGCTTTTTTTGCACCGGAATCCATTGCACTCAGTAATATGGAATTCAATATTTACGATACTTGGGGCAGTTTAATTTATTCTGAAAAAGGCGATAGTATAAAAGGCTGGAACGGCAAAGTGAACGACAACGAGGCCGAAAACGGCAATTATTATTTCACGTTTAGCGGAAAAACATTTTACGGAAAAACCATTACCCAAAAAGGCGCTTTTGTATCCATTAAATAAGCAACCACAGATGAAATTAAAACTACACACCCTAATTATATTTTGTTGCTTTTTTATAAAAGCCCATGCGCAAGACCCTGTTTTTTCTCAATATTTTTTGGTCCCCGAAACTTTAAACCCCGGCTTTTCGGGTTTTGAGGAAGCGTCGTATTTTGGTTTGATACACCGCACCCAATGGCCCAGCCTCGATTTGCGGGTCGATACCGAATATGCCTTTTACAACACTTGGGTCGAGAATGTAGGTGGCATTGGTTTCAGCATTTTAAATCAACACGAAAACAACACCAATTACAACCACTTACAAGGAAACGTCAATTTTGCCTATCATGTAAAACTGGCCAACGATTGGTATTTTAGGCCAGCTATTGAAGTGGGTTTCGGCTCGAAATCGTTCAACTTTAGCAATTTGGTTTTGGCTGACCAAATCAATATCAATGCCGGAACGGTGAGCGGCAGTACCTCCGACCCGTATGCCTTGAACGCCAACCGGAAAATCAACTTTTTAGATTTTACAACTGGTTTTGTTTTCGACAAAAAGAATATTTACAACGACAGCGAAATATGGCTTGGAGCTTCCATTAAACACCTTAACAAACCCAATATTTCGTTTGTGGAAAACGGCAA
>CAZZDI010000291.1:0-1105 GCA_964653155.1 uncultured Flavobacteriaceae bacterium | reverse complement strand
AGGAAGTAGAAAGAAT
The DNA here is from genome assembly GCA_964653155.1 of uncultured Flavobacteriaceae bacterium. Classification (GTDB taxonomy): domain Bacteria; phylum Bacteroidota; class Bacteroidia; order Flavobacteriales; family Flavobacteriaceae; genus Flavisericum. Next base: position 1,089 of record CAZZDI010000291.1, on the reverse strand, counting down.
CTCTTTTAAAAAGGGCTCGCAAAGACGCAGAGGTGTAAAAACGGTCACCATAAAAACTTCCCGCCATAATTTCGGCAGAGATACTTTGCGCCTTGGCGACTTTGCGAGAGCACAAAAAACCTTTCTTTGAAATACAACGGAGCACTTATTGCTCCATTTGACTTTGAAGAGATTTAGCAAACTTCACCATTTGCCAATTATGATGGGTGGCGGCCTGTTGCAAATGTGCTTTGCATTCGTCGTTGCACGCTCGAATTTGGGTTAAATATTGAAAGGCATTGATTCGGGTTTCAAAGCCGTAGTTGGGGCTAGTATAATCGGTCAGTTCATCCAAATATTTGGATTGGTTTTCGGGTTCGAAATTTTCGGTCAACAAGGCTAAAGTGAGCCAAAGAATCCTCACATTTTTATCATTAAACCCGATGATGCCCTTGGTTTGGTTTAAATATTTAGCGCGCTCCTGCGGAAAGTTCTTCCAAAGGTTGAACAAAGCCGCTTCAATGGTGATGTAGGATTTGTCGTTTAAAAGAGTTTCGTAATCTGGTTTTAATTCCGAAGGGATTTCGGTTAAAATTTGTGCAATAGCTTGACGAACCTTGATAGGGTTTTGAAAATGTTCAGGTTTTATCTGATTGGGATTTTGAAAAACAACTTTTTGCTTTGCTTCTTTCGAAATCCCTGAACTTAAATACCCAGCACATTTTGAGGAAATCACTTCGCAATCCACCATTAAATATTCTTGAATAAAACTAGATTGTTTTAAACTCTCAAGAACCAAATCGTAATTAAAGTCTTTGGAAATCAGCCACGTTTTAACAAATTCCAACAAATCCCGCCCACTTTCCTTTTCAACTTCACTTATAAAATCATCAGTCTTCACATTTTTAAATTGATGCTTTTTCAAATAATTTCTTATCGCTGTTTTGAAGGCCTCATCGCCCACTTTTTCCCGGAGTAAATGCAACACCCAGGCCCCTTTTTTATAGAATGTGGTGCTGCTCGATTTGGGGTTCAACAATGAGGTGCTTTGGCCAGCTTTATCCTGCTCCAATAATTCTTGGGCGTATTCGTAAAGTCGCCAATGGTAAT
>CAZZDI010000290.1:0-2297 GCA_964653155.1 uncultured Flavobacteriaceae bacterium | reverse complement strand
TGAATTATATCGCACCCGCTTCGGGGTTGATTTTGAATAAAATCGACTTTGAATAGCGCATACCTTTTTATCCAACTTTTTGTATTTTAGTCCCACAAAAAAAAGCTATGAGTGTTGTAATTCCAAAATCAGTTTTCACTTTTTTAACCAAGTTGGAAAACAACAACAATCGGGACTGGTTCAATGAAAATAAACCAGAGTTCAAATCGGTTGAAAAAGAAGTGAAAGCCTTTTACAATGCCATTTTTGAAAACTTGAACAAACACGACAATATCGATAAATTGAAACTGTTCAGAATTTATCGCGATGTTCGTTTTTCTAAAAACAAATTGCCTTATAAAACACATTTTGGGGGTTCGTTCCACAGAACAAAACCGCATTTAAGAGGCGGTTATTATTTGCACATTCAGCCCAATAACGAAAGTTTTTTGGCTACCGGGTTTTGGGAACCGGCCAAAGAAGATTTACTACGCATCCGAAAGGAATTTGAAATGGATGATGAAGAAATCAGAGCTATTTTAGCCGATAAAAAATTCAACAGCGTTTGGGGCGGCACCTTTGTAGGCGACGAAGTAAAAACCGCTCCTAAAGGTTTCAGTAAAGAGCATCCCGCTATCGATTTAATCAAGAAAAAACAATACATCTTCACTAAAAAATACACGGATAAAGAAGTTATGGACTCCAGATTTTTAAACGAAGTGGATGCATCGTTCAAAGCAGTTAGGCCGTTTTTCGATTATATGAGCGATGTGCTCACTACCGACCTCAATGGGGTGTCTCTCATTTAAAGACTAAACCGCTTTTAAATACTCCGGCTTTTCAAACAATTGAATTTGGCTCAACAGCCGTTCCTTAACAATGTTCATCATGCGTTTGTTCAGGGCCGATGAGTTTTCAATGTAAACCAAATATTCTTCAACGGTAAATTGCCCAATGACCATTCCTTTCATGGAATTCCTAAACTTCATGTCTTTTTGGATGGCATTTTCAATATAAAGTTGGCGTTTTTCCAAAGGCAAATCATAAAAAACCGATTTGTGCTTGGCTACATAATTCTTGAAAACCTCAATGAATAAATCATTTTGAAACTTGATAACGGGGCGCAGCACTAAGTTTTGAAAGCGCTCGTCGCGGCTCATGTTTTCATTAATAGTGGTGCTTAAAATTTCTGGACGAATACTTTTAATTTGGGATTGTCGAGTGTTCATTTTAGAAAGTTTTCAATAAAATTAAATATTATAAAATCCTATTTGGGCATCGTATTTTATTATTATCAACGAGGTTATTAACAATTCAATTTTTCTACTTTTACCCCACCTTACAAAACCTATTGATATCATGAAGTTTGGAAGCGTTGAACATCCAGAACAAATCGATTTTACTTTACCGAAAGACCATCCGAAAACCAAAACGGTTTTAAATAAAGTGAAGGACGACAATGTGCCCGAAATTTATGTGGGATGCGCTAAGTGGAACCGTGCCGATTTAAAAGGGTTTTATCCACGAGGAACAAAAGATGAGCTGGGATATTACTCGTCTCAATTTAATGCCATTGAGCTGAATGCCACGTTTTACAGGATTTTCCCTGCGGAACAATTTTCGACTTGGTACGACAAAACGCCGGAAGGTTTCAAGTTTTTCCCGAAGCTGAATCAGGAAATTAGCCATTGGAAACGGTTGAACGAGACCAAGGAAGTGGTGGAGAATTACCTTTACAACGCTTCAAACCTAAAGGAAAAACTGGGTACCGTTTTTTTGCAAATGCACAATAATTTTGCGCCAAAGGATTTTGATAGGGTGGTGGACTTTGTAGAAAATTGGCCAGAAGAAATACCATTGGCTATTGAATTTAGGCACACCAATTGGTATAACGATGCGACGGTTGCAGAAGATTTGTATCAGCTTCTGGAAAACCATAATATTTCGAATGTGATTGTAGATACTGCTGGCCGCCGTGATTTGATGCACATGCGGCTTACCAATCCAACGGCTTTTGTACGCTACGTGGGTGCAAACCATCCCACAGATTACAGCAGATTGGATGATTGGGTAGAGCGGTTAAAAACTTGGAAAACACAAGGCATTAAGGAGATTGATTTTTTCATTCATCAAAATATTGAAAAAGAATCGCCTTTACTTTCGGCATATTTTATAAGAAAGTTGAATTCTGAATTGGGATATCAGCTTAAAATTCCGAATGAAAAAGAGCAACAAGAATTATTTTAAATACAGTATAATAAACACATGAGATTTCATACCAGAAAATGGGTTAAACCCGAAGATTTAAACGCCAACGG
>CAZZDI010000289.1:0-2298 GCA_964653155.1 uncultured Flavobacteriaceae bacterium | reverse complement strand
TAAACTGCGCAGTTTACAGCGTTTGAGCAAAGCCGGAATTGGCATGCCCAAAACGGTATTTACCAACTACTCGCGCGATGTTGAGGAAGTGATTGAGCATGTTGGCGGTACGCCCGTTATCATCAAATTACTGGAAGGCACACAAGGTTTGGGCGTGGTTTTGGCGGAAACGAAAAATGCGGCCGAATCGGTTCTGGAAGCCTTTAACGGACTCCAAGCCCGGGTTATCGTCCAGGAATTTATTAAAGAAGCTGGCGGTGCCGATTTACGTGCTTTGGTGGTTGACGGCCAAGTAGTGGGCGCGATGAAACGCCAAGGTAAGGAAGGTGAATTCCGTTCCAACTTACACCGTGGCGGACAGGCCAATATCATTAAACTGAGCCACGATGAGCTGAAACTGGCCATGAATGCCTCACGTGCTTTAAAATTGCCCGTTTGCGGTGTGGATATGTTGCAATCGGCCAGAGGGCCTTTATTGTTGGAAGTGAATTCCACCCCAGGTTTGGAAGGCATTGAGGCCGCCACGGGTCGCAATATTGCCAAAGCCATTATAAGATATATTGAAAAAAACGTACCGCAAACCACTGAATAATTGGAAGCCATAACTTTGGAACAATGTTCTAACCTTTAACATAACACTAAATGCCCGTAACACAAACTGAAATCCTTCATATTTTAGGCGAACAGGTAAAACCTGGCGAAAGCAAGGAAGTTAATTTTGATGTTGCCAATTTACATACCTCATCGCCCGTACACATTCCTGTCATTATCGAGCGCGCCAAAAAAGCGGGGCCAACGGTATTGTTTACGGCTGGCATACACGGCGACGAGGTTAATGGTGTTGAAATTATAAGGCAACTCATCGCCAAAGGCATTAACAAGCCCAAATGCGGCACCATTATTTGCATGCCCGTTATCAATATTTTTGGGTTCATCAACCTGAAGCGTGAATTTCCTGATGGGCGCGATTTAAACCGTGTTTTTCCGGGGAGCCCATCGGGATCATTGGCTGGGCGCGTGGCCTACAAACTGATGGATGAAGTGATTCCGCACGCCGATTTAATCATCGATTTCCATACGGGCGGTTCAGGCCGGTTTAACGCACCACAGCTGCGCTACGCCAAAGAAAAGAAAGACTTGGACGTACTGGCCAAGGTATTTGGCGCGCCGTTTGTACTGTATTCCAAAAACCTATCCAAATCCTTTCGTTCCACCTGCAATAAATTAGGCAAACCCTTACTGCTTTTTGAAGGCGGGAAATCGTTCCATATTGACGATGTGGTGACCAACTCGGGCGTTAACGGTTCTAAACGTATTTTAAAACATTTGGGGATGCTGCGAACGGTTTTTAAATCGTCGAAACCCAAAAACGAATGTGTCTTTATAACAGACAGCAAATGGCAGCGCGCCAAATATTCAGGCATGTTCAAAGCTTCCATCCCCATTGGATCTTACGTAAAAAAAGACGATATGCTGGGCAATATTACCGATCCTTACGGCAAGTTTAATTATTTTGTTCGGGCTTCAAACGCCGGTTATATTATCAATGTAAACGAATCGCCAATCGTATATCAAGGCGATGCGCTGTTCCATATTTCAACAAAACTTAAAAGGGCGGCAACATGACCAAAAATGAACTGCGGAAAAAGTATAAAACTCTTCGGAACGACCTTTCGTTAAACAATGTGGAAGACTTAAGTTTGTCCGTCGCCAACCAGGTTTTAAAACTGCCCATTTGGGAAGCTTCGTTTTTTCACATTTTTCTTTCCATTGAGGAACAAAAGGAAGTGAACACCGATTATATCCTGAATATTTTATCGGGGAAAGATAAAAACATTTTGGTATCGAAAAGCGATTTTAAAACGGGGGACATGACCCATTTTTTGCTCACCGACAACACCAAAATAAAAAAGAATGCCCATAACATCCCCGAACCGATTGATGGCATTGAAATAGCCAACGATAAAGTTGATGTGGTGTTTATTCCGCTGTTGGCTTTCGACAAAACAGGGAATCGCGTAGGTTATGGCAAAGGCTTTTACGACCGATTTTTAGCCAAATGCCAACCCGAAACCATAAAAATTGGACTTTCTTTTTTTGAAGCTGAAACTGAAATTACTGATGTTTTTGAAGGTGATATCAAGCTGGATTTTTGTGTAACGCCAGAACGGGTTTATAAGTTTTAGTTATTGCAATTTTCGCAGTAAGTTTTTCTCAGATAATCGTTATCTAACAATTGGAAAGTTACGCCATCTTTTTCAACTGAATTAAATAAATTACAAAACCGTTTTCCGTTTA
>CAZZDI010000288.1:0-2303 GCA_964653155.1 uncultured Flavobacteriaceae bacterium | reverse complement strand
TATAAATGAGATGCTTCCTTCGTCAGCATGACATTTTATGTAGATTTAGCTATATAACAAATTGAATGTTTTACGGCTTGTGTCTTAAAACAGATAAATTCAAGTTAATTGAAAATGAAACACAGAAAACTAGGTAAAAAAGGATTTCAAGTTAGCGAAGTCGGTTTAGGCTGTTGGCAATTGGGAGCCGATTGGGGGAAAGACATTTCGAAAGAAACCGCCTTTAATATTTTAAACGAAGCCGTAAAAAACGGCATCACGTTTTTTGATACGGCCGATGTTTACGGCAACGGAAAAAGCGAAAGCATAATTGGTGAATTTCTAAAAACTTGTGATGCCCCCATTCGTGTGGCCACAAAATTTGGACGTGCCGCCAGTGCGTTTCCCGATAAATATTCGAAAGCTATTTTACGGCAAACCGTGGAAGGTTCTCTTGAAAGACTGGGGGTAGAGTCACTCGATTTATTACAGTTGCATTGTATTCCAACAGCATATTTAAAAGATGGCGATATTTTTGATTGGCTTCGCGAATTACAAAATGAAGGTTTAATAAAGCATTTTGGCGCCAGTGTAGAAACCGTTGAAGAAGGCTTGATTTGCATCGAGCAGGAAGGCTTACTGTCTTTGCAGGTCATTTTTAACGTTTTTAGGCAAAAATTAGTAACAGAACTGTTCCCCAAAGCGCAAGAAAAAGGCGTTGGCATTATTGTGCGTTTGCCATTGGCCAGCGGATTGCTCACCGGGAAGTTCGACCAAAATACCACTTTTGCACCCAATGACCACAGAAATTTCAATAAAAACGGTGAAGCCTTTAACGTTGGCGAAACCTTCGCAGGATTACCGTTTGAAAAAGGTTTGCAATTGGTCGATACCATTAAAACGGAAATACTGCCAAAAGATTTAAGTATGGTGCAATTGGCTTTGCGCTGGATATTGGACCATGAAGCCGTAAGCACTATTATTCCTGGTGCCAGCAGCCCAAAGCAGATTGTTGGTAATGCGTTGGCTTCTAACATTGAACCCTTAACTCCAGAGGTTCACGACAAACTAAAAACGTTATATGCTTCCAGAATACGTAACGAAATCCGTGGCGGTTACTAATTAATCAATAAATTATTTTAAAATAAATGGATCATTTAATAGCGTTTTCAATAACGGTTTTTACTGGTTTTTTTGCCATTACGAATCCTATTTCGAACATGACGATTTTCATGTCGTTGGTTGATGAAGCCGATGTTACCGAAAAGCGGGCCATAAGCAAAAAGGCGGCTTTTGTGGCTTTTATCATTGTTTTGGTATTTGTGATTTTGGGGAAGTTTATTTTCCAATTGTTTGGCATCACCATTCCGGCATTTAAAATTACCGGTGGAATTTTAATTTTCTATGTGGGTTTTGAAATGCTGCAATCGAAAAAATCGAACGTAAAGCATTTAAACAAAACCAAATTGGATGAAGATATCGCCATTTCGCCATTGGCCATTCCCATTATTGCCGGCCCCGGAACCATTGTTACGGCCATGAACTTTGTATCGAACGCCGGTTATGTTAAAATTGGTATTGTTATCGCCATTTATGCCGTAATGTGTTTTCTCAATTATTTGGCATTCAATTTAAGCGATTTTATATTGAGGAATTTGGGGCGGAACGTCATTTCTGTAATTGGTAAAATTATGGGGTTGATCATTGCCATTATTGGCACGAATATGATCATTCAAGGGGTGAAGATTTCATTCGATTTGCCTTGAAATTCCACGTAGTGACACCGTTCACAAAATAGACAAAAAAAGCTCCGTTGAGAATACGGAGCTTAAATCAAACATCTATTAATCAATCCAATCATAAAAATTACTTCACTGTACCACTAAACCACAATGGTTTTCAGCAAGGTATAGCCATCCGTCGTATTTCCCGTTATGGTATCGAGCATGTTTCCGTCCAAACTATTGGAGAATACATTATCGTTGGCATTTAGGGTATTGGCCTCGCCGTTATAGCCCGAAGTGGCATAAACCGTGTCGCACACCTCTTTTGGAAAGGCTATTTGCGTTACCCTAACGGAGTTTTCGTTACTATCTAAAATTTCAACGTGTATGTGGGGGGCGCGGCCATTGTACCACCCCGGAAAAATGCTGATGAACGATGCTTGTCCGTTGGCATCAGTTGTTTGTCTTCCCCTTAAAAAATGGTTGTTGGTATAATTGGTGCTCTGCATCCCCGTACCGCCATATTCTGAATAATTTCCTTCGGCATCGCAGTGCCATAAATCAACATAAACACCTTCAAGTGGGGTGCAGTCGTCGCTT
>CAZZDI010000287.1:0-2311 GCA_964653155.1 uncultured Flavobacteriaceae bacterium | reverse complement strand
CCGGGCGATTTCAGATATGTTGATGTAAACGGCGATGGTGAAATAACCATTGACGACCGTACATATCTTGGAAAACCCCAAGCCGATTATATTATGGGGCTTAACTTAAGTTTCAACTATAAAAATTTCGATTTTGGCGCTTATATGTACGCCGAATTGGGTAAAGAAACGGTGCGTAATTACGAGCGCGACCAGCCCAATGTAAACCGTTTGAATCTCTACTTAAACCGATGGACGGGCGAAGGTACAAGCAATACGGTGCCCAGAACAACGGTAGGGGCAACCACCAACAAATTGTTTTCAGATTTTTATGTGGAAGACTCTTCGTTCTTGCGTATCCAGAATATCCAATTGGGGTATTCATTGCCAGAATCGGTAATTGAAAAATTGGGCATCGACAAGTTTAGATTGTATGCTTCAGTCAATAACGCTTTCACTTTTACCAAATACAATGGTTACGACCCCGCAGCTACCAATGGAGCAGCCATTGGAGGCGGTATAGATTATGGTTTTTATCCCATTTCAAGACAATTTATTTTAGGATTAAACCTATCACTTTAAAAAATGAGCAATATGAAAAATTATATAAACAAAACAGCAATAGCCTTCTTGTTAATAACATTAGCCTTAGGAACGCATTCTTGCGGTGATGCTTATTTAGAAGAAGTGGACCGATACAGTATTGATTCAGAAAGTTACTTTAATTCTGAGGACGATTATTACAATGCATTGGTAGGGGTTTACGATTTATTGCAATCTACCTACGTGAATGTGATGCTTGGCGAAATTGCTTCCGATAATACTTTGGCTGGTGGCGAAAGCCCCACCGATGTGGTTGGTTTCCAGCAGATAGACGACATGATTCATACACCCGTAAACAGTAATCTAAGAGATATTTGGAACTGGATGTACGCTGGTGTAAACCGTGCCAATTTCCTTTTGGAATTTCAAGATAAAACCGAGTTTGAAGGCCGGGAAATAATTGTTGGCGAAGCCCGTTTTTTAAGAGCCTACTTTTATTTCGAGCTAGTAAAATGGTTTGGCCCAGTACCATTAAAGGAAACCCGTTTTGAATTGGGCGATGAAACGTCCGTGCCGCGTGCACCGGTTTCTGAAGTGTATGCTTTAATTGAAGCCGATTTAAAATATGCCGTGGCCAATTTGAACTATACCGCTCCGCAAGTAGGGCGTGCCACCAAGGGTTCTGCCCAGGCACTTTTAGGAAAAGCTTATTTGTATCAAGATAAGTTTTCTGAAGCCGCCACAGTACTTGACAACTTAATCGCCAATGGGCCGTACGATTTGGTGAGCGATTACAACACTATTTTTGAACATGCCGGAGAGAATGGCGTCGAATCGGTATTCGAAGTACAATACACAGATGCTGAAGGTGCTGGTTTCGAGTGTTTGCAGTGTAGCGAAGGAAATGTAGCCGTTGGTTTTAATGGTATTAGAAATTATTCTGGGCCGGTTTTCGATTCGGGTTTCAGTTTCAATGTGCCTACCCAAGAAGTGGTCGATGCTTTTGAAGCGGGCGATTTACGAAAAGATGTCGCCATTTTGGATATTGAAAATTGGGCAGCACAGACAGGGGCTACCTTCGGAACAGGAAATGAACACACAGGATATTTCAACAGAAAATATATTGCCAGAAAAGGCGATTTAAACACGGGCGACCAAAATTTAACCAACCCCAATAACTACAGGGCCATTCGTTTTGCCGATGTTTTGTTGATGGCTGCCGAAGCCTATAACCGTGGTAACATTGACGATGGTAAAGCACAAGGCTATTTAAACCGTGTTAGGGCGCGAGCCTTTGGCGATAGCAACCATAATGTAAGTTCTACAGGCGCTGCATTAACCGATGCCATTGCTCATGAGCGTCGCGTGGAATTGGTTGGCGAAGGACACCGTTTTTTCGATTTGGTAAGAACGGGAAAAGCCGCCCAGGAAATCGATGGATTTACTGCAGGGAAACACGAGGTATTTCCCATTCCTATTGAAGAAATTCAATTTTCAAACGGTAACTGGGCACAAAACCCTAATTATTAAAAAAATAAAACATGAAAATTTTAAAATATACATTCCAACTTTTCCTTGTTGCGTTAATAGCCATAGGCTGTTCGCAAGAGGACGACAGCACCGATTATGTAGATAGCATTGCTGCGCCTACCAATATTTCGGCCGCGGTTAGTGTAACGCAAGACAATACCGGATTGGTAACCATTACCCCGCTTGGTGAAGGTGTGGTGTTGTACGCAGTAAATTTTGGTGATGGTTCCGAAATTTCAGAATCCATAAAACCGGGAGA
>CAZZDI010000286.1:0-2345 GCA_964653155.1 uncultured Flavobacteriaceae bacterium | reverse complement strand
GAAAAATGGTGATTCCCGAAAAACCTTTTGGTACCCAAAATTTTGAAATAATTAGAAGCATAGAAAAAATGATGGATGTGGGATGATGGGTGGGTGTGGTGTCATTTCAGTTTCGTTTTAAAAGCAATAATCATATTCATTAAATGATAAGCTTCATTATAAAGCATTTCAAAAGATGGTTCGTCAATATATTTTCGACGTTGAGCTTTGTATAAACAGGTAATAACTTCAGCAAGAGAACGAACAGAATAGTTTAAAAACCTGTTAAACTCTGCATTTGACTGCATTATTGAACCCTCCGAAATATTTAAAGCAACCGAATCCGAAGCACGAAGAATTTGTGAAGATAAATTATACTGTTCATTTTTAGGAAACTTTATTGAAAGCTTATAAATATTTTCTCCAAAATCCATTGACTTTTGCCAAATATGTAATTTTTCAAACTTAAAGCTCATAAGCTGTTAATTACGTTAGTTAGCCAAATATACAAAAAACATCCAACACCCTGCATCCTTCAGAATACAAAAATAAATCACTAAATTTGTGATTATGAAGAAAGTTTTAGTGGAAGGCGAAGATTTTTACCTTTCAGACCGCGGTTTTCGCGTGTTTACAGAGAAATACCTATTAGATCGTGGACATTGTTGCATGAGCGGATGCAAGCATTGTCCTTACGGATTTAATAAATTAGTAGATCAAATCAGAAAAAAAGCAAAACCAAAAACCATGACATTTCAAGAAGAAATTTTACAGGGAATACCAACAGAATTGCCACCATCGGCACTTTTTGACGCCACTATTAATCATGCACCAAAGCGTAAAGAAATATTAACGGACGAAGAAAAAAAATTAGCGCTGCGCAATGCATTGCGTTATTTCGAACCTCAACATCACGAAACCTTACTTCCTGAATTTAAGGAAGAATTAGAAAATTACGGACGCATTTACATGTATCGTTTCCGTCCAAAATACCGTATGTATGCGCGCGATATCAATGAATACCCAGGTAAATCGTTACAGGCGAAAGCTATTCAAATGATGATTCAAAACAATTTGGATTACGCAGTAGCACAACATCCGCACGAATTAATTACTTATGGTGGTAACGGAGCGGTTTTTAGCAACTGGGCACAGTACTTATTAACCATGAAGTATTTGGCCGAAATGACCGATGAGCAAACATTGGTTATGTATTCTGGTCACCCAATGGGCTTATTTCCTTCACATAAAAACGCACCAAGGGTTGTGGTAACGAACGGAATGATGATTCCGAATTATTCCAAACCAGACGATTGGGAAAAATTCAATGCATTAGGCGTTACTCAATACGGGCAAATGACTGCCGGATCGTATATGTACATTGGTCCGCAAGGAATTGTACACGGAACTACGATTACTGTTTTAAACGGTTTCAGAAAAATCGGTAAAGAGCCAAAAGGAAACTTGTTTGTAACTTCTGGTTTAGGCGGAATGAGTGGTGCACAACCAAAAGCAGGAACCATTGCGGGTTGCGTTACTGTTTGTGCCGAAGTGAATCCGAAAATTACCAAAATTCGCCACAACCAAGGTTGGATTCACGAAGTGATTGAAAATTTAGATGATTTAGTGGCTCGCGTTCGCAAAGCACAAGCCAATAAAGAAGTGGTTTCTATTGCTTATCTTGGAAATATCGTGGATGTTTGGGAAAAATTCGATCAAGAAAATGTACATATTGATTTAGGTTCTGATCAAACGTCGTTACACAATCCTTGGGCGGGCGGATATTATCCTGCAGGTCAATCGTTTGAAGAATCGAACCGAATGATGGCAGAAGAACCAGAATTGTTTAAAGAAAAAGTACAGGAAACCTTACGTCGTCATGCAGATGCCATTAATAGACACACGGCAAAAGGAACGTATTTCTTTGATTATGGAAATGCCTTTTTGTTAGAAGCTTCTCGTGCCGGAGCGGATGTTATGAATCCAAACCCGACTTTGGGTCGTGAGTTTAAATATCCATCGTATGTTCAAGATATTATGGGCCCCATGTGTTTCGATTACGGTTTTGGTCCATTCCGTTGGGTGTGTGCAAGTAACAACCCCGAAGATTTGCAAAAAACCGATGATATTGCTTGCCAAGTTTTAGAGGAAATGATTAAAACATCGCCCGAAGAAATTCAACAGCAAATGAAAGACAACATTCAGTGGATTCGTGGTGCACAAGAAAACAAATTGGTAGTAGGATCTCAAGCTCGTATTTTATATGCCGATGCCGAAGGACGAATGAAAATTGCCAAAGCGTTTAACGATGCCATCAACGAAGGAAAAATTGGTCCGGTGGTTTTAGGTCGTGACCATCATGATGT
>CAZZDI010000285.1:0-2349 GCA_964653155.1 uncultured Flavobacteriaceae bacterium | reverse complement strand
CATTTCACGTTTTCCGGGTGGGCCGGGCAATTTTTCAACTAAAAAGCCAACGCTTTGCATGGCTCGGCGAACACTGCCCTTTGCTGAATAGGTCACCAAAACGCCGTTGGGTTTTAATGCGCGGTGCATACGTTTAAAAATATCTTCCGTCCAAAGTTCTGGCTGAACGCGTGCCCCAAAGGCATCAAAATAAATTAAATCGAAGCAGGATTCATCATCAATTTCAGAAAAGAATTGTTGCCGTTTGGTCAATGAAAAGGTGTCTGTAATATCGTGGCTTTCTTCCCAAGGTATATCATGGATTTTTTTGAAAGTAGATTCGCTGTTGTCGGTTTTTAGTGCTTTGGTGTAATTCAATTTTGAAATATCTTCGGCTGAAACAGGATAGGCTTCAACACCAACATAATTGATGTTTTGATTCAATTTTTCAGCTTCCAATAGCGTGATAAAAGCGTTTAGCCCCGTACCGAAACCGATTTCTAGAATTGAAATTCTATCTAAACCTGAGTTGTAAGACTTCTCGACTTCGCTCGAAGTGACGTTTTGTGGTGATTTTATAACATTTTTAGAATGATACCTTTCGTTGCAATAAAGCAAACCGTGCTTTATAAACACGTGGTAAGCCTCTTGAATGGCGCCGTGCTTGGAGTGGTATTGTTCGTTCCATTCGGGAATGTGGATGGTGGTAGAACCATCGGCAGTAACTATAATTTCTCTTTTCAAAGGTGGTTAATTTATCAGTAAAACGCCGTCGGCTTCAAATGAAAATGTGCGCTCTGGCATTGTAATTTGGGCAATTTCTTCTTCGGTTTTTCCGGCGTCTTGGGCGTAGTGGCGCAATTCTTCCACCGGAACTTCATTTACAAAGGCTTTTCCGTTTACGATGATTTCTTTTCCGGCAATATCTTTCGGAACAAAAAATCCGTAGTCCTTAAACTTTACCATCGCTTCGTTGCCGTTTTCCAAATCCAACCGCATCCAGCACCCTTTGGCTTGGCACACGCTATTTACCTTGGCTTTCATTTTAGAATTGATGCTATCGCCCACAGACATCGTTTGGTAATGCGCTGCCATTGATGTAGCCGCAATAGCATCATTGGGAACGATGGTTTTTCCGAAGGATTGATAGCTGGTTTTTGAAAAGTTTTGTGGTATTTCAGGGGTTTCTTCCGTTTTATTTTTGCACGACAATAAGGCGAATGCACAAAAAACGAAGAGGGTAATGCGCTTCATAAGCTTAATATTTCAATTTTAAACGATTTATGTAAATATACCGCTTTTTTAAAGACGATTTTCTTTAAATTTGTGTCTTTAAATAACTGGACTTATGAGTACTATAATCCACGATATAGAGGTTTTAAAAGCTAAAACTTCTAAAATCAGCGAGATAGATTTTGATAATTTGAAATTCGGACATGTTTTTTCAGACCACATGTTGGAATGCGATTTTAAAAACGGCGCATGGCAAGCCCCAAAAGTGGTGCCTTACCAACCTCTTACCTTAGATCCTTCTGCTAAGATTTTCCATTATGGGCAGTCGGTTTTTGAGGGGATGAAAGCCTATAAAGATGCTGATGGAAAAGTCTGGTTGTTCCGTCCGTTGGATAATTTTAAACGTTTGAATATTTCTTCAAAGCGATTGGCTATTCCAGAATTGCCGGAGAGTTATTTTATGGATGGTTTAAAAGCGCTGTTAAAAGTAGATGAAGATTGGATTCCTGAAAAAGAAGGCAGTTCGCTTTACATCCGTCCGTTTGTATTTGCCAGCGGAAACGGTTTCCACGCATCGCCGGCCGATGCTTACAAGTTCATTATTTGTACAGCACCGTCTGGAGCATATTTTTCGGGTGAAGTAAAAGTACTTATTGAAGAAAAATATTCGCGTTCGGCCAATGGTGGTGTAGGTTTTGCCAAAGCAGGCGGAAACTATGCCGGGCAGTTTTACCCAACCCAATTAGCGGTTGAAAAAGGGTACCAACAAGTCATTTGGACTGATGATACCAGCCACGAATATATCGAGGAAGCCGGAGCGATGAATATTTTTGTTCGCATTAATGATACTTTGGTAACAGCGCCAACAAGCGACAGAATTCTTGATGGGATTACCAGAAAAAGTATTATCGAGTTGGCAAAATCGGAAAATATTCCTGTTGAAGTTAGAAAATTAAGTGTGAAAGAAGTGGTTGAAGCGGCCCAAAACGGTTCGTTAAAAGAGATGTTCGGGGCAGGTACGGCGGCGGTAATTTCGCCTATTTCTGGTTTTGGTTATAAGGATAACGATTACGAATTGCCAAAATTAACTGAAGATTCGTATGCGAGTTTCCTGAAAAAACGCATTACCGATATACA
>CAZZDI010000284.1:0-2357 GCA_964653155.1 uncultured Flavobacteriaceae bacterium | reverse complement strand
AACTTCGCCTGTATTGATATCGTACATAGCGCCTATGATATCAATTTCTTTATTGTTTTCCATTTCTTTTAAAACGGGGCTTTGCTTTCTGATGTTTTCAAGAGTCATTGCAACGTTCATCTTGGCTACGTTGTTTACAAAATCTAAGTTTTTCGAGTTTCTTAGGCTGGTGTCGGTAGGCTCTTCAACTGCTTTTACTGCCGGTTTTATTTTACCCAACATGGTTGTTAAGTTTCCAAGTTTGGCATCGTCGCAAGCGCCTTTTATGGCTCCACAGCTTGTATGGCCCAAAACCACTATTATTTTGGTTCCTGCTAGCTTGCATCCAAATTCCATGCTGCCCAAAATATCTTCGTTCACAAAGTTTCCTGCAATACGGATACTAAAAATATCGCCCAATCCTTGATCGAAAACCAGCTCGGCCGACACTCTAGAGTCGATACAGCTTAAAATAGTGGCGAAAGGAAATTGCCCTTCGCTGGTATCGTTGACCTGCTCTAGAAGGTTTCTGTTTGCTTTTAGGTTATTTACAAACCTTTGGTTTCCTTCTTTTAAAAATTGTAATGACTTTTCTGGCGTCATTGTTGCCTGGGTTTCTTTAGTGTGTGCTTTCATAATTTCTTGTTTTTAATTTTTAATTGGGCTTAATAGTCTCCAGGTATAAAAATAGGCACTTCAGTTTTATTGATAATATCTTTAATATCTGATTTTTTTAAACCTCCTTTATTTTTACTTTTTTTGCTTACGTACAATAGGCTGACCTTGTTTTTTAGTACGTATTTTAATAGATTGCCAACAGTATCGTTGTTACGTTCAAATACAAATTTGATTTCATTATCCGCTACATCGGCCTTGCTACTTTCTTGTTTGCTTGTTTTTGATGTAATTTCAAATAGTTTTATGGGTTTTTGAGAACGTTCTATCAAATTATTGGCCAATTCATCATCATGGTAATTGGTTGGGTTTTCACTTAAAATGGCTACCGAAAACGCTTTATTGGGCTCTATAAAGTTTTGGTTGTTCAGAACAAAAACCGACCCTTTATGGGCTTTCATAACAAAATTAACCACCTTGTCTCCAGCTATACCAATTTTAGCTTTTCGCTTTCCTAAAATAACAATGTCTGGCCGATATGTTTCCATTTGGGCCTCAATTTCATTTTTTATATTGCCAAAAGCATATCCATAATCTAAGGCAACCTTATAATGTTTTGAAACTGAACTTACAAGGTTATCTATATTGCCCTTGGTTAAGCTATGCTGCTCGTTTATGGTGCGAAAGGTAGATAATTGGCTTTCTCTTTCAACTACATCGGTGGGTTTTTTTACATGAAAAAGCTTTATTTCTGCATTAACGGCTTCGCTCAAAGCCACTGCGCTTTTTAGCATAGCTTCGGGAGCGTCCTTTAAGTTCGATAGTACTAAAATTTTATACTTACCGCCTTCCATGGTTTTTTAACTTAAACTTAAATTTGATTTTGGCCTTTCGTTAAAGAATTTGATGAAACTTTCGGGATTTTCTTCAACACCGCGTTTTGATACCAATTTAATATCGATGTTGCGCTCTTTGGCCTTGAATAAAAAATCTTCAAGAATTTCAATAATATCGTTATCCAAATACCTGGTCTTTAACAGGTCTAGCTCTAAATAGGTGTCTTTTGGCAGGCTGTCCAGTTCTTTCAAAATGGCGCCTTTGTTAAAAAAGGTTACTTCTTCGGCAAGTGTCATTTTTATTTTGTGCTTACCATTACTTTTATCTTCAATATGAAGGAAATGCGAGTTTTGGTAGCTTTTCAATAGAATAACGACAATACCCACCAAAAGGCCAAGCCCTATGCCAAACAATAAATCGGTAAATACAATACCTACAACGGTTACAATAAACGGTGCCCATTGTTTCCAGCCTAGGTTGTACATAATTTTGAACAGTGACGGCTTTGCAAGTTTGTAACCTACTACCAATAAAATAGCGGCCAAAACAGAAAGCGGAATCATGTTCAACAGTCTAGGAATCAGTATCACTGAAATTAACAACAACAAACCATGTATAATGGCCGATAATTTTGATTGACCGCCCGACTGAATATTTGCAGAACTACGCACAATAACTTGTGTAATAGGCAACCCTCCTATTAAACCAGAAAGAATGTTTCCTGTGCCCTGTGCCAATAGCTCTCTGTTTGTTGGCGTTACATTTTTATGCGGGTCTATCTTATCGGTTGCCTCAACGCACAATAAGGTTTCCAAACTCGCAACCAATGCAATGGTAAAAGCCGTTACCCAAACATCTACACTGGTTATTACGGCAAAATTTGGAAAACTAAACTGCCCCAAAAAGTCTGATGCACTTTCAGGAAT
>CAZZDI010000283.1:0-2357 GCA_964653155.1 uncultured Flavobacteriaceae bacterium | reverse complement strand
CTTGTTTTTCTTCGCCATTTATAATCAATTTGAAGTTGATGTCGTTTAATTTTGGAAAGTTGGAAATAGGCTTAAAACCTGAAATAGGTGCGCCACCGTCAAAGCCTTTGCCCAAATCCCAAGGGCCTTTGTTTTCCCTACTGGCATTAAAAATATCTTTTGCCGTAAAATCAATACCAATGCCGATTTCCGAGATATAAGATGCAGCATCGTTCAAACCGATGTCCTTTCCCTTTTTTCCAATTTTAATTACCAATTCGGCTTCATAATTCAACTGATTGGTAAAACCGGGATAGGCTACATTGTTATTGTGTTTAACAAGGCTCGATTCAGGCTTTGAAAATATAATTTGGTTTCCGGTTTTGTTGGCGCTGATTTCATCAGGGTTTGAAACGTAATTTTTGCCAATGGCCAGTATTTTCATGTTGTTTCTTAGTTTAAAGTTCGAAACGTAAAATTAACAAATTACTGTATTAAAACGGGTAAAAAAGTGCTAATCTAGATACTTTAAATAACCAAAACCCAATGGTTGGTTTAAAACCGAAATATAAAAACAGGGAAGGGGTTATTGATCTAGCGGAACAATCAAAACTGGTATTTTAGATTCCTGAATAATTTGTTTGGAAACACTTCCTATGATGGCATTGTATAAAAAACCGTGGTCATTATACCCCGCAATAATAAGGTCGATGTTTAATGAGTTGGCTTTTTCCATGATGGTTTTAACCGTAGCCCCTTGAATAAGCAGTGCTTCGGCGTTTAGTCCTTTTTCTTTTAGCGTGGCACTGTACTGCTGAATTTTTTTATGTTCGTCCCACAATTCATTGGCCCTAAAGTCGCGTTCGTGCTGGGGGCCGGCTTCATAACCCACAAAATCTGGATTGGGAGCTGCAATGTGAAGCACCCAAATTTTAGAATGGAATTTTTCGGCCAGTTCGGTGGCTTTGTCGAGCAGAATCTGTTCGTTGCCGTCAAAATCTATGGTGAGCAGAATATTTTTCATTTTAATTGAGATTTAGCCACTATTAAGTTACAAAATTTTAAGGTTTTTTGAATGCGCAATTCAATGGTTTTTGTAAAAAATAAAGAATTTAAAATACATTATTTTTTTAATCCAAAGCCGCCTTATAAACCTTTAAACAGCGTTCGCGGGCAAACTTATGGTCTATCATTTTTTCGGGGTAGGTGAGTTCTTGAAAATCGGGCACCCAAGTTTTGATGTACTTTAAGTTTTTATCGAATTTTTCAATTTGTGTGGTGGGGTTAAAAATCCTAAAATAGGGTGCGGCATCTACACCACTGCCGGCTACCCACTGCCAATTGCCCACGTTGCTCGCCATGTCGTAATCGTGCAGTTTTTCGGCAAAATAAGCCTCGCCCCAACGCCAGTCAATCAGTAGGTGCTTGCATAAAAAACTGCCCACCAACATGCGTACGCGGTTGTGCATAAAGCCTGTTTGGTTGAGTTGACGCATGCCGGCATCAACCAAGGGGTAGCCCGTTTTTCCTTGGCACCAACGTTTAAATTCATCTTCGTTGTTGCGCCATTCAATGCGGTCGTATTTGGGTTTAAAACTTTTTGTAACCGTATGCGGAAAGTGCCATAAAATCTGCATGAAAAACTCTCGCCAAATGAGTTCCTGCCAAAAGGTTTCGTTGTTTTCGGCAATGGCTTTTTTTATCATTTTTCGGATGCTTACCGTTCCAAACCGCAAGTGTGGCCCCAAACGCGAGGTGGCACCCTGTGCTGGGAAATTCCGTTTACTTTCGTATTCCTGAATGAGCGTTGGCGTTACGGTATAATCTTCTATTTTTTGCGAAGCCGTTTTAAAACCCATATCTGCTAACGATACATTGGGCAATCTGCTGTGTTCCACCAAATTCTTTAAATAACTATTGGTGTAATAAATTTCGAGATTATGGTTTTTAAATTTTTCTTTCCAGGTTTTCATGTACGGCGTGTACACCACATACGGATTGCCGTCGTTCTTTACTACCTCGTCTTTTTCAAAAATGACTTGGTCTTTAAAGGTTTTAAACCCTACATGGTTTTCTGCTAAAAGCGATTTAATTTGA
The DNA here is from genome assembly GCA_964653155.1 of uncultured Flavobacteriaceae bacterium. GTDB lineage: Bacteria > Bacteroidota > Bacteroidia > Flavobacteriales > Flavobacteriaceae > Flavisericum. The sequence continues at coordinate 281 of CAZZDI010000283.1, read as the reverse complement.
TTGTCGCGCTCTGTAGCATAGGGCTCGTAATCGTGATTGGTGAAAACGGTGGCGACATCATATTCTTCAATTAGGTTGTTGAATACATTTTCGGGCGTATCGTAATACATGGCAATGCTACTTTTTTGCTCTTTTTGGAGCGTATTGCGCATGCGTTGTAGCGTTTCAAAAATAAAAGTGACCCGGGCATCGTCTTCGGGCAGTTTGTCCAGAATGTTTTTGTCGAAAATAAAAATGGGCAATACGGGATGCTCGCCTTTTAGGGCTTCGTAAAACCCCAG
>CAZZDI010000282.1:0-2361 GCA_964653155.1 uncultured Flavobacteriaceae bacterium | reverse complement strand
CGTCAGCATGACATTTTATGTAGATTTAGCTATATCAACTAAAATTAACGTTTCCTTATAACAGCTAAACAAATAAAATCAAGATCTTTAGCTGAATTTTTTAACATGATTTTAAAGAAAACCACTACCCAAGTCTTATTCAGTATTTTATTGATGCTCGGTTTTGTTAGTGTTGCCCAAACCATTACCATAAAAGGGCAGGTTATGGAGCAATCCGGTAATCAGCCATTGGCGTATGCCACGGTAATGTTGGCCGATAATGCAACAAATAAGCCCATTTCGGGCACCACCACAACCGAAGAAGGTACTTTTACTTTAGAAACCGAAGCCAATAATTATTACATCCAAGTGAGTTTTATTGGTTTTGTAACCAAGAGTATCCGCGATTTTGAAGTAAAAAATAGCACCGTCAATTTAGGAATAATTAGCTTGGCCGAAGATACTGCCCAACTCGATGAAGTAGTGGTGCAGGCCGAAGTATCGCGAACCCAATTTAAACTGGATAAACGGGTGTTCAATGTGGGCAAGGATATTGCCAGTACGGGTACGAGTGCTTTAGATGTGCTCAATAACGTGCCCTCGGTAAATGTGAATATTGAAGGCGCCATTAGCCTCCGCGGAAATTCGGGGGTGCAAGTGCTCATCAATGGAAAACCTTCCATTTTAACCGAAGATGGCGGAGCACTGGGCAGCATTACCGCCGATATGATTGAAAGCATCGAAGTGATCACCAATCCGTCGGCCAAATATGATGCCGAGGGCACTTCGGGCATTATCAATATCATCATAAAAAAGGAAGAGCGCAAAGGCTTGAACGGCTCGGTGAGTCTTAATACGGGGGTGCCGGATAACCACAGTGTGGGCATCAGTTTAAACCGCCGGTCGGAAAAATTCAACCTCTTTACCCAGCTGGGGTTGGGACGCAGGAGCTATCCGCGCGACAGCGAAAATATCAATACCGATTTAGAAAATAACACCACGCTTTTCAATACCGGAACCGACTACCGAAACGAAAAATTTTATAACATCACTTTGGGTACGGATTATTACCTCACACCAAACGATGTGTTTACCCTTTCGGGGAATTTTGCTTACGAAGTCGAAGATCAGCCATCCAATTATAGTTTCCGACTTTTTGACGAGGCCGATGCTTTGGTGTCTGAATGGAACCGTTCGGAAGTGACTGATGCCACCAACCCCAAATGGCAGTACGAGTTGGTGTATAAAAAAGATTTTACAGACCACGAAGACCACGATTTGCTCTTCAGTGCCACCGGAAATTCGTTTGCAAAAGACCAAAATTCGTTGTTTAACGATGTGACTGTTTCCGGCGAAGATCGCGATGCCCAACAAAAAACGCGAACCGATTTTGCTGAGGATAATTTCACGTTCAAACTGGATTATATGAAACCCTTTTCAGAACAATGGAGCATCGAAACAGGGGCGCAATACGTGATGAACGACGTAAGCAATGATTACGAAGTGGAGAACTGGATAAACGGCGAATTTATAACCGATACGGGGCTGACCAATATTTTCAACTACGACCAAAAAGTGTTGGGGGCATATTTTTCTGGGGCTTACGAAGGTGAAAAATGGGGATTGAAAGGCGGACTGCGTTTAGAGCAAACCAACCTAAAAACCCTTTTGGAAACCACCAACGAGGCCAACGACCAAAACTATACCAATCTCTTCCCTAGTGTGCATACCTCGTATAAGTTTTCAGAAACGTTGTCGTTGCAAGCAGGTTATTCCAAGCGAATTTACAGGCCAAGATTATGGGATTTAAATCCGTTTTTCAACATCCGAAATAGTTTTAGCATCCGTCAAGGTAACCCAGAATTGCAGCCAGAATTTACCGATTCATACGAAGTCACCACCATTTTGGATATCGGCAAAACATCATTGAATTTTGGAGTGTACCACCGTTTTACTACCGATATGATTGAGCGTATCACCACGGCCGAAAACAACGTAAATACCACTCGCCCAGAAAATATTGGCACAAACAGCACAGTGGGTATCGAGTTCAATACTAAATACACGCCCATAAATTGGCTAACATTTAATGTCGATTTCAATTATAACAGCTTTAATCGCGAGGGAACGTTCGAGTCGAAAGTGTTCGATTTTAAGGGTGATCAGTGGACTTCAAAACTCATGGCCAAAATCAAATTGCCCGCCAATTTCGATTTTGAAGCTACCGGAAATTACGAGTCTGAATACAAAACCGTGCAAGGCGAAAACGATGATATTGCCTTTTTAGACCTCGGGCTTCGGAAAAAAATACTCAACGGAAAAGGCGTTTTTAGTTTAGGTGTTCGCGATGTGTTCGCTTCACGCTATTTTAAAAGTTTTACG
>CAZZDI010000281.1:0-2372 GCA_964653155.1 uncultured Flavobacteriaceae bacterium | reverse complement strand
GGAGCGAGTATTAACCAAATGACGTTAACCGTTGCCGGTACTTTGGTGGTAGCAACAAATAATGGTTTGGTAGGCGTAAAACCAGATACCAACCAATTATTATTCAATTTTACAGAGTACGGAAAAGTAAAACCTGAGGAGTTAAATTTTGTCCCCATGTCGCCGTATGTTATGGTGGGGCAAACTGGTTTTGCAAATTTATCGTCTAAAAAAGCGGTAATTGACCATATTTCAGGAAAAGTACTTTTTACGACAGAATCTAAAGGTTGGAAAAATGTATTTACCTGCGATGTTATGATGCCCCAAAACAAATTAGTAGTTAGTGGTTTTCAAAAAGGGGGCGGAAAAGCCGAAAACGTGACGCCTAAAGTTGGTGTTTACGATTTAGCAACGGGGAATTTGGATTATGAATTCTTTTTAACAAAACCAGGTAAAGTAACCATGAAATATTTTGCGGTTACCGGTACGCCAATGCTGTTGAAAGACAAATTATTGATACCGACTTCGCAAGGTATTATGGCCAAATCTAAAACGGGTGAAACCCTTTGGGAAAACAAAGTGAAAAACGTCAATTGGATGACTTGCAACGAAAGCGAAACTGATATTTATGCTTTTGAAGCCACGGCCAACGGAAAAAATACCAGAATTTATAAGTTGGATGGAAACGGTACCGAAGTATGGAAAGAAGAGCGCAAAGTAAAAGGAAACGTTACCAATTTTGAAATTTTACCACAAGGTTTGGCCGTTGTAAGCGATGTGGCCGGCGGTAGCGGTGCATTGGGCGCAAAAGCAGAATCGAAAATCACCATGTTTAGTGCCGCAACAGGAGACGACCTTTGGGAAAAAGCTCCAAAAACAAAAGGCTATGTGCAGCATTTTTATGTGCAGGATGATGGTATTTTGTTTGGTATTTATGAAGGGGGTATTAATAAAATTTCATTTGATGGAAATACCTTGTTTAAAAAGCCTTTAAAAACAGGTGAAAATATTATGCTCATGGCAGAAACACCACAAGGTTTAATTTATATTACTAGCGAAGATGCAAATATAGTTGACCTAAAAACCGGTGAACAAATTTGGAACAAACCTTTAAAATATAAACGAGCGGCCTCGGTAGCATCTACTTTCGATGATAAAAACAACCGCTATTTAATAGCTGCCGATGGTAAAATTATGGCTATTGATGCTAATTCGGGTGATGTAAGTGATTTTGCCAAATGCAATTTCGATGAAAAAGAAGACCCAAATACCATGCAGATTAGAGACGGTGGCGTGTTCTTGTCATCAGACCAAAATATGACTTTGGTAGATTTTGATGGAAAGGAAAATTACCATGCGTATTACAAATCGCCCGGAAGAAGCACCTTTGGAAAAATTGTTGGTGGAGCATTGGCAGTCGCTTCAACAGCCATGACCGTGGCCATGAGCGCTAAGGCGGGCGCAAATCGAAGCGCATTTGGTAGTGTTAACGATTTGGATAGTTACAACGAAACAGGTAAACAAGCTAAACGTGCTGCCGATATGTTTGCAGGTATTGCAAGTGCCTCGTTCGATTATTTATCAACCAGATTTAGGGCCACCGCAGCAACAGAAAATGCCCAATTTATTCTAACCAATTTAGATGGCGGTGCAGGTCTTGTAAAAGTAGATAAAGATTCGGGTAAAGTAGATAAGGAAATTATGCTAAAAGATAAAAAACCAGAATATGAAGTGGATGAACTGGGGGGCTATTTATTTTATAAATCAGACGACAAGACCATCAAGTCTTATAACCTTAAAAGTTAAATCTTGTTGTTGAGGTTTTTTATAGATTAAGTGTGGTGCTAACACTACTGCGCTTAATCTTTTTTTATCACTTTTTGTCGAAAAATTAGTTAAGGTTCAGTTTATTAGGTTAAATTTAGTATGCTATTAATCAGTTCATATCAAAAGGCACCAATTTTTCAATATGGTAAAACATTTGGGGATTGGTGTTTTTTCGTCTATACCATAAAGGCGCACATTTTTAAATTATAGGTATGGCAATCGATTTTTTTAGCATAACGATTTTAATATTGCTGTTGAGCTTGGCAGTTTATACTTTAAAAGTGTATTTTAACACCAAAAGAATAAAAAGTGAATGGCTTAAAAGTCAATCAGATTTGCAAAAACAAATTGTGGTAGAAAATCAGAAAAACAAATTGAATACAGAAAAATTAACTTTGGCCGATAACTTACACGAATCTCTTTTTAAAAATCTTTTTTTCATAACCAGACAAATACTTTTGATGCAAAAAATGATTATTGATAGCAAAAACTAACCCTAAATAATGCAAAAAAGTGCGCTCTCAATTTTAATGCTATTAGTTGGTTTTATTGGTTTTTCCCAAAAC
>CAZZDI010000280.1:0-2392 GCA_964653155.1 uncultured Flavobacteriaceae bacterium | reverse complement strand
TGGGCTTTTTAAGTTTTAAGAGGAACGGTTTGTTTATTCCTCCTTTTTCTTTTTGGCGTTTTTCATGGCCTCACCGATTTGGTTGCTGGCGGTAAAACTGGCTACCATATCGTTGAGCATGTTGCTGCCCGCTTGTGGTGCATTGGGCAATAAAATAAGGTTGCTATTGGTTTCTTCACCTAACGATTGTAGTGTATCGTAATGTTGGGTTACAACGATTAACGCTGAGGCCTCTTGGCTATTTATGCCCACGCGGTTCAATACTTCAACTGACTCTTCCAAACCTCGGGCAATCTCGCGACGTTGGTCGGCAATACCTTGACCCTGCAAACGCTTGCTTTCCGCTTCGGCTTTGGCTTTTTCAACAATTAATATACGTTGGGCGTCACCTTCAAACTGTGCGGCTATTTTTTCGCGCTCTGAGGCGTTAATGCGGTTCATGGCAGCTTTTACCTGTGGATCGGGATCAATGTCGGTTACAAGCGTTTTAATAATGTCGAAACCATAATCGAGCATGGCGTCGTTCAATTCGGCCTTAACGGCAAGTGCAATATCATCTTTTTTAACAAATACATCGTCCAATTTCATTTTGGGCACTTCGGCACGTACCACATCAAATACATAACTGGTAATTTGGTCGTGCGGGTAATCCAATTTATAAAAGGCATCGTACACTTTTTGGCTCAAAACACGGTATTGAACGGATACTTTCAGCCGTACAAATACATCATCCAATGTTTTGGTTTCTACAATAACATCCAATTGTTGGATTTTTAAGCTTAAACGCCCAGCAACTTTATCAATTAATGGAATTTTAAGCTGAAGTCCCGATTGGCGAATACTGTGGAATTTTCCAAATCGTTCAATAATAGCGGCGGTTTGCTGCTTCACAATAAAAAAGGATGCAAATAAAATAACGAGGCCAATAATAATAAAGGGAAGATAAAAGAAGCTCATAATGTTTGGTTAAAAGGTTAAAAAAATTAAGATACAAAAATATGTTATATTTGGTTGCTTATTGGGCTTACAAATGAAACAAATCCGACTTTCCCTATTAGTAGCTGTTGCGCTATGTTTTGTTACAAATAATTTTGCCCAACGTGGCAATTATCCCATAACCAATGGTTTTGGCGTAACGGGTGGGATTGCCAAATTAGATATTCTTACCGATAATTTTGAAACCAAAGCATCAAACGGGTTTGTTGGTGGCTTTATGGCGAATGTTGATATTCCGTTGCGTTGGTACAATGTCAGTTTTGGCATGCAACTATCGGAAAACCATGTAGAAATTTTAGGCCGTCCGGAATTGATAAGCACCGAAAATGAATTTATCGATTATAAATTGTTTGCTGTGCAAGTGGCGATGCTTATGCACGTAAAAGTGATTCCCAACCATTTTACCATTGATGTTGGCCCCATGGTACAGTACAACAGTAAACTGGAGTTTGATGATAAAAACCAGGAAGGGTATTACATAAATAACTACGCCAATTTATCGGCCGAAGATATCACCAACATTTCACAGTTTCATTTTAATGGCGCTGTTGGTGCTTCGGCAGGTATTAAAAATTTTAAGCTTAAAGCGCAATACATTTACGGCTTTACCAATATGCTTAAAAAACTGGAAAAACAGGATTTGGATACGAGTGGGGGAGATGCCCGTTTTAAGGGTAACCAAAGTATGTTGGTTCTTGGGGCTACGGTGTCTTTTTAGCTTTGTTTAACTTTAAGGATATACGTCTGTTTTAATACTGAAACAAGTTCAGCACAGGTAAACGAAGGTAGCTGAAATTATTTACAAATTCAATTTTATGAAAACTAAAAAGCCCTTAAAATAGGACTAGCAAATCCATTTTAAGGGCAATTTATTGGACGTCAGTTCGAGTGATTTTGAGTGGTTGCTGAGCGTAGCCGAAGCAGAACGAAAAATTGTATCGAGAACTATTTTTGTATTGAAAATTCTTTTCTCGATAAAAATTTCATTCATTCTGTCACGAAATTCACTCGAAATGACGAATTTTTGGCTTACAACACCTTTATAACATTTTCAATACGCTTAACCGTTTCATTTTTCCCAATCATAAACATAATATCGAACACATCGGGGCCTTGTAAAGCACCCACTAAGGCCAAACGTAGCGGCATCATCACTTTACCAAAACCGATGTCGTTGCTGGTAATCCAGCCTTTTATGTCGTTTTGCAAAGCGGTTACGGTAAAATCGTCAATATGCAAAATGATGTCTTTTACTTTTTTAAGTATTTCAGCTGTATCGTCCTTAAAAGCTTTTTTGGATGCTTTTTCATCGTAGGCCGTTGGTGCTGTGAAAAAGAAGTGGCTCAAGTCCCAAAAATCATGGACAAAAGTGGCCCGTTCTTTTATTAAACCGATG
>CAZZDI010000279.1:0-2426 GCA_964653155.1 uncultured Flavobacteriaceae bacterium | reverse complement strand
CCGTGAGGGTCATCAGTTTCTGATTGGCATTATCACGGTAATCTTTGTAGGAAAAAGTAACGCCACGCTCATCGATGTTTTTGATACGGGTGTTGCTGATGGCTACCCGATGGGTGTATTGGCCAAGGTAATTCACAACTTGTCTGGCATTACCCAGCGAAGGTTCGGGCAAACAGTTGAAATGCTGCGAAACCTGCGCAATTCGATGAATGTAGTTTTCAAACGTACTCTTAGCCTGACCACGCGGGGTTACCTGCTGTTCGAGGGTTCGGTACACACGGTCGAAGCCGGCAACGGTTGCCATGGCGCGACCAATAACAGAGAATTCAGATTTTTGTTTCATGATGTTGAACATTAGTAATTTAAAGCCCTTCCCGAAGGGAATTTAGTTCATCACCGCCATACGCAAACAAGCGCAACAATTGAAAGACAAAACAAAGGAAGCTTAAAAATAAGCGAGTGAAGAAATAGAAAAATTTTTATTAGGATAAACGATGCAGATTCCACTGAACCAATTTGAGCAATATATAGACGAAACCATATTGAAACGCGGTTTGCAGTACTTCAAAAATGGCCATGTACACGAACCCGAGGAAATAAGTCCGGGCGAGTACGAAGCCATTGTTGAAGGCACCGATGATTACACTGTGCAACTTACCCTTAAAAACGGAATTGTTACAGAGTATGTGTGCGATTGCCCTTACGATATGGGACCGGTTTGTAAACATGTAGCTGCTGTAATCTTTTACCTGCAACAAGATGAGTTAGAACTGAACAAAAAGACAAAAAGAACAAAAACAAACCAAGCTTCTAATCCTGCAAAACGTAAAACCATTGCACAACAGGTTGACGAATTGCTCGAAAAAGCAACTCATGATGAATTGAAACAATTTGTACGTGAGAAGGCATCGACAAACGCCCCATTCAGGAATTTGTTTTTATCGTCTTTTGCTCAACACAATTCCGATGAATCGAAAGAACTGTATGTAAAGCAGGTAAAATCAATCCTTAAAACGGCATCCGACAGGCATGGCTTTATCGACTGGTCGGCTTCAAGGATTGTAGGCAATGCCATTGACAACCTTTTGGAATCGGCACAAAAACAGATAAACAACCGCAATTATAAAAGTGCCGTTTTTATTTGTACTGCCGTAATGGAGCAAATGACCGAAGCCCTGCAATATTCGGATGACAGCAATGGTGATATTGGCGGAAGTGTTGATGCCGCTTATGAAATGCTTTATGCTATTGCTCAGGAACATTTATCCGAAGAAATCAGGGAACTAATTATTGAATATTGTTTTACTTCTTTCGACAAACAAATTTATTCGGGCTGGGATTGGCATATTGGTGTTTTACGCCTTGCTGCACTGCTTTTAAAAACAGAAGACGAAACCGAGCGTATTTTTGCACAGGTTGAAAAAGCTCAAAGGTCTGATTACGAGAGGAAAGAAGCCCAAAGTATAAAATACGATATTTTATTAAAAACAAAAGGAGAAGATGTTGCTGAAAAATATCTGGAACAAAACATTACAAATTCAAATTTAAGGCGGGAAGCTATTCAAAAAGCACTCAAAAAGAAAAATTATGACAAAGCTATTTCATTAGCCAAGGACGGAGTAAATTATGATTTGAAAGACAAACCCGGATTAGCAAAAGAATGGTACGACTGGTTATTAAAAATAGCACAAGCCCAAAACGACTCTGAAAGAATTATTGAATACGCTCGTCTGTTATTTATTGACAATTTCAGGAATGAGCAGGATTATTACCAAATACTGAAACAGTATGTAAAACCTGAAAAATGGACTGCATTTGTTGAAGCAGTTATTCAGGATATTACAACTAAAAAACGATGGCTTGATACCGGTTTGATTGCAAGTATTTTCATAAAAGAAGAATGGTGGGACAGACTTTTGGAATTGGTTAAAAAAACACCCGATTTAAACACAATTGACCATTACGAAAAGTATCTTTCAAAACATTATGCAAATGAAATAGTTGAATTATATGCAAATGGCGTTCTGAAATACATGAAAAACAGTATGGGGAGAGACCATTACCAAAATGCTTGCAGATATATCCGTAAGATTATAAAACTTGGAGCAAGAGACAAAGCAAATGAAATTATTTCATACTTGAGAACTGAATATCCCAAAAGGAAAGCATTAATGGAAGAATTGGACAAAGTATAAATTATTAATGTCTTTGCAATTGGTGGCACATTTGCAAAACCACACAAGCCAACGCTAAAGCCAAGTTTTGCAAAAGAGCCACCAATCCAACGCACGGCAGACAGAAACGAAGCAGCAAATTGAAAGATAAAATGACAGGAAAAATCAACACCGAACGGCTAACACGCGGTAAGCATAAAAAAAAGACAACCCTATAATCGAAATTTACAAAACGAAATAATAATGAAGAAA
>CAZZDI010000278.1:0-2428 GCA_964653155.1 uncultured Flavobacteriaceae bacterium | reverse complement strand
AAAGCTTCAAAGCTTCGGAAGTGAACCGGAGTATGACCCTTTCAAAAATGGGGGTGGAAAAAACATTCTCCGGACAAAACCCGGAGCTAAAAACAACGAGAAAAAGAGATAGGGGCTTCGGCTTAGAAAGATAAATTTATGGCAAAGAGACACAACATAGACACGATCGCGGAAGTGCTAATCGACAAGTTGAACGATATGGAGCGCACCGCCAAAAGGATTGAGCAAGCTTCGTCCAGGGAGCTAAGAATCGACAGCCGGGAAGTCCGGGCTTTGCTTGAAAACCAAAAGAGGGAAGAAAAAGCATTTTTAGACGATCTAAGGGCGGTAAGGAGCAAAAACAGTACAAGGGTTCCCAATTGGGTTTGGGGCGTCATTGGCGGTCTTGTTTTGCTCTCTTTCGGGGCTATTTTCTATGCCTGGAGCAAAGCGGAGGACTATGAAATGCAAAAAATAGAAGCCGAATATTTTGAACAAGAGTACAACAAACTAAAATCATAAATTATGCACACGATCAGCAGTATTACCGACCTCATTTTAGAACTTGAAAAAAGCGGACATTTGGATTTAAAAGTAAGCGAATACAATCTTTCCGTGCTTATAAACAGGCATTTTACAGGACAGGAAATTTACAAGAAAGATAATTCTTAGACTTGCTTTTTTATCTCTCTTTTACAACCCTATCGAGCATTGCCCTGGTTCTTCGATCATAAATGACATAGTGCGTCCATTGGATGTTTTTTTCATTCGCCCACGCCACAGCTTTGCCCGTGTTGTGGACGTATTCCAAAAACAACGTGCGTTCCTGGTCATTGTAGAACGTCATTGAAAAATCATTCTTTTTTCCTTTCATAGCTATTGTTCTAAGTAGTCCTCATTGATGATATACCGGAGATACCTAGACTGTTCACCCTTGGGCATCTTTTTTACGGTGGTTTCCAAACGCTTGTAACAATGCTTCATTTTCTCCAAATCAAGCCTTAAAACTGTCATTGTTTTCCCTACAAACTCCTTGTTCTTAGGTTTTTTATTGGTGTCAAATATGCGATGCAATTCAGTCCTCACATAGTAATCTATATCATCATTTGAAAGAAATTCCTCGCCTTTGTTTTTGGATATAACCTTGAATTTTAACGCTTCAACAGAACGACCGTTCTTGACCTCCGAAAACTCAAAACAGATATCGCATTCCCCTTTTTTGTACAGGTCTTTCAGCTCTTTTTGAGCCACCTCAATCACTTTCTTTTTCAAAGCAGAAAAATCCTTGTACTTATTTTCAAGCATCAATTGCGCACGTAAATCTGCAATTGATATTTGCCATCCTCCGGCTTTTCGCCATTGGCAACAGTATTCATAAAAACGTTGCGACCATTTACTTTTTAAGCTCATAGCTATAAGCGAATCATATTCAGTAAACCGGGAAGTGAGTTCAACGAAAAAAGGCAGAATCTCCTTTGAAACCTGAAATTCTATATCCCCGCCCTTCTTCCATTTTCCATAATTTATAAATCCCACCTCAAACCATTCGTGAAGCTCGTGATCCTCGGGATACTCGTTTTGCCATTCGAACGAACGCAAACGCATACTCTTAAGCGCATCTTTTATTTTTTTCTGATTGGTTTCATCCAACCCTTTTCGCAGAGCCGAAGAAGTTGTCCTGATTATCAAATCATCAAAAAGAGTGGTGTTCCCAGTACTATTTAACACAAATTTGTTTCGCACATCACGAAGCAGAAAATACATTATTCGCTTTTCTAAAAGACTCAACTCATAACGAGCAGTCGTAATTCGATTGTCTTGGACTAAAGTTGTTTGTTTCATTTTACAAACCTACTAAAAAAAAGTATGGTTTGAAAAAATACGTTTGAAACCGTATGCAAAAAGTTTGTTTTCATATGCAAAAAGTTTGTTTTCATATGCAAAAAGTTTGGATAGCGCTTGGGAACCCCTGTAAACACTGGCGCTCCCAAGCCTTAAAAAAGGTACTAAAACATACTAAAAACCTAAAAGGTAAAAAGGGAGCCAAAAACAGCATAAAATACCCTCAAAAAAAACAGCATAAAATACCTTTTTGAGAAATAAAAAAGCAAGCGGAAAATTTAACCAGGGAAAAATTACAGAAGCGAAATAAGCCGTTTTAAGCGATGCAATTTTTTTTTGCTTAAAATTCCCTTTGAAAAGAAAGAAAGTTCCGCTAAAGAAAGAAAAAAGGGGTCAGGCAGGGTTTTTTATCGTTTTGAACAAACGCATAAGGAAGGCAGCTCTTGACCGTAAGATCAATTTACGGTTAAATGAAGAAGGGCGCACCAAAAAACGGTAACGCCCAACTTGCTTCTTTGCCCAAAGATACAAAAAATTTTAAAATAACCGACTGAATCCGTATATTAGCAGCGTTGATAATTTCAAGAGGTGTCTTTGTGTCCACAAA
>CAZZDI010000277.1:0-2487 GCA_964653155.1 uncultured Flavobacteriaceae bacterium | reverse complement strand
CAGATTTAGCTATATTTAAAATTATGGGATTCCTTGTCGTTCCGCTCATTCGGGATGACACAGGTTCTAAAAAGCGATTCCATTTAAATTAAAAAACACAGAAGTTTATTTTTCTATCCGAACACTTTCCGGAACCAACTTGGTGTAATTTCCGTGATTCCGAATTACATCGCGCACGATGGACGACGAAATATAAGATGTTCCGGCAGCGGTCAATAAAAACACGGTTTCAATTTCCGAAAGGCTTCGGTTGGTGTGGGCAATGGCTTTTTCAAACTCAAAATCGGCAGGGTTTCGCAGCCCACGTAAAATAAATTCAGCTCCAATTTTTTGGCAAAAATCTACCGTTAAACCTTCGTAAGTCACCACGGTAACTTTGGGTTCATCCTTAAAAGCTTCTTCAATAAATTTTTGACGTTCCTCTAGCGAGAACATGTATTTTTTGTCGGCGTTAATGCCAATGGCCACTACAATTTCATCAAAAACGGTAATGCCCCGTTTTATAATATCGTAGTGCCCTAATGTGATGGGGTCAAAAGACCCTGGAAATAATGCTCGTTTCATAAGTGCCTCTTAATCTCCCCATACTTCAACTTCGCTCAGTACAAGCGGGGGAGAAATTATTACGTAAATATACACAATTACGTTGTTGATTTCAGCAACAGTTTCCCTCCTTTGGAGGGATTAAGGGAGGCTTCTTAAAGCCTCTTCAATAGCATTTCCAAACAAATCGGCCAACGGAATACCTGCAGCCGCGGCCTGTTGCGGTAAAATACTCGCTTTGGTAAGTCCGGGAACGGTATTCATTTCCAATAAATGTGGTTCGCCATTTTTAAAAATAAATTCACTTCGGCTAAAGCCTGTCATTTTTAATATTTCGTAAACCTTTTTGGCTTCGGCGGTGACTTTGGCTTCTTGTTCGGCCGACAGTCGCGCCGGGGTTATTTCCTGCGATTTTCCCAAATACTTGGCTTCGTAATCGAAAAAATCATTCTCGGAAACAATTTCGGTAATAGGCAGCACTTTGGTTTCGCCTTTATAGGAGATAACGCCCACCGACACTTCGGTACCTTCCAAAAACGATTCGATGATAATTTCGTCGTCTTCCTTAAAAGCCACATTAATGGCATTTTGTAAATCTTCCTTTTTGTGCACTTTGCTCACGCCAAAACTACTTCCGGCCTTGTTGGCCTTTACGAAACACGGCAGCCCTACTTTGGCTATAATGGCATCTTCGTTAACGGTATCGCCCAAATTCAAATAAAACGATTCGGCCGTTTTTATGCCGTAAGGTTTTAAGGTGCTCAATAAATCCCGTTTGTTAAAAGTGAGCGCCGCTTGGTACATACTGCAGCTGGTGTGTGGTATGTTCAATAGTTTAAAATAGGCTTGCATAAAGCCGTCTTCGCCCGGCGAGCCGTGTATGGCGTTGAACACACAGTTGAAAGTGATTTTTTTTCCGTTGACTTCAACCGAAAAATCATTTTTATCAATGGGGAATTCTGCATTTTCATCGTTAACATATACCCATTTGTCCTTAAAAATATGGATGCGGTAGGCTTTGTATTTTGAGGCATCGAGGGTTTCGTAAACCACGTTTCCGCTGTTTAGCGATATTTGGTATTCACTGGAATAACCGCCCATTATAATGGCAATGTGCTTCATGATTGTGGTATTGCTTCCGCGGAAGCGAAAAAATTAATGTTAGTATTCGGAAAAATCCTTAATCGACAATAAAACGTATTTGTTTATAGTTAGAAATACGTCGAGCTAAAATATCATATAAATAGCAAAAGAAAAAACAGTTCTGTTTTTATATATTTGCCTAATTGAAAATTCGTTAGATGAGCGCATTAAAATTCCTTACCAGTAAAGCCTTTTTAAAGCAAATTGTATTGGCAGTGGTGGCCCTTGCAGTGCTGTGTTTTATTATTTTAAAATGGTTGAACATTAGCACCAACCACGGTACTTTTGAAACGGTGCCCGATTTACGGGGGAAATCTATTGAAGTGGCCCAAATTGAACTGCAACAGAATAATTTGGAAATGAAAATTCAGGATTCTGCCAATTACAATCCCGATTATCCGAAATATTCGGTGATTGATCAGGATCCAAAAGTAGGCGATAAAGTAAAGGAGAACCGAAAAATATATATTACACTGAACCCTTCGGGATACCGAAAAATTAGAATTCCTGATGGGTTGATTGACAAAACGTTTAGACAGGTAAAACCAACCTTGGAAGCATTGGGTTTTAAGGTGGGAAACATCACTTACGAAGATAATATAGCCAAAGATATGGTGTTGAAACTATCGCATAAAGGCGACCTGATTCACGCCGGCGATAAACTGCCAAAAACTTCTGTAATCGATTTGGTGTTGGGTAACGGAAACAGACCGCAATGATAGACGAATACACGCCACAATTGCCCGACGACGAGGATAACGACGACCTTTACGAACATTATGCCTTTACGGTTGAAAAAGG
>CAZZDI010000276.1:0-2492 GCA_964653155.1 uncultured Flavobacteriaceae bacterium | reverse complement strand
TGGAAGACGGCATGTATGCTGAATTCACAACCAACAAAGGGGTTATGGTCGCCAAATTGGAACAGGAAAAAACCCCCACTACGGTGGCTAATTTTGTATCGCTGGCCGAAGGCACCAACACTTTGGTTACCGATTCCCTTAAAAAGAAAAATTTTTACGACGGATTAATTTTCCACCGTGTTATCCCCGATTTTATGATCCAGGGCGGCGACCCCAACGGCGATGGCTCCGGCAATCCGGGATACCGTTTTAATGACGAATTCCATCCCGATTTAAAACACGACAAAAAAGGGATTTTGGCCATGGCCAATTCGGGCTTTGGCACCAATGGCAGTCAGTTTTACATTACCCATAAAGCGACCCCATGGTTGGATGCGTTTGACGAAGAAGGCTACCCCAAAAACTGTGAAGATCGCCGTGTAAGCTGCCACACCGTTTTTGGCGAAGTGGTACTTGGCCTTGAAATAGTCGATTCCATTGAACAAAACGACACCATTGAACACATTGAAATCATCCGAAAAGGGAAATTGGCGAAAAAGTTTGATGCCCCCCAGGTGTTTAAAAACCATTTTGCGGAAGCCGAACGATTGGAAAAAGAAAAGGCTGAAAAAGCCGAAGCCATCATAAAGGATTCCAAAGAAAAATTTGATACGCAACAGACTGAAGCGACAACCATGGAATCTGGACTACAATATTATATTTCCAAAAAAGGAACGGGCGAAAAACTGCCCGAAGACGCCGAGGTGTTGGTACACTACGCCGTTTATTTTGAAAACGGAAAACTTCTGGAAACCAGCAAACTGGAAACGGCCGAAGCTCTCGATGCCGTAAACCCGAAACGTAAAGCTATGGATCGCTACCAACCCATTACCGCCAATATAGGCCCCAATGCGGGAATGATTCCCGGATTTAAGGAAGGCTTGCAGCAACTCAACGTTGGCGACAAAGCCACCTTGTTTATCCCGTACCATTTGGCTTATGGCGAATCGGGCACACGCGGCATCCCCGGAAAATCAAACCTCATTTTTGAAGTAGAAATAATAGAACTTCTTAAATAAATTTTAACAGTAAACCCCATTCTATCCGTTATATTTACGGCGAAAAACAACACGTATGCAACTCTTAAAATTCGATTGGAACCCCATAACGGGCATTGATATTGCCGGAAACTTCAAACTCCATTTTTACAGCCTCATGTGGGTGGCTGCCTTTATTTTGGGGTGGTACATCATGAAACGGATTTTCACCAAAGAAAAAGTGTCGCTGGATTATTTGGACCCACTTTTTATTTACACCGTGTTGGCTACCATGTTGGGCGCACGTTTGGGCCATGTGTTGTTTTATCAATCGGAATTAATTTCAGAAGATTTTTTCAGCATCTTTTTACCATTCAAATTTAAGGGTGGTTTTGAGTTTACCGGATTTCAAGGGCTTGCCAGCCACGGTGCCGCCATTGGGATCATTATTGGCATGTACCTGTACCGAAAAAAATATAAATACAAATCATTGCTTTGGATTTTAGACCGTGTGGTGATTTCGGTGGCATCGGGAGCTATTTTTATCCGTATCGGGAATTTTATCAATTCTGAAATCATAGGGAAAGAATCGGGCGACTTTCCTTTAGGCGTGCGCTTTATTCAAGATTATTACAACAAATATGAGGCCATGCGCATTGCCGGCACAAAAAACGTACAGAAGGCCTATGATGCGATTGCGGCCAACCCCGAACTACTGGAACAAGTGCCGTACCGCCACCCCGCACAGCTTTACGAATCGTTTTGTTACATTTTCGTGTTTTTAATTTTGTGGTATTTCTACTCGAAAACCGAAAAAAAGAACCGCACCGGGTTTTTGTTCGGCCTGTTTTTAATCCTGCTTTGGAGCATCCGCTTTTTTGTGGAGTTTGTTAAAGAACCGCAAGGCGACGAATACATCAATTGGTTTGGTTTAAACACCGGACAATGGCTTAGTATTCCTTTTATTTTAATCGGACTCTATTTTATGTTCGTTTACAAACCTAAAACCAAAGTACAATAACTATGGTATTTAAACGTGCTTTATTTCTGATTTCTATGGGGTGTTTCTTAACGTTTTTAGCTTGCAAAAACGAAAAGAAAAGCATCAAACAGACCGAAGTGACCTTTAAAAAAGAAGGCGAACTTACCATTTATAAGGCCGCCGATTCTTCTACCGTAAGTTTGGATATTGAAATTGCCGACACCGAATTTGATCGCGAAACGGGACTCATGTACCGCAGTAGCATGGAAAACACGCAAGGCATGTTATTTGTTTTTGAAAATGAACAACCGCGTTTTTTCTACATGAAGAACACCCAAATTCCGTTGGACTTGATTTATGTTTCTGCCGACAAAAAAATTGTGAGCTTCCAAAAAAACGCGAAGCCTTTTGATGAGTCGTCGTTACCCTCCAACCAACCCGCGCAATATGTTTTGGAAGTCAATGCCGGACTGGCCGATACATGGAATTTACAG
>CAZZDI010000275.1:0-2590 GCA_964653155.1 uncultured Flavobacteriaceae bacterium | reverse complement strand
TCCATTGAAAAATATTGCGGCGTTATGGAAATGTTCCGCCAGTTTTCAAAATTGGATGTTCAAACGCATTTCCACAATACAAGTGCCTAAAGTTATAAATGCTTGAAATACTTAAAGTTTTGCAAATCGCATAGCTCATTTTAGGGCACTTTAAGTACTTAAAACTTCTGAAATGCGCTGGACCATAAAACCACAACCGGAACCTAAAAAAGTAAAGACCTTGCAAAAGGCACTTCAAGTTGATGCGCACATTGCGACTTTATTATTGCAGCGAGACATCGAAACCTTTGAGGAAGCCAAGCGCTTTTTTAGGCCCAAATTGAAGCACTTGCACGATCCGTTCTTGATGAAGGACATGGATAAGGCCGTTGCCCGAATTGAAAAAGCTTTTGCCAACAATGAAAATATCTTGGTGTACGGCGATTACGATGTGGATGGCACTACAGCGGTGGCACTCATGTCCACCTACCTAAAAACACGGCACAATTTGGTTTATACTTATATTCCGAATAGGTACGACGAAGGTTACGGTGTGTCCTACAAAGGCATTAACTTTGCTTTGGAAAATGATTTTTCCTTGATTATTGCGCTCGATTGTGGTATTAAATCGGTTGAAAAAGTAGCACATGCCAAATCGTTGGGCATCGATTTTATTATTTGCGACCACCACCGTCCGGGCGACGAAATTCCCGATGCCGTTGCGGTTTTAGATCCCAAACGTGAAGACTGTAATTATCCGTATAAAGAATTGTGCGGTTGTGGCGTTGGTTTTAAACTGGTTCAAGCTTTGGCTTCAAAAGAAGGCAAAACGGCGGCCGATTTAACCGAATACCTCGATTTGGTGGCCACGGCCATTGGTGCCGACATTGTTCCCATTGATGGCGAAAACCGTGTGTTGGCCTATTTTGGGTTGTTGGTTATCAATACCAATCCGCGTCCCGGTATCAAAGCTATTTTAAATCAAGTTGAAAAAACCGAGCTGACCATCACCGATGTGGTGTTTATTGTGGCACCCAGGATCAATGCGGCCGGGCGGATGGAACACGGTAATTACGCCGTGACTTTATTAGCGGAAGAAGAAGACGATTTGGCGGCCAAATACGCCGAAGAAATCAACAATTACAATTTAGAGCGTCGCGAAACCGATAAGCAAATTACCGAGGAAGCCCTCAAACAGATTGAAGAACATAACGAGCAAGATAGATTGACTACCGTGGTTTATCACCCCGAATGGCACAAAGGCGTTATTGGTATCGTGGCTTCTCGGCTAACCGAAACATACTATCGCCCAACGTTGGTATTTACCAAAAGTGGCAATAAATTGGCGGCTTCGGCCCGCTCGGTGAGGGGCTTCGATGTTTACAATGCCTTGGAAGCTTGCAAAGAGCACATCGAGCAATTTGGTGGACATAAATATGCGGCGGGTTTAACGCTCGAAGAAAAAAACTATGAAGCCTTTAAGCAGGCTTTTGAAGAGGTGGTCTCCAAAACCATCGATAGAAATTTGCTCACTCCCGAAATAAAAATTGATGCCCAAATCGATTTAAAGGATATTACGCCCAAATTCTACCGGATCTTAAAGCAGTTTGCGCCTTATGGCCCCAATAACATGACGCCCGTTTTTATGTCCGATAACTTAACAGACACAGGTTACGGAAAGTGCGTGGGCGAAGACAAAACCCATTTAAGGTTAACTGCCACGCAACCTACCTCGCCAGACCGATTTGTTGGCATTGGGTTTAGCATGGGCGATAAATTCGAAATTATTTCTGAAGGAAAACCGTTTAAAGCGGTGTATTCAATTGATGAAAACGAATGGCGCGGTAATGTCAGTTTGCAGTTGAAGCTTAGAGATATAAAATAGCACACACAAATTTTAAAACAACCTGGAGGCTGTCTGAAAAGTTAAATTCTATGTCATATTGAGCCTGTTGAAATATCTCAATGTATTGGTAATCAGTGTTTTTTTTAACAATATCAACCTTGCAAACGGAAATTAAATGGCTTTTCAGACAGCCTCATTTACTTAATTTTTGTACCAAAATTAAAACAGTATGGCAAAAACAGACCCCTACGCAGCACTTCGAATAAAGGAATTCAATATTTTTTTACTGGTGCGCTTTGTATTGGTATTCGGTTGGTCCATGCAATTTATTGTGATTGAATGGGAAGTGTATAGCCTAACCAAAGACCCACTGTATTTAGGTTTGATTGGCTTAATGGAAATCATCCCCGCGTTTACCATGGCTTTGTTTGCAGGGCATATTGTCGATCAAAGGGAAAAACGAAACTTGTTGGCCATTTGCATAGCAGCATTTTCATTAATAAGCTTGGGGCTGTTTTTGCTGACTTCAGATAAGGTTGTGGGCGATTGGAGTACAAATTCCATTCTATACAGCATTTATGCCTTGGTATTTTTCGGTGGGTTCCTGCGATCGTTTTTTGGGCCCACAATTTTTTCGTTGGTGGCACTCATTGTTCCGAAGAAAATATATCCCAATGCGGCCACATGGAGTACCAGTACTTGGAAAGCTGCAGCAGTTTTAGGGGCTCTTTTGGGTGGTTTTTCCATCCATTGGATGGGCGTTCC
>CAZZDI010000274.1:0-2607 GCA_964653155.1 uncultured Flavobacteriaceae bacterium | reverse complement strand
GGTGGCTGAAAACGGTTTGGTACAACTCCATATTTTTCCCGATTGCCGATTTGGCCTCGTCGGTAACCATTGGTTTGGTGGCTTGGTACGGCGGCCTCAATGTGGTTTTTGATGGTACTAATGTATCTCAAGGCGATTTGGTGGCATTCATCATGTTTGTGCCCATGTTGTTTAGGCCGCTGCGCCAAATAGCCGATAAGTTCAATACCCTACAAATGGGCATGGTAGCAGCTACCCGTGTGTTTAAGGTGCTCGATACCACTTCGCAAATTGATGACCATGGCCTTATTGAAGCCGATGGGTTTAAGGGTGAAATAAAATTTAACAACGTCTATTTCAATTATGTTGAGGATGAAGATGTGTTAAAGGGGATTTCTTTCGATGTGAATGTGGGTGAAACCGTGGCCATTGTCGGTGCTACGGGAGCCGGAAAATCGACTATCATCAATTTATTGAACCGGTTTTACGAAATAAAAGGCGGGACCATTTCCATTGATGGCATTGATATAAAGGATGTGACATTGGTGTCGTTGCGCACCCAAATTGCAGTGGTATTGCAGGATGTGTTCTTGTTTGCCGATACTATTATGAACAATATTACTTTAAACCATCCCGATATTACAGAAGAACAGGTATGTCAAGCGGCAAAAGATATTGGTATTCACGATTTTATAATGAGTTTGCCTAATGGTTACCACTATAACGTCAAGGAACGTGGTGCCATGTTGTCTTCCGGGCAACGCCAGCTCATTTCGTTTTTAAGGGCTTATGTCACCAATCCTAGTATTTTGGTGCTGGACGAAGCCACTAGTTCGGTCGATTCGTATTCGGAACAACTCATTCAAAATGCCACCGAAAAAATAACCAAAGGTCGTACTTCTATTGTAATTGCCCACCGTTTGGCTACCGTTAAAAAAGCCGATAACATTATCGTGATGGATGCCGGTGAAATTGTAGAGCAAGGCACGCACGATGAATTGTTGGATAAAGAAAATGGTTATTACAAAAACCTTTACCAAGTGCAGTTTTTACAGGAAGAGGCTGTTTAACCCAAATCCTTTTTTATCATTGTGCTGAGTTCGGAGTGATCTTCAAAAACCACAAATTCTCCATCCTTAAAATAAGAAATGTATCCGGTTTCTTCGCTAACGGCAAGAGCCACGGCATCGGTTTTTTCGGTTACGCCAATGGCCGCACGGTGGCGCAAACCAAAGCGTTGCGGTATATTTTTATCGTTGTTTACAGGTAAAATAACCCTTGTGGCTTTTACTACATTATTGCTGATGATAATGGCGCCATCGTGCAACGGACTGTTCTTAAAAAAGATACTTTCAATAATGGGTTGGGTAACTTTTATGTTCATTTCGTCGCCCGATTCTGAAAGGAAATCCAGATTGTTGTTGCGTTCAAAAACAATAAGCGCCCCGGTTTTAGATGAGCTCATTTTGTTGCAGGCCGAAACCACGGCATCAACATCGGTTTCAATGTCCTGTTCGGTTTTTAAAAATTTGAATTGCTGCATGAATTTTTTCCGACGGTTAAAATTGGTCGATCCCACCATGAGCAAAAACTTTCGTATTTCGGGCTGGAACACCACAATCAAGGCAATGATCCCTACTTGCATAAAACCACCAAAAATACTGGTGAGCAGTTCCATTTCAAGAAAATCGGTGAGCTTCCAGACCAAATAAATTATGATGATGCCTATAAAGATGTTAATGGCAACCGTGCCCTTTACCAGTTTGTAAACGTAGTAGAGCAGGAGAGCCACTAAAATAACATCGATAATGTCAACAACAGAAAGGTCAAGAATATCTTTAAAAATTTCCAAGGGCAATGGGTTTTGGTAAATTTAGTGATTTATGGTTAAAGGTGAACAAATTCGTAATTCGATATTTTAAAATCTTTTGAGTTGGTGTTCAGTAAAATAGCCTTTATTGAAATATAGTCTTGAAAGGTTAATTTGTTTGAAAACCTAAGGTTTACGGTGTCATTTGTGGCAAA
Organism: uncultured Flavobacteriaceae bacterium; assembly: GCA_964653155.1. Classification (GTDB taxonomy): domain Bacteria; phylum Bacteroidota; class Bacteroidia; order Flavobacteriales; family Flavobacteriaceae; genus Flavisericum. The sequence continues at coordinate 603 of CAZZDI010000274.1, read as the reverse complement.
TGCTTTTTTTAAATCTTGAATTAGTTGATTTTTACTTGATGGATTAATAAGCGGTTTTTTATTCGGATTGACTATTTGAATGTCCCCATTTCCATTAAAATTTATGAATTTGGCACTTACTTCATGTTCAAGAGGTGTTGTTGTATTTTGTTTTTTTTCAACCAATTGAAATATAACATCCGTAAACTCTATAAAACCCAAATTTTTACGGTTGGTATCGTTACAGGTAAAATAGTTTTTGGCGTTTTCGTTTTTGTGCATTTGGGCGTTTCGCCTTTTGTCCTGTAAATATTTTATATGTGGGATGGCCTGTTTTAAAGTCAGTCGTTTATCAACATTCACCAACCAATTGGTAGTGCCGATAAGGTTTTTTCGGTTGAACTCTACACTGTCTTTTTGGGTTTCGTCATAAAACAAATAGGCTGCCGATACGTCGTGTATTTCGGTAATTTCAGAATGTTCAATTTCTGGTAATTGAACGGTTTTTTCGTTTCCGCAGGCAAAAATTAATAAAGATGTTGCCAATAAAATATATTTCATAACTTCTAACTTCTAACTTCTAACTTCTCAATTAATTGGATGCATTCCATAGCCTCTTTTACA
>CAZZDI010000273.1:0-2625 GCA_964653155.1 uncultured Flavobacteriaceae bacterium | reverse complement strand
TATTCTATTTCAACTAAAACACGGTATTTTATTAAAGCTTCTTCAGAAAAATAAGGAGCCAGTTCGCTCACTTTACTTCTGTATCGGCCATCGATAGGAGAGATGGCGTTGAGTGGTGATAATGACATATTTGGTTTGGATTTTAAAGAATGCAAAGATAGGAAAGAAAGTGGGAAGTACGAAGTTGGAAGCGTGAAGTTTGATGCTGAATTTTAAATGCAAATTCAGGTTTCGCCAACCGCAGGTTATTTGATTTCAACCTTTTTTCAACTTCTTCAAAATATGCCGTGCTCTGGCTTTAAAACCCGAGCTTTGTATTTGGAAATCGCGCTCTAAAATTAATTTGAGTTCGGGGTAAACCCAATCGTAATCATTCCCTAAGAGAAACAACGTATTCATAGAGTAGGCTTTTGGGGCAATTTTTTCGTCATTAATCATGTAATCAAAACAGGTTTCGATAATGCATGCTTTGTGTTTATCGGTTAGGGCATGTTTTATTTCATTATCTTCTTTTGAAGAATAAGCCACGGCCAACAGTTCACAAATTTTGGCAACGGGGCGTACGGCTGGATCTAAATATACTCGCTTCATGTTTGCTGTAAAAGCATCTAAATACGGAATAATCACTTCAATGTTTTGGTTGCACATATATTCGAAAACCCAAGCCGCACGTACCGAAATTTTATCATCTACCCTAAAAAGGATGTCTAAAAGTTTAGGGAACAAATCGGGGTTGGCAAGAATTAAGTTGGCATAATGCAATCTTTTTTCGCGCGAATGGTTTACATAATGTAAATCCTTATAAAGTTGTGCGGTAGTCAAAACGATTTATTATTTTTATCCAATTCTTAAAAATATTAAAATGAAGATTATAAAAAAAATAGTATTGGCATTACTGGTTTTATTTGTGGTAGCGCAGTTTTTTGGGCCAGATAAAAACCAAGGCGATTTAAGTTCCATTGCCCCTTTTTTGGCAGAAACTACCCCGCCTGAAGAGGTCAAATTAATTTTAAAGGAAACTTGTTACGATTGTCATAGCGACTATACCAGATACCCTTGGTACAACAACATAACTCCGGTAAATTATTGGTTGAACCAGCATGTTGAAGATGGGAAAAAGCACTTTAACGTATCCAATTGGGAAGGCAATTCGGTAAAACGAAAAGACCATAAATTTGAAGAATTGATCGAGATGGTTGAAGCCAAGGAGATGCCACTAAAATCATACACTTGGACGCACAGCGAGGCCAACTTGACCGATGCCCAAATCCAAGCGGTGGTTAATTGGGCAAAAATGGTTCGCTTTAAATACAGTATGGTTGAAGAGCCGCAGTAAATCCCATTCTAATCTTTCTTCATAGGAAAAGTGAAAACATTTTGAAAGATAAATGTAACTCTGTTAGATAAAATATTCGCGAATTAGTGGCTAAAAAACTCCTTATTATAGGCTTTGTGTGGCCAGAACCCAAAAGCTCTGCGGCCGGAAGCCGGATGATGCAGCTTATTTACTTTTTTAAATCTAAAAACTACCAAATCACTTTTGCCTCTGCCTGTGCCAAAACCGAGCGGGCTTTTCCTTTGGAAAGCATAGAAGTGGATGCTGTTGCAATAGAATTGAATCATTCCAGTTTTGATGATTTTGTAAAAACATTGAACCCCGATGTGGTACTTTTTGATCGCTTCATGGTCGAGGAACAATACGGTTGGCGTGTTACCGAACAATGTCCCAATGCCTTAAAAATTTTAGACACCGAAGATCTACACAGTTTACGTAAAGGACGGCATGAGGCTTTTAAAAAAGGCGAATCATTTAGTAAGTCGTATTTATTTAACGATACCGCAAAACGTGAAATAGCCAGTATTTACAGATGCGATTTGAGTTTGATTATTTCTGAAGCTGAAATGGAAATCCTGAAAACAGATTTTAAGATCAATGCTGAATTACTCGTGTATTTACCTTTTATGCTGGGAGGCATTTCAGAAGAAAAAATTAGAAGCCTGCCAAAATTTGAAGAGCGCCAACATTTCATAACTATTGGCAATTTTCTTCACGAACCCAATTATAATGCGGTTCTATATTTAAAACAAACCCTTTGGCCAATAATCAGAAAGAAACTTCCAAAATCCGAATTGCATATTTACGGCGCTTATGCTTCACAAAAAGTCGATCAACTGCATAATGAAAAAGAAGGGTTTTTTGTAAAAGGTTTTGCTGAAGATGTAGATAAAGTGATGCAACAGGCCAAAGTGTGTTTGGCACCGTTAAGGTTTGGAGCAGGATTAAAAGGAAAATTGATTGATGCCATGCAAAACGGAACGCCGTGCGTAATGAGTAAAATAGCTGCAGAAGGAATGTTCGGGGATATTCCAGAGAATGGTTTTATTGAAGAACCCCCCGAAACCTTTGCCGAAAAATCCGTTCAACTTTACCAAAATGAATCCCTTTGGAAAACCAAGCAGAAAAACGGGTTTGAGGCTATAAACATCCGGTTTAATAAAACTGAACATCAAAAAAAGCTTTCAGAAGTGATTTCTGAAACAATGAAAACACTACCGGAAAAACGCCAAAACAACTTCACCGGACAAATGCTGCAGCACCACGCAATGCAAAGCACCAAATTTATG
>CAZZDI010000272.1:0-2638 GCA_964653155.1 uncultured Flavobacteriaceae bacterium | reverse complement strand
TTGATGAAATTTAAATATATGAAAACTGCCATGTACCTCCTGTTTTTTCTTCTTATGCAAACCCTTCAAGCTAATGTGATTTTGCCTTCGGTTTTTTCAGACCACATGGTTTTACAACAGCAAGACGATGTGAAAATATGGGGCTGGGCCAACCCAAATGAAGAGATTACAATTTCAGCTTCTTGGACACAGGAAACCTATAAAACCAAAACAAACAAGCATTCCCGTTGGGAACTTAAAATAAAAACACCAAAATACGGTGGTCCCTACACACTTTCGGTAAAAGGTTACAACGAAGTAATTATAAACGACGTTATGATTGGTGAAATATGGTTGTGCTCTGGGCAATCGAACATGGAAATGTCTGCCGAATGGGGCATTGAAAACGGCGAACAGGAAGTAGCACAAGCCAACAGCCCCAACATCCGTTTTTTTACCACACCCAAACTTTCGGCCAAAACACCGCAAGATCATGTACCTGCAAAATGGGAAGTTTGTTCGCCCGAAAGCATGAAACACTCTAGTGCAGTAGCTTATTTTTTTGCAAAAAAACTACAGGAAAACTTTAACGGAGTACCTGTTGGCCTACTCATATCGTCTTGGGGTGGTACGCCCGCCGAAATTTGGATGCCAGATACCGTTGTAAAAAACGACTCCATATTAATCAACGCCGCAAACCAATTAAAAACAAACGAATGGGGGCCCATAAAACCTGCCAGAGCCTACAATGCAATGATCCACCCGTTGGTAGGCTATACTATTTCTGGAGTGCTTTGGTACCAAGGCGAATCGAATGTCGGGTCTATGGTTTACCACAAAACCTTAACTGCTTTAATTCAATCGTGGCGACAGGCCTGGAAAAGGGAATTTCCTTTTTATTTGGTACAAATCGCTCCATATAATTATGGAGAAGACCACTTTTCTGGTGTTGAAATCAGGAATGCACAGCGCTTGGTTGCTAATGAGGTGAACAATACTAAAATGGTAGTAATAAGCGATGTTTCGCCTACCGACGATATTCATCCGAAAGATAAAAAATCGGTAGGCTACAGGTTGGCCAACCTAGCATTAAAAAACCATTACAAAACGATTGATGGCTTAGTTGAAAGTCCAAATCTTTCAAAAGTTGAATTTAAAAACACCAAAGCCATTTTATATTTTGATTATGCCGAAGGGCTTCACGCCAGCAATAAACAATCTTTATTTGAACTTGCAGGAGACGACCTTATTTTTTATCCGGCGCAATTCAGGTTAAAAAACAACAGTGCTATAATTTTCTCAAAACAAGTAAACACTCCAAAATACGTTAGATTTGCTTGGGGAAACGATACAACATCCAATATATTCAATCAAGCTAATTTACCTCTTTCAAGTTTTTCTACAGAAAGCCAACCCCAATAAGCAGAAACACTTAATAAAAAACTAACATACAGCGTTTTACAACAAAACATAAAACGGTAAAATAATACTATTTTATCATTTTAAAGTACTATTTTATTTAACGCAACCGATTGTTTAAATTTTTAGTTATATTTGATTTAGTATCAACTTATTAAAATTTTTAAGACCACTATGAAAACAAAACTACTATCTATTTTTTCCTTGCTATTGGGATCTATGGCCCTAAGCGCACAAACCAATTCCATTACGGTAACCTCAACCTTGCCAACCACCATTGAAGTTGGACAAACCATTACCGTTGAATACGAGTACACACTAGCTGAAAACCCCACAGACCAACAAATAAAAGTGGGATTTAACGAAGTAACTGCTGAAGGTGGGTATGTTGGCAACGGCGATGCCGCTTACAGTGGCGGTCTAGGCATAGGCGCAACAACGGGCACCGTAACGGGAAGCATGAGTTTTACGATTACAAAACCAGCCAGCTCAACTTTAGCGGCGGGCAACAAGTACACTTATGATATTTCCATTCAAGAAAATGGCGGATCGTAAACCACTTACGCTTCTGCAGCCGAAAGTGGCACAGAATTAACTGTAAACGAAGCCAGCGGTGTCATCAATGCCATTTCGGTTACCAGCACATTACCCAATACGGCCGCTCAAGCCGAAACGTTTACAATTGAAGTGGACTACTCTTCTACTGAAGATGGAATGATACAAGTAGGCCTTGCAGACCAAGGTAGTGACGATGAATCAGACCAATGGTTATGGAACGGATGGCTGGTAGAAAACAATGTCAACATTACCGCTACAACAGGTACACTGCAACAAAGTATTGATGTTACCGTACCCGAAGATGCTCCCTTATCCTCTACTTTAACCGGTTTAAGAAGATATAGAATCTTGGTTAATTTGCTGGATGCGACATACGCCACGCTTGCTAGTGCTTCAACAGTAGTAGATCCATTTACGGTTACCGAATCTTTGGGCGTACAACAAGCCAATGCCAATGGCATTTCTATTTACCCCAACCCGGTTTCAGATAAATTGATGATAAACAACAAACGCTTAAACGCCCATAAAATAATACTTAGCGATGTAATGGGAAGAACCGTAAAACAGATTGATAATGCCCAAAACGTAACATCAATAAATGTATCGCAATTATCAAAAGGTATTTATATTTTAACTACCGATAACAAAAAAATATTCAAATTTATAAAAGAATAAAAAACTA
>CAZZDI010000271.1:0-2641 GCA_964653155.1 uncultured Flavobacteriaceae bacterium | reverse complement strand
GAAGCCAATTCATAATCCCTTGCATCTGCTGGTGCTAAAGTAACCCCATCATGTTGGGCGCACCAAGCTGTCTTTACTCCATTAACAACATTTTGTGTATTTAAAATTACCTCGATTCCTTTATCAAAAGCGGTTTGTGCTTGACCTACATAACTATCATCCAAAATCTCCATATTATTTCGCTCTAGGAAAATATCGCGCATAAGGTTCATAACATTCGTCATCGCATTATCGTTGTATGTTATGTGACGGCTATAGCCAGTTGGCTGGATAGGATATATTTGCGGCCAACCTCCAGTATCGTACTGCGCTTCAAAAACCCAATCAACACCACGTATTGCGGCATCCAAATACTCCTGGTTTCCAGAAGCTTGGTAAGCGGTTAATAAAATTCTAATTTCTCCAATAGTATGGTTGTTATCAATTGTGGTATCAACTTTGTCTTTTTTTGCCGCTTCGTTTAAATCTGAAGTGGTTTGCTCTCTATCGTAACCTGAAAAGTCGTTGTGATATTTAGGCCAACCACCGTTATTTCGTTGAAACAACAATACGTTTTCAGCTTTTAAAATTTTAATGGAAATTCCAGAAATTTCAATTACCAGTTCTCCCTTAATATTACTGCCATCAATGGAAGAAGCCGTAACAGTTATGGTTCCATTTTTCTTAGGGCTTAATAACCCTTGGTTGGTTATCTGGGCAACGGTTTCGTCTGAAACTGACCAAACCAATACTTTATTGGTAGCATCTGAGGGTAAAATTTCTGCTGAAAGCTGCAAAGGCGAACCGTCTGTTATTTCGGCACCTCCAGTAACGGTAATACTTTCTATAAGTACTACCGGACCAGCAACTCCAGAAATATTGATGGTCTTTTCTGCCGTTACCCCCGAGCCATCGTTGGCCGTGGCTGTAACTTTTACCGAACCATTATCCAAAGGCGTTAAAACTCCTGTGCTAGATATTATGGCTATATTCTCATCTGAAACACTCCAGGTTACCGAGCGGTCTGTTGCATTATTAGGCAACACCGCTGCGGTTAATTCCTTTGCTTCTCCATTTGTAATGTTACTACCATTTATTACAATAGTAGAAACTTTAATGTCTGTTGTTTCTTCTATAGCATCATTATCGCTGCTACAGGAAGCTAAAACCGCCAATCCTAAAGTAAAAACCAACAGTCTTTTTAATTTTTTCATATAATTCTTTTTAGTTTAATCTCATCGACCTCTCACAAATGCAATCGATTACACAATATTAATAAAATATCATGCCCTACGAAAAAAAATAATGTTAAATTTTTTAACAAATAGTAACCAAAATAAGCCTGCACATTAAAACGCCTTATTTATCTGTTAAAAATAATGCATATACCAGGTATTTATTTTCTAAAGAATAAGATTTTGAATAAAAAAACAAGGTTTTTATGTTAATATAAATTAAAATACTATATTTATGTAATCGATTACTTAACAACAGACAGATTAAGTTGTAATCGTCTTTATAAAATCTTTTCAAAAATGTATATTTTTGAAAACTCTTTTAATTATTTATGAGCAAGAAAACCACCATTTACGATATAGCAAAAAAACTCAATATTACCGCTGCAACAGTTTCTAGAGCATTAAACAACAACCCTAAAATAAGTGAAGCCACAAGAGCTCTGGTATTAAAAACGGCAGCAAAAATGAACTACGAGCAGAATAAATTAGCTCTAGCATTAAAAAGTGGCAAGAGCTTTAATGTGGGGGTTATAGTACCACGAATCGACTCTAATTTTTTCGCTTCTGTTATACGCGGTATTGAGGAAGAATTGCACCCCGAGGGCTACCATGTTATAATTTGCCAAACACACGACCAAAAAAATTTAGAGCTGGCTAACATAAATTCTCTATTAAATGCCCAAGTGGATGGCGTACTGATGTCTATTTCTAATGCAAACGAATCCGATAAATCTAAAAGCCAAACAGATCTACGCACAGAAGAAAACAATATTTTTGATAACCTGATCAAAAAAAACGTACCGCTCATATTTTTTGATAGAAAGAAAGAAATAAAAGGAGTAAGCTCTATAGTTATTGACGATTTTAAAGGCGCATATGATGCCACCAAGCATTTGATTGACCAAGGTAAAAAGCGTATTGCGCATTTATCGAACAACAGAGATATAGGCATATTCAACAACCGGTTTTTAGGATACAAACAAGCCTTATTGGACAATAATATTGAGTTTGACCAAAGTTTAGTTATAGAATGTTTTAGTAAAGTGGCCGATGGCAAAAAAGTGGCAAAAAAGCTTTTGGATATGAAAGAGCCGCCCGATGCCATTTTTTCCGTAAGTGATTTTTCGGCGTTGGGAGCCATTCAGGAAATTTTGGAACAAGGCTTTAAAATCCCGGAAGACATCAGTGTTGTTGGTTTTAGTAACGAACCTTTTACCAAGTTTATGGAACTTTCCATTACATCGGTAGATCAATCACCAACCGAAATGGGGCGAATTGCAGCCAAAGTATTTTTGGAAGAGGTAAATAACAACAGTAATATTAAATCTGAAAAGCATGTGGTGCTCAGTCCAGAATTGATGATTAGGAAATCTTCCCTTTCATCGGCTTCATCGGCGGTAACAGCGTAAATCCCTATTTATATA
>CAZZDI010000270.1:0-2659 GCA_964653155.1 uncultured Flavobacteriaceae bacterium | reverse complement strand
AAATCGTCGTTTCCGGCAGCAAAAATAGTTTTGCTAATGGCCGTGGCCAAAATATCGCCCGTTACAACGGTTTTGCTCGGATCTTCCAAAGCAACAGCCTTTGGAAATTCGTTACCATCAGCATAGGCCAAGGCATATTTACCGTGGTTGGAACTGATTTCAACCGTATTATTTTCCTCCACAACAAAAGTTAAAGGTTGCTCCGGGAATGTTTTTAAAGTATCGAGCAATAAACGCGCCGGAATAGCCACGCTACCTTCGCTATCGCTTTCCACATCTAGGGTAGAAGCCATGGTGGTTTCCAAATCGCTGGCCGATACCGTTAATTGGTTACCGCTTAATTCAAAAAGAAAATTGTCTAGAATGGGTAAGGTGTTCGAACTGTTTATTACGCCTCCTAATATTTGTAATTGCTTTAATAAATAAGTACTGGATACTATAAATTTCATCTGAGGATTTAATGTTTTCAATAGTTAAGCGAAACAAAAAGTATGGCATCGTCATTTTTTATATTGATGCCCAATAATTTCTTCCGATTAACGTTTAATTAAAATTGAAATTATGATACGTACAAATATATTCGAAACCTTATTGATTTCGAAACAAACTTATTAACATTTAAGCGCTGTATTTTTTCTTTCTAAAGTAGTTAAATCCTAGCCCAAACAGACCCAGTAAAACAAGGGGGAGCGCAATGTTTATAAGCTGCCAGGTCGTTTTTTGTTCGGCAATTTTTTGTTGGTTTAAAAAGGCCACGGCAATTTCCTTCGAACGAATGTTTATAAGTCCGTTGTCGTCCAAAAGGTAGTTTACGGCATTCAGCAAAAATTCTTTGTTGCCATACGTTTGCCCCGTCCAACGGTCGAAACCTAATTCTTGCGGCACATTTCTAACCACATCGTTCTTTATAAGGTCGCCATCTGCAATCACAATCATTTTCGTAGGAACGCTTATATTTTTTGCTTCGGAAAACGGAAAGGGCTTGATGCGGTTTTCGTAAACGGAATGGAATTTACCTTCCAAAAGAACCGCCAATGTTTGGTTGCCTTGGTTGAAGCGTTCGGGATTTTGTTGCTTGGTGACGATATCCAGATTTACTTCGCGCGGTGTGCCTTCAAGGGTTGAAACGGGAGCCGACTCTAAAAGAATGGTCTTTTCAATATCATTTTTTAAGGTATCGATAGGGTTGGCAAAATCGAATTTCACCAAATTCAGGTTGTTAACAATGGGGTGGTTGCTGTTGCTACCTGCCAATGGCGAATATGGCCACTTTAAATGCTGGAACTGCGATTCGCTGCCGCTGCCCATGGCCACGGTAATGGGAGCCGAAAACAGAGAACTGACCATAACGGGATTGATACGCGCTCCATATTTAAAGAAAAAATCGGTGAGGTTTAAGTCGCGTGCCACGGCATAATTTTTTCCGGCGTTGTTGTACAGGCTGTCTTTTTCCATCACAACAGCATCGATCAGCCAAAGGCTTTTTCCGCCATTCATGGTGTATTGGTCCAAAACCAGTTTTTCTGCTTCCGTGAAAGCTTCGGTGGGTTTTGCTGAAATCACCAAATCGAAAGCCCCAATATCTTTAAGTGTTTTTTGTGGATTGCTGGCCACGCTATCCAAGGTAAAAGGCGCAATAAAATAATATTCGCCCAGTTTTTTGGCAAAATCGGCAATATATTTGTCTTCCAACTGTTCGTTACCTTTTAAAATGGCAATTTTTCGGCGCTTGGGTTTGGTGAGTTTGCTAAAACCATCGGCAAAGGCATATTCCAAATGTTGAACCGAGTTGCTCACCAGTTCCTGCTGCGAGGCGCCAATTTTATTTTTCACCAACGGAATGGTAACGGTTTGCTCGTTATAACTGGCCAAGGCCCACGGGAAAATAACGGCTTGGCTCGATTTTCCGCTTTCCTGAACGCTGAGTTGCATGGGGGTTAGGCCACGTTGTGTAAGTTGCTGGATGTTGCGCTCTCGGGTGGTTTCGTTTTCCAACGGATTGATGAAACTGAAAACAATGTTGCTGTTTTCTGCTTGAAATTCCTCCAATAATTGTCGGGTTTCATTTTGCAATCGTCTAAATTCCGAAGGGAAATCGTCGTCTTCCAAAAACACATCCACAACAATGGGCGATTCAACGTTTTTAATAATATCAATGGCCGAGTTGCTTAACGTGTAGCGTTTGTCGGCAGTTAAATCAAATCGTTTGTACAGTTTGCTGCTTAGCAGGTTTATGGCTACTACTGCAATTAAAAGCAGTGTGATATGTTTTAAATACTTCTTCAAAAAAAGTTGTGTTTTAATAAAGTGTTATTTTCGTTCGGTATTCAGTTTTAACTTGGTCAATATTAAAAAGAAAAGCGTTATGCTTAAAAAATAAACAATATCTCGAGTATCCAAAACCCCACGGCTCATGCTTTTGTAATGGGCGCTCATGCCTAGTTGTTCAATAAAATGGCTTGAGGTGAAATCGGCCACGCCTTCCATTCCGATATAAAAAATGAAACAGATGAAAACGGCCAAAATAAATGCTACAATTTGATTGTCGGACAATGTAGATGTAAACACGCCAATACTGGTATAGGCGGCCACTAGAAATAGGAGTCCGAAATAAGAGCCGATGGTACTGCCCATGTCCAAATTTCCGACGGGATTGCCC
>CAZZDI010000269.1:0-2662 GCA_964653155.1 uncultured Flavobacteriaceae bacterium | reverse complement strand
TCGCTGGCTATACTCGAAATTGAAACAACAGGAGAAATACCCGGGTCGTCCTGTATAAGAGTTTGCCCGGTATTTGACAAATTAGAATTCAATTGCTGAAACAAATTGAACCCCGACAAATATTTTGTATCTCCAAAAATATCGGTATATGGCCGATTGGAAGCGAGCTCTTTCCATCCGTTGCGCTGTGCTTGGGTCAAGGTTGACCACATTTGAGAAATAGCACCGAACATAGCACGCACGGCCTGTTGCGCTAAGGTTTTTGGATTTGTTGGTATTGCAAAGTTTTTAAAATATGCACCACCTTTGTTTTTGGAGAAAACCGTACCGCCAGCTTTCCCTCTAATGTCTGTTACGGCTATTGCCGATAATTTAATTTTTGCCATTTTAAAGCGATTTAAGAAGTTAATAATACGCAATATACAAAAAAAGCATAGCACCGTTATATAACCGTTAAAACCGCTTAAAAATACGGCCAAAAATCAATTTCAAATGTGGTTCAAAAGTTGGAAAAAAGCGTTTTTTTTTAGTGTGAAAAATGGAGCAAATCGGCGAGGTAACGAGGCACGAAGTTAACGAGGGGTTTGCGAACACTTTTTTGCGCTAAAGAAAAATGCTTTCAAAAACACGTCCGACGCTAGGGGTACAACTAAACAAAAAAATGGCTGGGGAAGCCCGAACCCGTTCTATTTTACATAATTGCGTTATGAAACAAAAAACTTGAACCTATGGTTTTTTGTTTGCATAACTACCAATTATGTAAAATAGGTTGCGAAGTTCGCCCGAACATCAATCGGGTGGGTGGGGCGAAAATTATGCACCAAGCCAACCAGCAAGCGCACCAGCAAGGACTTTCAGAACGTCCAACGCTAATTTTTTCCAATTAAATTGCATGATTAAGGATTTAAAATTAACCCCAAATATACATTAATCAAATTAAGTGGCTGGACGGTAGCATGATTCCCTCGAATGGCGTTTAAGTAGTTTCTCTAATTCAATACGGGCGAAGCCTGCCAAGTCTTTAATTTCGAAGTAATAAACGGTGCAATACTTTAAAAACACCTTTCGGACTTTCTCTAATTTTCCAAGTAAACTCTTAAAGTCAGTTTCAAATTCAAATTTATATCCGTTTAGGGTTTTTAGTCTTGATAGAGAGGTGGACGAATACCATAAGCGCAAACCCTTACTATTTTCTTCGTCGTCCAAATCGTTTTTAACGGGTTTTCCGTCGTTATCTTTCGAAAAATACTTTGAAAGATAAAAATTGATAGATTTTCCATTAATTACACTCCTAACATCGACGGACGGCGGATTTTCCCAACCCTCTTTACAACCCTTGGCATAACGTTTAGCAAGTTTTTCGTAAGTGTCATGTTCTGAACGTGTATTCATGGCCACATATTCGGAAAGGGAAAGTTTTTTATGTTTCTCGGTATATTCCTGTGTGTAACCGTACTTTTTTAAAATTCGATTCCAAATATCACGTATGAAATAGTAATCAAGATAAGTATCGGTCGCCAGATGGTAGTGTACATTCCCGTTTTCTTGAAATTCTAAACGCCATACATAGTTTTCCATTTTAGTACGCTGGCGAACTTCGGTAAGGAATTGATTCAAGCAATTTTGAGTTATAAAGCTAGTGGGGTGCTTTTGTTGACTTGGTAAAGTTAGAGTAATGAAAGCCATTTTAAAGGACCATATATCTTTACCCGAATAAGTTTTAACATGCCTACTTTTAGCTAAATGGTATAACCAAGTAATACGACGGCGCAAATTACGATAAGCACTATCAGAAAGAGTAAAGCCAGTAAATTTATTAAGGCTAAGATTAGAAAGAGAACGAGTTCGGCCGTCGCTGATATGCACCAGTTCTGAAACACCCGTTTTTTTGTTGATTTTCTTTCTTGTGACTTCATTATAAAATGTTAATTGATTCGGAAGCAACGAGATACACTCTTCAAAATGATAGTAATTTGACATGGAAGCTGTTTTTTGAGTTGTCGAGCCTTATATAAACTAATATACATACTGTTGAGAGATACGCTCCGCTAAGGGTCTCCCGACGGGGGTTTTTATACAAAAGCATAACAAGATTAAAAAAACTAAAATTAAAAAACTAGTAAGTAGCCAAATTGGCAGATATAAACAGACACAATGACAGAACAAAAACAGGCTTAAAAACAAAAACCCTGCTCAATAAATGAACAGGGTTATAGTTTTGCTTCCGTTGAGGGTGGCACCACACCAGAGCCTCGAGCCAAATATACAAATAAAATTTGGTTCTATGCGTCAACAGTTACCGAAGATTCAAAACGTGTTGATGCGTAACCATCTACTGTAACATTATGAACCCGAATACCAATCACGCTACCAATAGTTGGCACGCCGTATTTTGCCACGTAATCACTATAAGAAGATGCGTTTAAATCGGTGCTATTTTCACCGCTTGTAAACGACACTTGATTTAGTTTAGTAAACTTGCCAGCAAAATTTGATACTCCAGCTGGTAGTGGTGGCGTAACTTCCAGAACAGTAACGCCATTTACCCCAGCCAACGCAGGAAAGTTAACCGTGGCGTTAAAATCAACATTTCCAATTTCAAAGACCTCGCTGGCTATACTCGAAATTGAAACAACAGGAGAAATACCCGGGTCGTCCTGTA
>CAZZDI010000268.1:0-2666 GCA_964653155.1 uncultured Flavobacteriaceae bacterium | reverse complement strand
TCCAAGATTTGTAAGCGCCGAAGGGCGTCCAACTAAAATTCATGCGCCAACTTAATAAATCACGCTCAAAGCGCAGTTGGGTAGTGGTGAAGCCCAAGTTTTTAAAATCGTAACCCGACGAAGCGCCTACCGACCATTTTTCCGATAGTTTTACATCGCCCGAAAACATAAGCGAATGCGACGATATTTCGTTCTGCCGCCTCGAATTGGAGTAATTTACGGCATAAGCCAACCTTAAGCTCCAAGGGATTTTAAAATTATAAAATTCGCTAGGAGTTTCATCTTCTTCCTCTTCCTCATCATCATATTGTTGGTTGGAAAAATCTTCGGCAACACCAAACAAATCATCGGCTCGGCCACCACCACGAAGGTTTTCTTCTATGTTTTTATCTTCTTTGCTTTCGCCGCCCCCTTTACTTGAAAACGACCAGCTGGCATTAATGTTTCCGCCGGTTAGCCTAAAAAGGCTTCCGCCGTTATCGATGTTGAATTTGTCAATTCTGTTGTTGTTATTGTCCAAAGCATAAGGATCTAAAGTGGCGCTAAAGTTTATGCTCATTTTGTTTTTGAACAGTTGCGTGCCCCCGTTCATTCTAACAGGACTCCATTGCAACGAATCGCCCGCAAAATTGTAGGATGTGCTAAAGTTTAAATTGTTAAGAATTACAACTTTTTTAGGTTCGGTAGCTGTACTGTCTTTATCTCTTACTTTAGCTTCTAAATTATTCGACACCGAAATACCCATAGAGCTCGAAAAATTCTTTCCAGGTACACCAAAAATCCCTTCTTGAAAACGGGTGTATTCAACCAGTTCGCGTCTGGTGGTACCATCGGCATCAATAATTTCATCGCCTTCGTAGGTGTCGTAATATTGGTCGAATGCCGGATTGATATTATAACTGATCGATGGACGGATAACGTGCCTAATGGCTTTTATTTTTCGGTCTTCGCCTTCTTTTTCAAAATTTTTGGTTCCGTAAATGGTGGTTCCTAAGCTGGTGCTGAAATTGTAAGTTCTAAATGAATCGAATCCGTTAACCGTTTCGGTAACCGTTTCATCTTCTTCCAAATCGTAAGATCTGTTAATGGTTTTGAATGTCCACACTTCGTTGAAACTGGTACTGGCACTCATACTAAAATATTTAAACACCTTAAAGTTGGTGCTCAATGGAATAGTATGCTGAAAACCGGCCTTGGCCTCATCAAACATTTCTTTTTTGAAGAATAACGAATCGGTTGTAGAAATTCTGTTTTCGCCCCTTATATTATATTGTAAGTTAATGTTTTGTATAAGGCCTTTTTTTGTGCCTTCCTTTGATGCGAACGGGTACATCCTGCCAACACTTCCCTGCAACGTGGGCAGTGTCATGTTAATAGATTGGGTTTGGGTGTTTTGTGAATGTGTGGCCGTTAAACTGAGGTTTACCTGCGGTTCGCCTTGAAAGGTTTTTGAATAGGATACCGAAGACGATAACGTGTTATTTAATCGGTTACTAACATTTACTTGGTTGTTTGATTGTTGATAATAATTACTGCTACCTAAGTTTACCGAAGCCGAAAATCGGGAATTGGGGCTGGCTTTCGAATCTTGGCTGTGCGACCATCTTAAATTGTAAATGGTGCTTTTGCCGTAATCGGGAAAACCACGCTCGCTACGAATAAGGCTCTCGTACCTGAAACTGAAATTGCCGTTGAATTTATAGCGTTTTTTATAGGCGCTTTCCAACCGTATGCCGTAGCTTCCGTTAGTGTAATAATCGCCCAATGCTGCCAAATCTACATAATCGCTAATGGCGAAATAATAGCCACCGTTCTGTAAAAAGTAACCGCGGTCGTTTTGTTCGCCAAAAGTAGGGATGATTACGCCCGAAGTATGTGTTTCGCTCTGCGGAAAAAAGCCAAAAGGCAGCCCCAAAGGTGTGGGCACATCATAAATAAAAAGGTTGGCCAATCCGGTTACAATTTTTTTTCCGGGAACCACTTTTGCTTTTCTAAGTTTGATGTAATATTCGGGGTCTTCTAAATTTTCGGCCGTGGTATATTTGGCATTCTTTAAAAAGTAAACCGAATCGTTTTCTTTTTTGGTAACCGAAGCAATAACGGTGCCTTCGCCTTGTTCGGTTTTCGAATTGTATATCAGGGCTTTTTTGCTTTCAGTGTTAAAAATAATGGAATCGGGCTCCACCACGTTGCTGCCTTGCGTAAATACCGGTTTTTGGGTGTATTCGCCAATAGAGTCGGTTATACCTTTGGCGTAAACGGTGTTTTTATTATAATCAATGGTAATATCGCCAGCGGTTATGTTCATATCGCCGTAATCGATTTTGGCATTGTTGTAAAGGTATAATTTCTGTTTTCTTTGGTCGAAACGCGTATAATCGTCAGCATGGTAGGTTACGGTGTGTTCCAAAAGCTCTTTCTTGGGGGGTACGGAATCGGTAACGGTGCTATCTTGCTCAATGGCAATTGTTTCGGTTATTTGGGTGCTGTCGGCCTGTATAACCAATTTCTCTTCCACTACGGGTTTAATGGAGTCCTGTTGGGGTTTAATATCTTGGGCGAAGCTTAACGTGTTGATAAACACTGTAAAACTTAATGCAAAAAGTATTTTAAAGTTGTTTGTACGCAACGCTTTTAAATGTATTTTTGTAAAAGTATGGCTCGGT
>CAZZDI010000267.1:0-2673 GCA_964653155.1 uncultured Flavobacteriaceae bacterium | reverse complement strand
TTATTTAAAAGCTGAATCTATAGCAGATGAATGGCTACGATGTACCTTTTCCAATGATGAACGTTTTGTCGCCCCCGTTAAAAAAATGCTTTTAAATTCCAGAGAAGCCGTTGTAAATTATATGACACCATTGGGTTTACATCATATTATGGCCACGGGGCACCATTATGGCCCCGGCCCGTGGGTTTCGGATTTATCTCGCCCCGAATGGAACCCAGTATATTATCACAAAGCCGATAAAAACGGACTTGGTTTTAACCGCACCCCAACCGGCAGCAATGCTACACAACAGTACGCCCTTGAGGTTGCCAAAAAGTTCAACAATGTCAACACCTGCCCAGAAGAGTATTTGCTTTGGTTTCATCACCTTCCGTGGGATTATAAACTAAAAAACGGTAAAACCCTTTGGGACGGTTTGGCCTTAAAATATCAAGAAGGTGTTAATCAAGTAGAAACCATGGTATCAACTTGGAAAACCGTACACCCCTATATTGACGAACAACGCTTTAATGAAGTAAGCATGTTATTGAACATTCAACTCAATGAAGCCAAATGGTGGCGCGATGCCTGCCTACTATATTTTCAGCAGTTTTCAGAAAAACCACTGCCAAAGGGCGTTGAAAAACCTGAACAAAGTTTGGATTATTTCCAAGCTTTAGAGTTTCCTTTTGCTCCTGGAAACTAGATTTAAATAAAACAGAACATGATAAATAAAAAATTACTGCTTGCCCTTTTTTCTGTGATTTTACTGTCTGGTTGTAAAACCGACAAAAAACAGGAATCCCACAAAGAAACAGCATCATTAAAAAAAACCTTTAAAACCAACTTTTTTATTGGTGTCGCCTTGAACGAAAATCAGATTGCAGAAACCGATTCGGTTGAAACAACTTTAATTTCAAAAGAATTCAACAGTATTACGGCCGAAAATATTATGAAAAGCATGTACATGCATCCGGCCAAAGACACTTTTTATTTCGATTTAGCTGACCAATTTGTAGCTTTTGGAAAAAAGAACAGCATGCATATTGTGGGGCATACCCTAATTTGGCACAGCCAACTGGCACCATGGATGGCACAAATTACAGACAGCACCGAAATGGCCCTAGCCATGAAAAACCATATTGAAACCATTGTTAAACGGTACAAAAATCAAATACACTCGTGGGACGTAGTTAATGAAGCCCTTAACGAAGATGGCTCGTTACGGGAATCTGTATTTTTAAAAACCCTTGGTAGCGATTACTTGCCCTTGGCATTTCAATATGCATCAGAAATTGACAAAGAAGCCAAGCTTTATTACAATGATTACAACATGACTCATTACGAAAAGCGACAGGGAGCCATAAAAATGATAAAGAATTTACAGAAAAAAGGCATTAAAATTGACGGCGTGGGCCTACAAGGCCATTGGGGCTTAAACGCTCCAAGTTTAGATACGATTGAAAAAAGCATTTTAGAATATTCAAAGTTAAATATTGAAGTAGCCATTACCGAATTGGATATTACCGTATTGCCCAATCCGTGGGATTTGGTTGGCGCCGATGTTAATCAAAATTTTGATGGCAGCGACAAAATGAATCCTTTCCCCAAACAACTTCCGGATTCTGTACAAACAAAACTGGCCAAGCGATATCAATCTATTTTCAAATTATTTTTAAAACACCAAGATAAAATTAGCCGGGTTACTTTTTGGGGGGTAAACGATGGCCATTCTTGGCTTAACGATTGGCCCATTAAAAACCGTACCAATTACCCACTTCTTTTTGACAGAACTTTTAAACCCAAAATAGCTTACGATAGCATTATGGCTTTAAAAAACAACTCCACTAAACAAAACTAAATGAACTCTAACATTCAAAAACTGTCCGTTAAGGAAAAAATAGGATATAGTTTGGGCGACCTAGCGGCCAATTTGGTTTTTCAAACCTTAATAACCTATTTGGCTTATTTCTATACCGATATTTATGGGCTTAAAACCAATCATGCTTCAGTAATTATGCTGGTGGTTGGATTGGTTGCTGCTTTCGCCTTTAACCCCATTATTGGTGCGTTGGCCGACAGAACCCAATCTAAATGGGGTAAGTTTAGGCCGTGGATTTTATGGACGGCTGTACCGCTGGGAGTTGTGGCACTTTTAGCTTTTAGCACACCTAATTTCAGTTATAAGGGCAAGCTTATTTACGCTTGCGTTACTTACACTTTGTTGCTACTTCTATATGCCGCAAACAACCTACCTTATTCTGCGTTAAGCGGTGTTATTACCGGAAATATGGCCGAAAGAAACAGCCTGTCTTCCTATCGGTTTGTGGCTGTTATGTTTGCCCAATTTTTTGTTCAGGTGTTCATGTTGCCCATTATTGAATCGGCTGGCAAAGGTGATAAAGCTTTAGGTATTGAAATTGTTATGACCTGGTTGGCCATTATTGGTGCCGTAATGCTTTTAATTACCTTTTTTACCACCAAAGAGCGTATTGTACCAACACCCGAACAGAAATCCAGTTTAAAGGAAGATTTAACCGATTTGTTTAAAAATAAACCATGGGTTATCATTCTTGTAGTTACAACTTTAATATTTAGAGGTCAGTAGTTAGTTACTTATAATTTGAGCTTGATAAATCTTATCACTATCGACCATCTTTGTAATTAAGTTGTTGAAGATTGTGTTTTTACTCT
>CAZZDI010000266.1:0-2683 GCA_964653155.1 uncultured Flavobacteriaceae bacterium | reverse complement strand
AAACATCAAACGATATAATAAATAAAGTAAAAGGCGTTAATAGGGTAGTGTACGATATCAGTTCGAAACCACCCGCCACCATTGAGTGGGAATAGTCAATTTGTTTTGTCAAAACGGTCTTTTGGCACATTGTATGATTGTTATTTAGAAAGAAGGTTTTTTAAAGTCGTCTTTTTAAATAACAATCAACGTATATAACCAAAACGGTTGGTGTTTTTATTATATTTATGTTTTCACAATTAAACGGTATGAGTAGATTTCTTTTAGTTTTTATTCTGGTAGTAACATTCAGTTCTTCATCTGTAAACGCACAAAATTTCAGCACCCATAAAGTGAAGGCGGGCGAGACTATCGAAGAGGTTTCAAAAAAATATTTTGTTTCGCCTTATGATATTTACGAACTCAATCCAGATGCCAAAAAAGGATTAAAGGCCAATACCATACTCATCATCCCTATATCAAAAGCGAAACAGCCTAAAGTTACTGTTACCAAAGAGT
This sequence comes from uncultured Flavobacteriaceae bacterium, assembly GCA_964653155.1. Taxonomy (GTDB): domain Bacteria; phylum Bacteroidota; class Bacteroidia; order Flavobacteriales; family Flavobacteriaceae; genus Flavisericum. Next base: position 2,185 of record CAZZDI010000266.1, on the reverse strand, counting down.
TGCAAGGGTTCAAAGAACATAAAACCAAACGAAAGGAGACTTTGTACAGTTTGGCAAAAGAATACAATGTAACCGAAGAGGATATAAAAAAGCACAACTCCTTTTTGTATGCCAATCCGTTACGGAAAGGCGATAGAATTCAAATACCAGTTTATAAAACCACAGAAACGGTCGAGGTAGTTAAAACCACTAAAACTTATACCGTAAAGCCAAAAGAAGGCAAGTGGCGCATCGCTTATAAATTCGGGATTTCAGTAAACGAGCTTAAAGCCTTAAACCCCGGAATGCCAGAGGTTTTAAAAGTAGGAGAAGAAATAAATGTACCCAACCTCTCCACAGAAGAAGAGAAAACAGTTGATGAAAAGTATGGGTACTATAAAGTATTGCCTAAGGAAGGCTTTTACCGCTTAAAGCTGAAATTAGGTTTAGAGCAGGAAGACCTTGAAAAATTAAATCCGGGACTAAAGGAAAGCGGCTTAAAAGAAGGGATGATTTTAAAGATTCCCAACACGGCAACTACCGGCGGTTTTTCTATTTCAGAAAAAGTTAAATTGGCCGATAGTATTTCAGATTTTAGCACCAAACGTATCGCCATTATGTTGCCTTTTAGGTTGAACCGGGTAGATTTTGATTCGGTTGCCGATACCAAACGCAGCATAAAAAACGATCCCTATTTGAACACATCTTTAGATTTTTATTCAGGGGTTTTAATGGCTGTCGATTCGTTGAAAACCTTAGGGGTTTCGCTGAAATTGGATGTTTACGACACCAAAAATGAAACCGCTGAAGTATCGCGTATTATAAAAGAAAATAATTTTGAAGATATTGATGCGGTAATTGGCCCCTTAACAGGAAGGAATTTTGAGCGTGCCGCTTCAGATTTAAGAAAATTTCACGTTCCAGTAGTGTCGCCCATTGGTACCAACTTAAAACTTTATGATAACGTATTTCAGGCCAGGCCTTCGGATGAATTGTTAAAAACTAAAGTGATCAATTTTGTTAAAGCTGATTCTTTGGCTTCAAATATCCTGATTATTAGTGATGCAAAGAACACTTCGATTTCCAATGAATTGAAAAGAGAGTTTGGTCGATCCAAACAAATTTATTCCAGAAAGGATAAAGATGGAAAAGAAGCTTTTTTTGTAACGCGTGCTGATATAGAAAGTGCTTTGAAGCCAGGCAAGAATATTGTGTTTTTAGAAACCCAGAATGAAGGTTTTGCGGCCAATGTTACCAGTGTTTTGGCTTCTTTGATTAGAAATGGAAACACCGAGGAAGGTGAGAGAAAAATAGTATTGACAACGACACATTTAAACTCGGCGTTTGAGGGCGACCAAGTAAATAATACCCACCTGTCCAGGCTTCAATTTCATTTTGCGACCGGTTCAAAATCTTATAATGAAACCGACCATAAAATATTCTTAAAAAAATATAACGATACTTACCAAATTACACCGAATAACAAAGCGGTTAAAGGCTTCGATTTAACCATGGATGTGGTGTTGCGATTGGTGTCTTCAGATGATTTGTACCTCTCTGTGAAAAATGCACCCTTAACCGAGTACATCGAAAATAAGTTTGCCTACAAAAAAGAGCTGATGGGGGGGTATTACAACGATTCGGTTTACTTGGTGAAGTATGATAATTTATCTATTGTTGAAGTAAAATAAATGAGGTGATAATTTTATAAAGCATTGATGTTCAGTTTTTTTTGTTTTAATTGAGAGTGCATTTTGTCGTTTTTTTTATTGATTTTGTAGTATTAATTTTATATCAAGCTGTCTTTGTATTACATTTACTGTATTGCAGTATCAATTATTAATCTATTAATTATAAAAAAATGAAGAAACTGTGTAAATTTAGTTCGATTGCATTTATGTTATTGGCTTTTGTCTTGACGGTAAATGTAAATGCTCAAAGTGGAAATGGAGCAAATACTGGTGGGAGTGCCAATCAGGTTCCCGGAACAGGTCAAGGAGCTGGAGGGCCAGGAGATAGTTATGGTCCAGGAAACGGGGCTGGTCAGGGTAATCCTCAAAATGGAAAAGGTGATTCTGTTCCGTTGGATGGTGGCTTGGCAATACTATTAGCAGGTGCTGCTGCCTTTGGCGTAAAAAAGTTGCGAAAATAAAATAAAGCTAATTTTGAACAAACAGAAGGCCACTTAAATTAGGTGGCTTTTTTG
>CAZZDI010000265.1:0-2732 GCA_964653155.1 uncultured Flavobacteriaceae bacterium | reverse complement strand
ACCTCACGGATGGATGCTTTTTTCTCTAAAATCATCATCAATCGGTCCACGCCCCAAGCAATGCCGCCATGCGGTGGTGCCCCGTAATGGAAGGCTTTGTACATGGTGCCCACACTTTTTAGCATCTCTTCCTTGTTGTAGCCCATGTTTTTGTAGGTAGCTTCCAAAATTTCTGGTTTGTGCGCACGTACAGAGCCACCGCCAATTTCGTAACCGTTCAAAATGAGGTCGTATTGTTGGGCGATGATGCTTCCAATTTCCTCTTCTTTACCGTTCATGTGCTTTTCAATGTCGTAAACAGCCGGCATCGAAAACGGGTTGTGGGTAAAGGTCCAACGACCTTCGTCGGTTTTTTCGAACATCGGGAAATCAATCACCCAAGCCGGGCGTAATTCCTTCGGATTGATGAGTCGCAACATGCTGCCCAATTCCTGACGAACAGCATCCAAAGCTTTGTTGGCCGTGGCATAATCGGCAGCCGAAAAGAATACAATATCGCCTACCTGTGCGTTGGTGGCTTTAATGATTCCAGCGGCAATCTCTTCACCCAAAAACTTGATGATGGGCGATTGCAAATCGTTTTCGTTAACGATAATGTAGGCCAATCCGCCCAAACCGTGCTGCTGTGCAATGCCCGTCAGTTTTTCTATTTGCCCTTTTGAAAGGCGTTTTTTGCCCTGCTCTTCGGAAGATACTTTTATACATTTTACAATGCCGCCGTCTTCAATGGGTTTACTGAACACTTGGAACGTGGTTTCTTTTACAATTTCGGTAATGTCTTGTAATTTTAAACCAAAGCGTAAATCGGGGCGGTCGCAACCATAATCGTCCATGGCCTGTTTGTAGGTCAGCACTTCAAACGGACGTAATATCCATTTTTTGCCATAAATTTTTTCAACAATATCGTTGAACATTTTGGTGTTCAAACCGATAATTTGCTGCATGCTGGCGTAGGCCATTTCAATATCCAATTGGGTGAATTCCGGTTGGCGATCGCCACGCGAATCTTCATCCCTAAAACAACGAGCAATCTGGAAATACTTTTCGTAACCGCTTACCATCAACATTTGCTTAAATTGCTGCGGTGCTTGCGGAAGCGTGTAAAATGCCCCGGCTTGTTTTCGTGAAGGTACGATAAATTCGCGGGCACCTTCGTCGGTTCCGGCACTTAAAATGGGCGTTTCAATTTCAAGGAAATCTTCGTTGTCCAGAATATCGCGCATCAACTTGATGACTTTGTGGCGGTTTACGATAACGCGGCGTACATCCTCATTCCTGTGGTCTAAATATTTATACTGAAAACGGGTATTCTCGTTGGTTTTAGTGGCACGTTTAATTTCGAACGGAAGTGTTTTGGATAGGTTTAAAATATCCAGCTCGGTGGCTTCCAATTCAATTTTTCCGGTGCGTAAACTGGGGTTGTAATCGTCTTCTTTTCGTTGAACGATTTTCCCGGAAACCGAAATCACCGATTCGGGTTTCAATCGCACCAATTCATCCAGATTCGGGAACGACTCGCGACTTAAACGCACTTGGAATTTTTCGGTACTTGAATCGCGCAGGTCGATGAACATCAATTCGCCGTGGTCGCGTACACTGGCTACCCAGCCCGAAAAGGTCACATTTTCATTGATGCTTTCTTCTGAAATATCGGTGATTAGATGTGTGCGGTATTCGTCTTTTACCACAATAGGAATTTGCGGCAATACTTCTTCTTCCTTTTTAGTTGTAGTTTTTTGGGCTTCGACTCCGCTCAGCCTGACATCATTTGTATTTTTAGCTTCAGTTTTCGAGCTTTCAGTTCCTCCAGCAAGCTGATTTAAAATACCTTCGCGGATCACTTTTCCCGAAGCACCTTTGCCAATAATGCCAATCACTTTTCCAACTAAAATACCGGCTTTGCCTTGGTTGCCGGCTTTAATATCGTTGGCAATGGCTTCGTTTTCTGAAATGACTTTGGCAATGGCGGCTTCAATTTTTTCTTCGGAAATGGTGTTTTCTTCAAAATATTGATTGTAATCGAAATGCCTGTCTTTTAAATAGGCCGTTATCGCATTTTGAACGAGAACCGATGTGATTTTTTCAGCTTTAAACAATTGGAAAATTTCAATTAAATGCTCAATACGGTGGATGTCGCCATAATCTTCAGCACCAATATTGTTCACCAAGGTTTTGGCCACAAACGATGGGTCTTTCAGCACGTCGTTTATTTGCATAAAAGTTTTTGAACGTAACGCATCGGCCGTAAAAAACTTAGCATCCTGTGGTAACACACCGCCATTTATTAAAATGCGTTCTACGGCAAAGGGCAGCGCACTTACGTCCACATCAATCGACTCCACGGCACTTTTTATGTTGACAAAAGGCAGGTCGGGCTCCGAGATAAATCGGTAATCGGCCTCGAATTCCTTTTTGCGCATGGTTTTGGTCTGCTTTAGATCGGCATCAAAAAGCACCGTGGTTTGGTCGGGCCGAAATGTTTTGTGCTCCAAATAGTAGTTCAATTGCTTCTCCACTTCCTCTTTTAAAGCCTCGACCATAAATTTAAACGAGTTGAGGTTTTTTATCTCGGTACGCGGATTTAAATTATAAGTGTGTTTCTTTCTCAAAGACACGGAAACATCCGATTTAAATTCCCCTTTTTCAAGGTTGGCTTCAGAAATTTTTAAATTTTGAACAATACGCTGAATGTACTGCGCGTAGGTTGAAGCATCTTCAATATGGCGGATGCA
>CAZZDI010000264.1:0-2749 GCA_964653155.1 uncultured Flavobacteriaceae bacterium | reverse complement strand
CGCCATTTTAAAACGGACACCAATCCGGTATGCAAAATGGTATCGTCAATATCACTGATGACCCCGAAGGAACTATTTTGGGATGGTATAAGCATTTCACCCGGAAAACGGTTATCGGACCGAATGGTTCGTTTCAGTTTTTGTGTTTCAAACGAAAACTCCAAATTCAGCCAACCTTCTGCATTAATATACTCCTTTAAGCTTTCTACGTATTCGTCCAACAGAAAATAGCCCCGGTGGTTGGTTTTGGTATAGAAAAATTTATCGTCGCCAAGTTTCACTCTAATTTCGGCGTGTTTTACCTCATCTGTTTCAAAGCGTTTCCATGCGTTCAGCAACAACTTAAACGCTCCTTTCTTTTCGAGGTCTATGTTTTCGTCCTCTAACGCTCTTCCCCGTAAATACAAATGATTGGAAGTGCCGTAAGTTTGAAATGCAATAATTTGAAGTGGGTCTTTTTTAAACATATTTTACATTTTGGAATCTCAAAGTTCAAATTCTAAATTCCAAAGAACAAATTCCAAAGTTCAAGCTTCCAGCTATGTGCTACAAAGCCTACTTTAGCGTAAACACTAAAAACATAAACACACCGTAGCCCAATACCAAAACAAAACCTTTGGCTCTGCTTATTTGCATGCGTTGCGGTAAAAACACCATGGGCAATAAAACTGCGGCGAAACCGAGCATCCAGAATAAATCGTTGGTAAGAATTTGCGGTTCGGTCACCGGAATGGGCTTTACCAGAGCCGTAAGCCCCAAAACCGAAGCAATATTAAAAATATTAGAGCCAATTAAATTACCCAACGAAATAGCTTTTTCCTGCTTGGCCGCTGCAATAACCGAAGCCGCTAATTCTGGCACGCTGGTACCAATGGCAATTAAAGACACACCAATTACAGCCTCGCTTACCCCAATAGAACGTGCTATGTCTTTTGAACCTTCAACCAGCCATTCACTACCAAAATAAAGTGAAAAAGCGCCGATGAGCAACCATAGCCCTATTTTAAAATTTGAGACTATGGCCAAGGTTTCATCTACTTCCCCAGCTTCTTCCGCAGCCGCATATTTTTTAGCGTTTTTAATCAATACCGCCAAAAACGCAAATAATCCTATAAATAAAATGGCGCCTTCAAAAGCTGAAAGTAAATTATCATTCCACAAAAAATAATACAGAACTATTGAAAACACCATCATTACGGGCCAGTTAAGCTTGTAAAAAGACGCATCGACAGCTATGGCCCCCACCATGGCCGTTACGCCCAAAACCAAACCAATATTGGCAATGTTAGACCCTACAACATTGTTTATAGCAATGGCCGGTGAACCCGACAATGCCGCTTGGAGGCTCACCAACAACTCTGGTGCCGAAGTGGCAAAAGAAACCACCGTCATCCCAATAACCATTTTTGAGATATTGAACTTGAACGATAGCGCTACCGAAGAACGCACCAAAAATTCGCCGCCAACAACCAACAGCACAAACCCCAAGATTACCAATAACAAACTCATAAGTATTTTTTTTTTGCGAATATAAATGAAACTAAATATCTAAATCTGTTTGAGAATAATTAATTTTAGTTTTTTGCTTAATTTTTAGTTTCAGATGCATTTAGAAAAACTTGTCTGTTGCAATGTCCGAAAAAGATAAGTTGCCTCAAAAATGCCTTTCTGAAAATAAAATGCACCTTGACTTTTAAAACCAGCAGCAAAAACAGCCTTGATATATTTCAAAATTCATAAAATGAACAAATTTTTATTTCATTTATAAACCAAATTAAAATGATAATATTTCTTTTTAAAACCAAAATTATTTTTTCACTTACAAACCAGTATTCAAATTCATCGATTTCAATCAAAACATTTGGCAAACAGCTTAGCAAACCCATATCTTCAAAAAACACAAACAAAAAAACGTTTGTAAACTAACCTTTAAAACCTAAAAATTATGATGACACTTGCCAAATTATTAATTGGAATACTTCTTTACCTACTTTCAATTATTTAACTTAAAATATATAAAACTTAGTCTAGAATAAGTTTTACTATTTTTGTAACAGCAAGCATCATTTTAGGTATCGGCACATTTTAAAATAATAACACCTTAAATGCTGCTTTGTCTTTTAAAAGACTGAAGAAAAGCAACATGAGGAAACAACTTTTTAAACTATTGGCAAAAATCAATAAAGCGGTATTGCCCAGCTATTCAAAACAGCAATTAGACCTATCAAAAGCTACAAAATTGCAAATGGCCATTATTGGTTGGCGTTGGTTTGTAACAAAAAATGCACTAGATTAGTTATTTTTGAATGTTTAAATTCCATCATGTTTTAAGAATTAGCCCAAATCCCACCAAAGCACTTATGCGTAAAATCTCCGTACTTTTAACTTGTTTGCTGTTTTTTGTACCGTATTTACACGCACAGAAAAAAACGGTGCGCACAACTTTTTATCAAGATGGTTTTTTATCGAAACACCAAAATGATTTTTCTGAAACCATTGCCGAATTCAAGCAAAACGACGTTTGTATTGTTCTTGAATATTTAGGAAAAGACACTTACAAAATCAGGTACAAAGGCAAAATGGGATATGTTTTGGTTGACGACCTAGAAGTAAACGAAAACATGATGGATCTTTATTATGCCTATCAGGACAAAGCCAAGCAACAGGCCATTGAAGAAAGAAAACGGAAAGAAAATAACTTAGCTCAAGACACTGAAAAAGCCCAAGATTCCATTGCCAAAATCAAAGA
>CAZZDI010000263.1:0-2836 GCA_964653155.1 uncultured Flavobacteriaceae bacterium | reverse complement strand
AAGTGCTACGATGTACTATCTTTGTACCCCTAAAAACGGCTGAAATTAATGAAACAGAAACCTAAAAACAAATCTGAAAAATCGCGTTGGCGTTTGCTGCACCAGTATTACAGCTATACGGGGTTTTATACATTTGTTTGGCAAGCTGTTAAAAAAGCTTTGCCGTACATTATCGGTATTGTGGTGGCGCTTTATGTTATCAATCATTTTTTTGATATTAATGCGGCATTAACTAGGCTTACCGAAATACTGCCGGCTTACGGTGTACTCAGTTTCTTTTTTGTTTCCGAAACGCTTTTAGGGCTTGTTCCGCCCGAAATTTTTATCGCCTGGGCCGGAAAAATGTACGCACCGTGGCTTTACCTAACTTTGTTGGCATTATTATCATATAGTGGTGGTTTAGTATCGTATTGGATGGGACGCACCATTACCAAAATTCCATCGGTTCACAACTATTTGGAGCAAAAAATGGAAAAACAGCTAAAAAACTCCAAAAAATGGGGCGGTTTTTTAATTGTGGTTGGTGCCCTATTGCCACTACCCTTTTCCATTTCCTGTATTGCGGCGGGCATCATCAAATTTCCGTTTCGTAGCGTAATGCTTTACGGTTCGTTAAGGCTGCTGCGCTTCGTTATTTACGGTATCCTTATTTTCAATGTGGTTTAAGTCATAGCTTAAAAAAGTCTTAAATCGTATCGCTATTTGGGTGTTGTGTTCTACTTTTGCACAAATAATAACGATTAGCTATTTTGTTTACTGAAATTGTTCATTGAGCGTCATCGAAATAGAACTCAATGTTTTCCATTCAAAATAGGTAACGTCAAACAAATCAACATGCTTTCATTTAAAACTATTTTCCGAATTGTAGCACTGCTAGAGGGTATTTCGTACCTCCTTTTATTGTTTATCGCCACCCCAATAAAATACATGGCAAACGATCCACAATATGTAAAAATGTTAGGGATGCCACACGGTATTTTATTTATTGCCTATGTGGCCATGGCGTTTATGTTGAAGAACGACTACAAATGGAACAACCGCACATTTTTGGTAGTTTTGGTCGCTTCTATAATTCCTTTCGGAACTTTTTATGTGGAAAAGAAATTCTTAAAACCTGCCCGTAATGGATAGTGTAAAGCACTGGTTGTACGACTATTTAATGGAACTGGGCACCACCGAAGTAACCGCAAAATATTTGAATATGCTGCTGCTGTTATTGGCGCTACTTATTCTTATTTTTATTGTCGATTTTGTTACCAGAAGGTTGCTTATTGGCGTGTTTTCCCAATTTGCATCGAAGTCAAAAACCAATTTTGATGATTTGATGGTGGCCAATAAAGCCCCGAGAAATATTGCACACATCGTCCCGTTATTGATTGCTTTGGAATTTTTGCCCATAGTTTTGGCCGATTTTCAATACTACGAAAATATCGCCGAAAAAGGGCTTAAGGTTTTTGGTATTGTTTTAACACTTTGGATTGTCCGCAGCCTATTAAACACTGTAAAAGATTATTTAAAAACATTAAAACAATTTAAAGACAAACCCGTTGCCAGCTACATTCAAGTATTTATGATTTTTGCTTGGGTGGTTGGCATATTTTCATCGTTTGCAATCATAACCGGCATCCCTTTTCTGAACTTTATTACCGGATTGGGGGCGGCTTCGGCCATTATTTTGTTGGTTTTTCGCGATACCATTTTGGGCTTTGTGGCAAGCATCCAAGTATCTATTAACGATATGGTGCGTATTGGTGACTGGATTACCTTTGAAAAATACGGCGCCGATGGCGATGTTACCGAAATAACCCTCGCTACGGTGAAAGTGCAAAATTTCGATAAAACCATCACCACTATTCCCACTTATGCACTGATTTCCGATTCGTTTAAAAACTGGCGTGGCATGACCACATCGGATGGCCGACGTATAAAAAGGGCGTTTTATATCAAACAGGATGGCGTTAAATACCTTTCGGAAGAAGACGTTGAAGAATTAAAAGGCATACAATTGATAGCCAGTTATTTGGAAACCCGCCAAGCAGATATCAAATCGTACAACACCGAACGGAACATCAACAAAGAAATATTGGTCAACGGTAGAAATTTGACCAATTTGGGCGTGTTTAGAAAATACATCGATTCGTATTTAAAACAACATTCGGCCATCAATAAAGATATGATGATTATGGCCCGACAATTGGCGCCCACCACACAGGGTATTCCTTTGGAAATTTATGCCTTTAGCAGTGACAAACGCTGGGAAAACTACGAATACATCATGTCTGATATTTTCGACCATTTGATAGCTGCGCTCCCCTACTTCGGTTTAGAGATTTTTGAACTGCCGAGTAATTCGGTTTTTAAGGCTCATCATGCTTGAAAAAATGTGCTCTCGCGAAGTCGCTAAGCCGCAAAAGAATATCTTTAATAAAAACTTCGTGGCTTTGCGCCTTTCCGAGCCTTTATCTGGAAATAACAAATACTTCACCATCTATTAGCGTCATTACGAGGAAGGCACGACGAAGTAATCTGTCGAAAAAAATATATCCTCTCGCAGAGGCGCTAAGAAAAATCTAAAAATAAAGTGAACAAGGGGTACGAGATTTTCGTCAATTCGAGTGAATTTCACGACAGAATGAGTGAAATTTGTATCGAGAATAGAATTTCCATAAAAAGTTCTCGATACAATTTTTTAAGCTCCGCTCAGGTATCTTCAACCAAAATATATTTTGATTTCGATAATCTCGAAATCACTCGAACTGACGCAAATTATAACATCTTCACCATTTCAAAATCATCCATAACGAAGCCATGCCCAATGTCGATAACAATCGATCTA
>CAZZDI010000262.1:0-2846 GCA_964653155.1 uncultured Flavobacteriaceae bacterium | reverse complement strand
TATTCCACGTCGATGTCATTTCGACCAGCGGGAGAAATCTCATCCTGTTGAGACCCTTCGACTGCGCTAAGAGTGACATTCTCATCCACTATCGGCTTAAACTGTTCAGCCAAAATAGCATCACTTTGCTCTTGCATATAATGGTGGTTAAACCATTTGGTTTTGTCGGGGTCGAAACGGGCGCCCGATTTGTTTACTTTTTTTAAATCGAAGGCTGCAATCAATTCATCCATCGAGAAAATTTCCTGTTCGGTGCCGGGGTTCCAACCTAAAAAAGCCAAAAAGTTGACCATAGCTTCGGGGAAGTAACCATCTTCTTTGTAGCCTCGGGACACTTCGTTGGTTTTAGGGTCGGTCCATTCCAACGGAAATACTGGAAAGCCCATTTTATCGCCATCGCGCTTGCTCAGTTTGCCTTTTCCGGTGGGCTTTAAAATAAGCGGTAAATGCGCAAATTCGGGAGCTTCCCAACCAAAGGCTTGGTACAATTGGTAATGCAAAGCCAATGAGGGCAACCATTCCTCACCACGAATCACATGGGTGATTTCCATTAAATGGTCGTCCACAATATTCGCCAAATGGTAAGTAGGCATGCCGTCGCTTTTAAACAACACTTTATCATCCAGAACATTGGTATCGATTTTTATATCACCACGGATAATGTCTTTTAAATGAAGCGTTTCATCCTGCGGACTCTTAAAGCGGATCACGTAATCTTCACCGGCATCAATCTTGGCTTGGGTTTCTTCCGCGCTAAGCGATAAGGAGTTTTTTAGTTTTAAGCGGTTGTGCCAATTATAAATAAAGGTTTTGCCTTTGGCTTCGTGGTCTTTTCTGTGGAAATCCAATGTTTCGGCGGTATCAAAAGCGTAATAAGCGTTGCCGGAAGCAATAAGCATTTCGGCATATTTTTTATAAAGTGTTTTGCGTTCGCTTTGTCGGTAGGGGCCATAATTTCCTTTTGGTGGCTGAGCGGAGTCGAAGCCAACCTGAGGCCCTTCGTCAAAAGGCATACCGCACCAATTTAAGGCATCGATAATGTACTGTTCGGCGCCCTCAACGTAACGGGTTTGGTCGGTATCTTCAATACGAAGCACGAAAGTTCCGTTGTGTTTTTTGGCAAATAAATAATTGAAAAGTGCGGTACGAACACCGCCAATATGTAGTGGTCCGGTTGGGCTGGGTGCAAAACGCACACGAACGTTTTTGGTCATGTTTTTTGAGTTTGTGCAAAGATACAATTAACAGCTAATTATGAACCTTGTAAAAAATAAAATTGTAGTTTAGTAAGTTGTAACGGTCTGAAACAGATACTTGCCATTTTATGAGCCATTTTAAAACCATACAAAGCAAACTAGAAGCGTTTATAAGGCGATTTTATACCAATGAATTGCTTAAAGGCGCTATTTTGTTTTTTACCATTGGGCTGCTGTATTTTTTGTTTACGCTGTTTATTGAACATGTGTTATGGCTCAATACAACGGCGAGAACGGTTTTGTTTTGGCTATTTGTAGCGGTAGAGTTGGGGTTGCTTATCAAGTTTGTTTTTATTCCGTTGGCGAAACTGTTCAAACTTCAAAAGGGGATTGATTACGAAGCCGCTTCAAAAATTATTGGAACACATTTTCCTGAGGTTAACGATAAATTATTGAACGTGCTTCAGCTTCATCAAAGCAACCAGCAATCGGAATTACTGTTGGCCAGTATCGAACAAAAATCGATGGAGTTGACACCGGTACCTTTCAAATTGGCCGTAAATTTTAAACGCAATTTGGGGTATTTAAAATACGCCGCCATCCCCGTGGTTATTTTATTGCTGACGTTTGTTTCGGGGAATTTCAATTGGTTTAGCGATAGCTACCAACGCGTGGTGCATTATAAAACAGCTTACGAACCACCCGCACCGTTTCAATTTTTTGTGGTGAACGATAATCTAAATGCCATTGAGCACAAGGATTTTAAGTTGATTGTAAAAACGGCTGGAGACCTGGTTCCAGAAACCGCCCAAATTAATTATAACAACGAAACTTATTTTTTGCAGCAGAAAGCGCCGGGTGAATTCGAGTATGTGTTTTCGCAATTGGGTGAACCCGTTACGTTTCAGCTTTTGGCCAACGCAGTAACTTCAAAGCCCTACACGGTAAATGTGGTGGAAACGCCGTCGTTATTGGATTTTAAAATGGTGTTGGATTATCCTAATTACACCAAAAAGCGAGATGAAATACTGAGCAGCACCGGTAATGCCGTTGTCCCTGAAGGCACTAAAATCACTTGGAAATTAAAGACCAAATCAACAGATGAAGTATTTCTGTTTTCAAAAGACACAGTGCTTTTTAACACCGAAAAATCAAACCATTTTGAGGCGTCAAAACAGGTGTTCAGTAATTTCGATTATTCATTAAGTACAAGCAACAAGCATTTAAAACATTATGAAAATTTAGGATTTAATATTGATGTAGTTAAAGATCAATATCCTGAAATTAATGTGGAAATGAAACAAGATAGCCTGGATATGCAAACGCTGTATTTTAAAGGGCAAGTGAGTGATGATTATGGTTTCAGCAAATTGCAACTCGTGTATTATCCCATTAATGATGATAAGAACAAACAGGAAGTCGGTATTCCGGTTTCCAACTCCAATATTTCCGAATTTATTTCAGCCTTCCCCAACGAACTCAATATTGATGCTGGCGTAGCTTACGAAATGTATTTTCAGGTGTTCGATAATGATGCCGTTAACCGATTTAAGAGTGCTAAAAGCTCACCGTTTACGTACAGGAAGCGCACGCAAGATGAGGAAGAGCAGCGACGGTTAAAGGAGCAAGGGGAAACCATTCAGGATTTGA
>CAZZDI010000261.1:0-2859 GCA_964653155.1 uncultured Flavobacteriaceae bacterium | reverse complement strand
TTCGACTTAAGCCTGTATCGAGCGGAGTCGAGATGCTCAGCACAGGCGTTCAGAACAAACAATTACATTATTCAAACTATTCAGATTTAGCTATAAATACAAAAAAGCCCTTGTTTTAATAAGCAAGGGCTTTTTTCTCTTTTTTATTTTCTTTTAAAGTTGCTGTCGGTACGCTTTTAAAATGTAATTTTAGAGCTCCCGTTGGGCATCTTTCCACTTGTTCCTGTATGGCTTCAGCAGAAGCTCCATCAAGGTCAACCCACGGGATAACCGAATCCATAAATACTTCGGGAAGTTCTTTGTAGCATCTGCCAGAAAGTTTGCAAATGCAAGGGTCATAAGTCACAGTAACTTCTTTATTACTGAATTTGTTTGCGTTAATTTCCATGGTTTAAGCAATTTGGGGACGATCCAGTTGATACATAAAGTTAGAAATCACTTTAATAAAATCCTTAAAAAATCGTTCAAAAATTAAAAACAATAGTTAATTAGAAAATGTACTTTGGTAAGTGGTTTAATTTTTAGTTAAATTCTGAGACAAAATGAAACTTTAAGCTAGGGTACTTTTGTTGGCTCATTTGTAGTGAAAAAGGCGAGTCGGCTAAAAACACTAATTGATCATGTTTATCTTTGGCTAAAAAGCGTTGCTTTACTCTCAAAAAATCTTTGTATTCTTCGTTTTTTTCATCTTCAGCTTCAACCCAGCAGGCTTTGTAAACGTTTAGGTTTTCGTAAGTACATTTAGCCCCGTATTCATGCTCCAATCGGTATTGGATCACTTCGTATTGCAGTGCACCCACGGTTCCGATGACTTTTCGGCCATTAAGATCGAGAGTGAAGAGCTGGGCCACACCTTCGTCCATCAATTGGTCAATCCCTTTGTAAAGTTGTTTCGATTTTAATGGATCGGCATTGTTGATATATCTAAAATGTTCTGGCGAAAAGCTTGGAATTCCTTTGTAGTTTATTTCTTCGCCTTCGGTTAATGTATCTCCAATTTTAAAATTTCCGGTGTCGTGCAAACCAACAATATCCCCGGGATATGAGACGTCAACAATCTCTTTTTTCTCGGCGAAAAAGGCATTGGGGCTCGAAAATTTCAGTTTTTTATTTTGCCTAACGTGCAGGTAAGGTTTGTTGCGTTCAAATTTACCTGAAACTATTTTTATGAATGCCAATCGGTCTCTGTGGTTCGGGTCCATATTGGCATGGATTTTAAACACAAACCCGGTGAATTTATCTTCATTGGGTTCAACCAATCGTTCTTCACTTTGTTTTGGTCTGGGTTTTGGAGCAATTTCAACAAAGCAATCCAACAGTTCCCTAACGCCAAAATTGTTCAAGGCCGAGCCGAAAAACACGGGCTGTAAATTCCCTTTTAAATAGTTGTCTTTATCAAATTGGGGGTAAATACCTTCCACCAATTCAATTTCTTCACGTAGCGTGTTAGCGGCTTTTTCGCCCACCAATTTATCCAATTCAGGAGAGGACAAATCAGATATTTCAGTGGTTTCCTCAATATTCTTACGGCTGTCGCCACTAAATAAATTGACGTTCTTTTCCCAAATATTGTAAATGCCCTTAAAGTCGTAACCCATCCCAATCGGGAAACTTAAAGGCACAACAGTCAACCCTAATTTTTGCTCAATTTCATCCAAAAGGTCGAATGCATCTTTTCCTTCACGATCCAACTTATTGATAAAAACAATCATGGGGATGTTGCGCATGCGGCAAACTTCAACCAATTTTTCGGTCTGTTCCTCAACCCCTTTTGCTACATCAATCACAACAATAACACTATCAACAGCAGTAAGCGTTCTAAAAGTATCTTCGGCAAAATCCTTATGGCCGGGCGTATCGAGAATATTGATTTTAATACCATCATATTCAAAAGCCAACACCGAAGTGGCCACCGAAATACCACGCTGGCGCTCAATTTCCATGAAATCGCTCGTGGCGCCTTTTTTAATTTTGTTGCTTTTTACGGCACCCGCTTCCTGAATCGCGCCACCAAAAAGAAGCAATTTTTCGGTTAATGTGGTTTTACCCGCATCGGGGTGCGAAATGATACCAAAAGTTCGTCTGCGTTGAATTTCCTTTAAAAAGCTCATAACTGTTTTTACAAATGGGTTGCAAAGATACTATTTCTAGTTCATTACAAATGCAAGTTGGGCTATCAATTTATTTTTTGAGTTTGAACATCGATTTTAGCAATTTACTTGGTATTTTTGTTTGACTATGAAAGAAGAACAAGTAATACTGGTAAACGAAAAGGACGAGCAAATAGGATTAATGCCCAAAATGGAAGCGCACGAAAAAGCATTGCTCCACCGGGCGTTTTCGGTGTTTGTGTTTAATGATAAAAACGAGTTGATGCTGCAACAGCGTGCCTTGCACAAATACCACACACCGGGATTGTGGACCAACACCTGTTGTAGCCACCAACGCAACGGCGAAAGTAATATTGAAGCCGGAAAGCGACGCCTGATGGAAGAAATGGGCTTTGTTACCGAATTGGAAGAATCCATTTCATTTATTTATAAAGCCCCATTTGATAATGGATTGACCGAGCATGAATACGACCATATTTTACTGGGAAAATACAATAACGCGCCTAACATTAACCCCGATGAAGTAGCCGATTGGAAATGGATGGCTTTGGAAGACGTAAAAACGGATATCGCCAAAAACCCAGAACTGTACACCGCCTGGTTTAAAGTAATTTTCGATAAATTCTACGAACACATAAACATAAAGCAATGAGGGTTACGGTAAGTAGGAAAGCACATTTTAATGCGGCGCACCGGCTGTACAGGCCCGATTGGAATGCTGAAAGAAATGAGGCCGTTTTTGGAAAAT
>CAZZDI010000260.1:0-2873 GCA_964653155.1 uncultured Flavobacteriaceae bacterium | reverse complement strand
TTTAACGTTAATCGTTCCGCAGGTTTGGGCCTTCGTATTTTTATGCCGGCCTTTGGTTTATTGGGTATCGATTTTGGTCACGGATTCGACCCCGTACCCGGCGAATCTACCAAGCACGGTTGGGAAACCCACTTTATTATTGGGCAACAATTTTAAGCACTTAATTTATTTTGGCACGATATTTTCTATTTACACCATGATGATTTGCACGAGAATAAAATTTTTAAGATTAAAATTCGTTAATTTTGAAGACCGAATTCAGAAAGGTAGCCAAAACCATCTGCCTATTTAGAATTTGCAATCCATAAATTATAAAAAACTAAACCGATGCAAAACAACGTTCTTTTTTTACTGACATTAGTCGCTATGCTAAGCCTGTCGTCCCTCAACGCGCAACGAGGGGTAAGGATTGCTTACATAGATACTGAATACATTTTAGAGAATGTTCCGGAATATCAAGAAGCCACGCAGCAGTTAAATGCCAAAGCCCAAAAGTGGAAAAACGAAATCCAACAAAAATTAGCTGCGGTAGAACAGAAACGCGATGCCTTAAATAACGAAAAAGCTTTATTGACTACCGAACTGATTGAAGAGCGCCAAGAAGATATCGATTTTGAAGAAGCCGAAATTTTGGATTATCAGCAAAAACGATTTGGCCCCAATGGCGATTTGTTCATTCAGAAAAAACAATTGATGCAACCGGTGCAAGATCAAATATTCGCGGCCGTTCAAGATTTGGCTGAAGGCAGAAAGTACGATTTTATTTTCGATAAATCTTCTGATGCCACTATGCTTTTTTCAGCAAAACAGTACGATTTAAGCGAGCAGGTATTACGAAGCATTACAAGAACCGCAAAACGTACACAGGCACAAAACCGCGCCGAGCGAAAAGCTGCCGAAGAAGAAGAATTGATTCCAGAAATAAACGAAGAATTGGAAGCCCGCGAAAAAGCTTTGGAAGAAAAAAAAGAAGCCCGAGCCGAAGCGGTTGAAAAACGCCGACAAGAAATTCTTGCTGCACGCGAAGCCAAAAAACAGGAAGCCGAAGAGCGCCGACAAAAAATATTGGAAGAACGCGAAAAAGCAAAACAAGCGAAATTAGATGCCAGAAACGGCACTACTAGCGATGCAAGCGAGCAAACAGAAGAAATAGAAAATAACGCTGAAACCACAGAACAACCTTCAGCAGAAAAAGCGGAAGAGGCAACAAAAACCCAAGCCGAGTTAATCGAAGAAAATAGACAACGAAAACTGGCCGAAAGGGAAGCCCGCCAAAAAGAACTGGAAGAAAGAAAACAAAAAATATTGGAAGAACGCCAAAGACGAAGAGATAGCATTATAAATGCTAGAAAGAATTAAACAAAAATAAATTTATAACACACTTAACATTAATTAAAAATGAAACAATTTAGAACTCTATTATTAGCAACCGCATTATGCCTTGTAACTGTAAGTTTTGCACAAGCCCAAAAGGTTGCCCATATAAACACGCAAGAATTGATTGCGGCCATGCCAGAAGCCAAGGCAGCACAAGCAGAAATTGAGGCATTAGGTAAAACCTACCAAACCGATATCCAAGCGTCTATTACCGAGTACCAAAATACGGTAAAACAATACGAAGCCGAAGCCAACTCTAAAACAGACGAAGAAAACCAAAAAAGAGGATTAGAGCTTCAGGAAAAACAACAACGCATCCAACAATTTAGAGCCGATGCCCAAAAAGATTTGGCACAAAAGGAAGCCGAGTTGTTTAAACCCATCCAAGAAAAAGCCATGAATGCTATTAACGAAGTAGCCAAAGAACAAGGTTACCAATACGTTTTAGACAGAGCCACTTTAATTGTTGCCGATGGTAAAGACATTCTTGCTGACGTAAAAAAGAAAATGGGCATCTAAAAACAGGCGAAATAAAAAATTTGAAAAGCTGTCTTTTAAAAGGCAGCTTTTTTATTTTTGTTACACTATGAGCAAACAACCTATTGGTATTTTTGATTCGGGTGTTGGCGGCACTTCCATTTGGAAAGAAATACACGCCCTTATGCCCCATGAAAACTCGATCTATCTAGCCGATAGCAAAAACGCCCCCTATGGCCCCAAAGGCAAAAAAGCCATCACGGAACTCAGTATAAAAAACACAGAATATTTAATTGAACAAGGTTGTAAAATAATTGTGGTAGCCTGCAATACCGCTACTACGAATGCCATTGATTATTTACGGAAAAATTATCAAGTTCCATTCATAGGCATTGAACCCGCCATTAAACCGGCAGCTTTGCAAACTCAAACCCATGCCGTGGGCATCTTGGCAACAGAAGGCACTTTAAGCAGCGAACTCTTCCATAAAACGTCGTTGTTATTTGCCAAAAACGTTACCGTTTTAGAACAAATTGGCGATGGTATTGTGGAGTTGATTGAAAGTGGGCAATTGCACTCTGAAGCCATGAAAACACTTTTAAAACTTTACCTAAAACCAATGATTGATGCCAATATCGATTATCTGGTATTGGGCTGTACGCACTACCCCTATTTAATTCCCATCCTAATCGATTTACTCCCTAAACATGTGAAAATTATCGATTCTGGACAAGCCGTAGCCAAACAGACCAAAGCCGTTTTATATAAACATGAATTATTGAACAACTCTACGCTTCAACCTAATTTAGAGTTTTTCACCAACGGAAATCCACAGGTTATGCAATCGCTACTATCTGAAAAATTCAAGGTTGAATATCTTCATTTTTAAGTTTTTTGGTTTTCAGCTTCAATACAAAATTACGTCTTAAGCAATCGGTTGTTTATTTTTTGTCTATTTTTGTAAACTGATTTTATAATCAGCGTTAACACTTCATCTGAAAAAGGTTATTTTTACTAGA
>CAZZDI010000259.1:0-2879 GCA_964653155.1 uncultured Flavobacteriaceae bacterium | reverse complement strand
GGAAAATTTGGCGCCGATGTAGTAGTAGGCACTACCCAACGTTTTGGTATCCCAATGGGTTACGGTGGTCCGCATGCAGCCTATTTTGCTACCAAGGAAGCTTACAAACGTGACCTCCCCGGGCGCATTATTGGCGTAACCAAAGATATGGATGGCAACCGTGCCTTACGTATGGCCCTGCAAACCCGCGAGCAACACATTAAACGCGACAAAGCCACATCAAACATTTGTACCGCACAAGTGTTGTTGGCCGTTATGGCAAGTATGTATGCCGTGTATCACGGTCCAAAAGGATTAAAATTCATTGCCAATAAAGTCCACAACCGTACCGTAATATTGGCAAACGCTTTAAAGAAACTAGGCTATCAACAAGTGAACAGCTCTTATTTTGATACGCTTCAAATAAAAACCAAAGCGAAGAAAATCAAAAAAATAGCCGCCGAAAAAAAGGTCAACCTATATTACCCTAATAAAGAAACGGTAACGGTTTCCATTAACGAAACCACTTCTATTAGAGATTTAAACTACTTGATTTCGGTATTTGCTGAAGCAGCTAATGAAGAAACTATTGTTATTTCAAACATTACTGATGAAAACAGCATTGACAATACAGTGAAAAGAACATCGGATTTTTTAACCGACCCTGTTTTCAACTTATATCATTCAGAAACCGAATTGATGCGCTACATGAAAAATTTAGAGCGCAAGGATTTGGCACTGAACCATTCGATGATTTCGTTGGGATCATGCACTATGAAGCTCAACGCCGCTTCCGAAATGCTACCATTAAGCATTTACAAATGGGCCAACATCCATCCGTTTGCTCCGTTAAAACAAGCCAAAGGCTACACCAAGGTTTTAAAGGAATTGGAAGGCCAGCTTACCGAAATCACCGGTTTTGCGGCTACCTCGTTGCAACCCAACTCGGGCGCACAAGGTGAGTTTGCTGGCTTAATGGTTATTAAAGCCTACCACGAATCGCGTGGCGACCACCACCGAAATATTTGCTTAATCCCTTCATCGGCACACGGTACCAACCCGGCCAGTGCCGTTATGGCGGGCATGAAGGTTGTCGTGACCAAATCGACCGACGAGGGCAATATTGATGTGGACGATTTAAGGGAAAAAGCAGAATTGCACAAAGACAACCTATCCTGCTTAATGGTAACTTACCCGTCCACCCACGGTGTTTACGAGTCGGCCATTAAGGAAATCACCAAAATAATCCACGATAACGGCGGACAAGTATATATGGACGGTGCCAACATGAACGCCCAAGTAGGTTTGACGAACCCAGGAAATATTGGAGCCGATGTATGCCACCTTAACCTGCACAAAACCTTTGCTATTCCGCATGGCGGTGGCGGCCCTGGTGTAGGCCCTATTTGTGTGGCTGAACAATTGGTGCCATTTTTACCGGGCAACCCTGTAGTAAAAACAGGAGGAGACAAAGCAATTACGGCCATTTCGGCTGCGCCTTTTGGTTCGGCTTTGGTTTGCTTGATTTCTTATGGCTATATTAAAATGCTTGGCGCAGAAGGTTTAACCGCGGCCACGAAAACAGCCATTTTAAACGCCAATTATATTAAACAACGCCTTCAAGGCAGTTTCGATACACTATATTCTGGCGAACGCGGTAGAGCCGCCCACGAAATGATTGTAGATTGCCGTCCGTTTAAAGCCCACGGCATCGAGGTGAGCGACATTGCCAAACGTTTGATAGATTATGGTTTTCATGCGCCAACGGTATCATTCCCCGTAGCCGGAACGCTGATGATTGAACCTACCGAAAGCGAAAGTAAAGCCGAGCTGGATCGTTTTTGCGACGCCATGATTTCCATAAAAAAGGAAATTGACCAAGTTTCAAAAAACAATACCAACAACGTTTTAAAAAATGCACCCCACACTTTAGGCATGGTAACAGCCAGCGAATGGAATTTCCCATACTCGCGTGAGGAAGCTGCATTTCCTTTGGAATATATTAGAAACAACAAATTTTGGCCTAGCGTGCGCCGCGTAGATGATGCCTTTGGCGACCGCAATTTAATATGCTCATGTACACCTATCGAGGCTTATGCAAATGCTTAAAACACCGTTTGAACGTCGTAAATTTTAATGGTTGCAAATTGATGTTTCGCCAAAAGCAAGTATCTTGCTCCATACTAAAATTTTAAGGCAAATTGATTTATGAATATTAAAATCACTGGTACGGGAAGCTACATCCCCAGTACTGTAGAGAAAAATACGGCCTTTCACAACCATACCTTTTTAAATACAGATGGTTCGGCCATAAACTCGCCCAATGAGGTGATTGTTGAAAAATTTAAGGAGATTACCGGAATTGCTGAACGCCGTTATGCAAAAAACCACTTAAACTCTTCCGATCTAGGTTTTTTTGCAGCCGAAAAGGCCATTGAAGATGCCGAAATAAACCGAGAAACCATCGATTATATTATTGTAGCACACAATTTTGGTGATGTTAAACACAACACCATCCAAAGTGACATGCTGCCCTCGTTGGCATCGAGGATAAAACACAGTTTGCGCATAAAAAACCCCAAATGTGTAGCCTACGATATTTTGTTCGGTTGCCCCGGCTGGATTGAAGGTGTTATACAGGCCAAGGCATTCATTAAATCGGGCATGGCCAAACGTTGCTTAGTCATTGGTACCGAAACCCTATCGCGGGTTACCGATAAGCACGACCGCGATGCCATGATTTTTTCGGACGGCGCAGGTGCCACTATTCTAGAAGCCAGCCATGAAGAAGGCGGTATTTTGGCTCACGAAACCGCCAGTTTCACTTATGATGAAGCCTACTATTTGTTCTTCGGAAAATCAAACAATCCAGAACTACCGCAAGATACCCGTTATATAAA
>CAZZDI010000258.1:0-2887 GCA_964653155.1 uncultured Flavobacteriaceae bacterium | reverse complement strand
ATTTTAACTACCGATAACAAAAAAATATTCAAATTTATAAAAGAATAAAAAACTAAAACCCAAATTGACTGTTTCATTCATTTTATTTAGTTAGTAAGGAGGCTGCCTGCAAGGGCAGTCTTTTTTTTGTGACCATTGTGAACTTGCAACAAAAAAAAAAACGGCCTAGAACTAACTAAACCGTTTGTTTTTAAAAACTTATAATTGTAGCGAGATCGAGATTTGAACTCGAGACCTCCGGGTTATGAATCCGACGCTCTAACCAACTGAGCTACCTCGCCTAATTTTGTGGCTGCAAATATAAAAACAAAATCGTTGTAACCAAACCAAACCCACAGAAAATATTCTTAAAAATTATTGCCAAACTTGTTAATTAATGTATATATTGGGCAGTATAAATTTCTCAGTTACTTATGGACGATAAAATTAAATTTGACATAGAATTCCCTATACACGCTTCGCCGCAATTACTATATCAGTACATTTCAACACCGTCGGGCTTGTCCGAGTGGTTTTCAGACAACGTAAACTCCAGGGGTGAAATGTTCACCTTTATATGGGATGGCAGTGAAGAAAAAGCCAAACTACTGAACAAAAAAGGAGGCGAGCGCGTAAAATTTAGGTGGATGGAAGATGTAGAGGACGAACAACCCTATTATTTCGAAATTAGGATTCAAGTCGATGAAATCACAAAAGATGTATCGTTAATGATTACAGATTATGCCGAAGAAGATGAAATTGAAGAAGCCAAAATGCTGTGGGAAAACCAAATATCCAGCCTAAAGCAAGTATTAGGTTCAGCATAGCTCCAATAGCATAAATTGAATTATATTTGTCCCGCTGAAAACACAAATTTAGCGGGATTTTTTATGATAAATTTTAACGGAACACTTTCAGTAGAAAATACTGTTCTATCAGTACAAAACAGAGGTTACGCCTACGGTGATGCCCTTTTTGAAACCATAAAGGTAAACCACGGAAAAATTTTATTCTGGGAAGACCACTATTTTCGGTTAATGGCCTCTATGCGCATTTTGCGGATGGAAATCCCCATGAACTTTACCATGGAATTTTTAGAGGAAGAAATAACAAAAACCATTGAAGCCAATAGGTTTTCAAATCAATCGGCACGGGTTAAACTGAGTGTGCACAGAGCCGATGGCGGACTTTACACGCCGGAAACGAACGGTGTGGCATACGTAATTTCAGCAAAAATATTGGATGAAGATTTCTATTTGCTCAAAGAGGGCCTTTACGAAATTGATTTATTCAAAGACCATTACATTGCCCCCTCCCTCCTTTCTACATTAAAAACCAACAATAAAGTACTTAATGTCGTGGGCAGCGTTTTTGCCAAGGAAAACAACCTGGACAATTGCCTGTTGTTAAATACCGATAAAAAAGTGGTTGAAGCTTTAAACGGAAATGTATTTTTGGTAAAGGAGAATACAATTAAAACACCACCGTTGAGCGATGGCTGCCTAAAAGGGATAATGCGTACCCAACTTGTAAACTTAATAAAAAGCTTGCCCGATTACGAATTGGTTGAAGAATCGGTCTCACCGTTCGAACTTCAAAAGGCTAATGAAATTTTTATAACCAATGTTATTTCCGGTATTCAACCAGTGAGCAAATACCGAAAAAAAGTATTTAGTAACGAAACGGCAAAACAACTGCTACAGAAACTAAATGTAAAGATTAGGTTGGGCTAGTTAAAACTGGGGTTTTCTGGAGCATTGCTCCAAATACTGTATTCGCCGCCAAATTCCAGCATTTTTTCTTTCCAAAACGACTCGTAGTCTTTTTCAATAATGTTCTTTTCATAAACATTTTCGGTAACCACCCACGAGTTGGCCTTGAGTTCTTTTTCCAGTTGATTGGCTTCCCAGCCCGAGTAGCCCAGAAAAAACTTAATATCGGTTTCTTTAATGGTTTGGTCTTTTATCAATTCGGCTACTTTTGTAAAATCGCCCCCCCAATAAATACCTAGTGAAATTTCAATGCTATTGGAAATAAGATCTGGAACTTTATGGATAAAATAAAGGTTATCCTGCTCTACGGGCCCACCGTTATAAACCTTATAAGTGGCTTCAACTTCTGGT
This sequence comes from uncultured Flavobacteriaceae bacterium, assembly GCA_964653155.1. Classification (GTDB taxonomy): domain Bacteria; phylum Bacteroidota; class Bacteroidia; order Flavobacteriales; family Flavobacteriaceae; genus Flavisericum. Next base: position 785 of record CAZZDI010000258.1, on the reverse strand, counting down.
ATTAAATCGTTAATATTGTATTCAAGAGGTTTGTTCAAAATAAAGCCTATAGAGCCTTCGTGCGAATGGTCGGCCAATAAAACAATAGAACGATTAAAAGATACATCGCCAATTATTGCAGGTTCGGCAATCAATAAATTTCCTTTTTTGGGTTTTGTTGTAACCATAATATCAGGAATTAGTAACTAAATCTAATATTTATTTATTAAAAATGCAACTGTTTGGGGAAGATATAGAAAAAGGCCGCCTAAAAATTGCTTTTTAGGCGGCCTTTTTTATACAGTAGGCTTTGTTTCAAATTATAAGTCTGTTTTTAGGGTAAAAAGTTCAAGTTAAAAACATATGTAACCTAAATTAAACCTAACCACTTGCTCAAACACAACAATTGATGAGTTTTTAAAAAAAACACTGTTCATAGCATTATATTTTATTTACCCCTAAAAAATAGAACATGTTTTAACTTGCCCCATAATTTGAATGTTTTTTGATTCCTATTCTGCTTCAATTTTTAAAGACGTCATAGTAAGTGAGCCTCCAACGGGTTTGTCGTTGAATAAGGTTACTTTTTCATTTCCTTCTTTCAGTGCCAAAGTATAAAGTAATGGCAAATAGTGTTCGGGTGTTGGAATGGCCAAATCAAAGGCTTTTCCTTGCGATTTAAAATCGATTAAAGGTTGAAAATCGCCACTTAAAATATGGCTTTTCATTTTTTCGTTGGCTTCGGTAGCCCAATCAAAGGCAAATTCTTCGTTGAGTTTGTTCCAAGCCACCATACGTAGGTTGTG
>CAZZDI010000257.1:1553-2922 GCA_964653155.1 uncultured Flavobacteriaceae bacterium | reverse complement strand
GTGTTTTTTATTTCGTCGGGCAAAAACTCCTGATTGGCAAAGTTGTTCTCGTAGTTGTGGGCATATTTGTAGTTGTCGCCATAACCGAGCTCTTTCATAAGTTTGGTTGGGGCGTTGCGAATGTCCAACGGAACGCTTAAATCGCCCGTTTGCCTCACCAATTGTTGGGCGCTGCCAATGGCTTGGTAGGCCGCATTGCTTTTGGGCGAGCACGCCAAATAAGTGGCACACTGGCTGAGGATGATGCGCGACTCGGGGTAGCCAATGGTCGTTACGGCCTGAAAGGTGTTGTTGGCAATAACGAGGGCCGTGGGGTTGGCGTTGCCAATATCTTCGCTAGCCGAAATGAGCAGCCGGCGCGCAATAAATTTAACATCTTCGCCACCTTCAATCATTCGGGCCAGCCAATACACCGCACCGTTGGGGTCGCTGCCACGAATGGATTTTATGAATGCCGAAATGATATCGTAGTGCTGTTCGCCTGTTTTATCGTAACGAACCGTGTTGTTTTGTACGCGTTGTAAAACAGTTTCATCGGTAATTACCACAGATTTGGAATCGAACGAGTTGATGATTAATTCGAAAATATTCAGCAGTTTCCGGGCATCGCCACCAGACAACCGCAAAAGGGCATCAGTTTCCTGTAATTCGATATTTTTTTTTGAAATGAACTCATCTGCTTCAATGGCGCGTTTCAACAAAGTTTCTAGATCGGTTTTATCAAAGGCATTTAAAATATATACCTGACAACGGGAAAGCAATGCCGAAATAACTTCAAAGCTGGGGTTTTCTGTCGTGGCACCAATAAGGGTAACCCACCCTTTTTCTACGGCTTGTAGTAGCGAATCTTGTTGCGATTTGCTAAACCGATGGATTTCGTCAATAAATAAAATGGGGTTTTTGGTGGTGAAAAGCCCGCCACTTTTTTTTGCTTTTTCAATGACATCACGAACGTCTTTTACTCCAGAATTTATGGCACTCAAAGTATAAAATGGTCTGCCCGATTCAGTTGCAATAATATTGGCCAAGGTGGTTTTTCCGGTTCCCGGTGGGCCCCAAAAAATCATGGATGGAATTAATCCCTGTTTGATGTGCTGTGTTAATGAGCCATTGGGCCCCACTAAATGGGTTTGACTCACGTAATCGTTTAAGGTTTTTGGTCGTAATCGTTCGGCTAAGGGCTCATTTACATTCATAATTGTAAAAATAAAACAAATCCTTTGGAAAAAGGAATCTTATGTAGAGCTAAATTTTTTGTGCCGCTAGTTTACCAATACTTTTCATAAAATGCTTCAAAACATTCGTGCATTGGTGGCAATTCCATATCATCCCTCAGTCTTTTGTCAGATCTTGAAGCGGGTTTAAATCT
>CAZZDI010000257.1:0-1453 GCA_964653155.1 uncultured Flavobacteriaceae bacterium | reverse complement strand
AGCTATTTGCTATCTTTAGATTCATGAAACCGCAAGACCATTTTAAATTTTCAACAGGGGTAGTAGCCTATCCCATTTGTTTTGTGCTTGTTATTTGGTTGGTGTTTTGGTTTGAAGTACGATTTGGGTATAACTTCAGCAAATACGGGGTTTATCCGCAAACTTTGAAGGGGCTTCGCGGTGTAGTGTTTAGCCCGTTCATCCACGGTAGCATTCAGCATATTTACCACAACACCATACCGTTGTTTGTGCTCTCGGCAGCGCTGTTTTATTTCTACCGAAACATTGCTTGGAAGGTTCTAGTTTACGGCATATTGCTATCTGGTTTTTTAACGTGGTGCATTGGTCGGCCATCGTACCATATCGGTGCCAGCGGGCTCATTTATGTTTTGGTGAGTTTTACCTTTTTTAAAGGTGTTTTTGCCAAACATTTTAGGCTTGTGGCTCTGTCTCTTTTAGTCGTTTTTCTCTACGGAAGTATGATTTGGTACACTATGCCCATAGAGGAAGGTATTTCATGGGAAGGTCATTTGGGCGGGTTAATAACAGGCTTGTTGTTTGCTGTTGTTTTTAGAAAGCAAATTGCTAAACCTAAAAAATATGAATGGGAAGAAGACACTTTTAATGAAGACAACGATCCCTTTTTGAAGCATTTCGATGAAGACGGAAACTTCATAGAAGCCCCTTCTAACTTCCCTGTTTCGACTTCGCCCAACACAGGCTTCGAGGAAGAACTTGGTAATGGTAATGAGGATAAGATTACTGTAAACTATGTTTTTAAACAGAAACCTCATCAATCAAATGACGAAAGAGAAAATTCCTCTTTCGAGAATTAGTGAGCTATTCGTTGTCTAACTGCTTCGTATAAAAAGGCACCGCAAGCTACCGATACATTTAATGACTCAATATCGCCCAATAACGGAAGTTTGGCTTTTGCATCAACCACTTTTAGGGTAGAAGGATTGATACCTCGACCTTCAGAACCCATAATAATGGCACATGGTTCGGTAAACGAGATGTCGAACAATGAATCGTTGGTCTTTTCTGTTGCCGCAACCACTTTAATTCCTGATGCTTGCATGTAAAACACGGCATCTTTAATATGGTTTACCTTGCAAATAGGCACCTTGAAAACGGCTCCGGCACTTGTTTTTATAGTATCGCCATTAATGGGAGCTGCTCCTTTTTTCTGGATTATGATGCCATCAACTCCAGTACATTCTGCGGTACGGATAATGGCGCCAAAATTACGAACGTCACTCAACTGGTCCAACAACAAAAACAAAGGTGTTTTTCCGGACTCGATAACCTGTAAAACCAATTCTTCCAAGTCATAAAAAGCTATGGGCGATATTTGAGCCACTGCCCCCTGGTGGTTGCCTTTGGTGAGTTTGTTCAGTTTTTCAATTGGAACATAAGATTTGTTAAGAGAGGATTTGTTGATTAACGATTC
>CAZZDI010000256.1:0-2932 GCA_964653155.1 uncultured Flavobacteriaceae bacterium | reverse complement strand
AATACATTAAAAAACAAAAACGAGTTATTGATTACCAAGCGTTTTCCCAATCTTTCCAAACGGGTTCCAGGCCGTTATCTTGAAGCATTTTAGTAATAATTTCGGTGGAACGTTCGTCCGAAATTTCAAATTGTTCTAACGATTGGGGTTCTACAACATAGCCGCCAGGATTGGTTTTCGATTCGGCACTTAACGAGGTAATACCTAAATGCACAATGTTATTTCTAAAAGTTTCACTTTCGCGCGTACTCATCGAGAGTTCTACATCTTCATCTAATAACCGAAAGGCACAAATGGTTTGTACCAAATCGCGGTCGGTCATTTCTACCTTAGGTTCTAGGCCACCGGAGTGCGGACGCAAACGTGGAAATGAAATGGAATATTTGGTTTTCCAATAGGTTTTTTGAAGGTATTTTAAATGCAAAGCGGTAAAAAAACTATCGGCACGCCAGTCTTCTAAACCAAATAAAGCACCTAAGCCTATTTTATGAATTCCTGCTTTTCCTAAACGGTCGGGCGTTTCTAAACGGTAATTAAAATTCGATTTTTTCCCTTTCGGGTGATGTTTTTTGTATTCGGCACGGTTGTAAGTTTCTTGGTAAACTAAAACGGCGTAAAGGTTGGCTTCAATCAGTTCTTCATATTCATTTTGGTCTAATGGCTGAACCTCAATGGTAATATTTGAAAATTGATTTTTTATCAATTCCATCGCATGTTTTATGTACGGCACGCCCACGGTTTTATTGGCTTCGCCCGTCACTAACAAAATATGGTCGTAACCTTTTTGTTTTAAAAAGGCGACTTCTTTTAAAATTTCGGCATCGGTTAAAGTACGACGCGGAATTTTATTGGTCATACTAAAACCGCAATACGTACAAATGTTTTGGCATTCATTGCTTAAGTACATAGGCACGTACATTTGTATGGTATTACCAAACCGTTTTTTGGTGATTAACCGGCTTTGTTGTGCCATGTGTTCTAGGTACGGTTTGGCAGCTGGCGAAATAAGGGCTTTAAAATCTTCTAAATCGCGTTTGGTTTTGGCTAAAGCATATTCCACATCTTGCGCCGTTTTCGCATTAATGCTAGCTAAAGTGTCGTCCCAATTATAGGTGTCGAATAGGTCTTGGAAAGATGTAGTCCTTGGCTTTTGGTTTTTAGCTTTTGGTTTTATTTTTTCCATAAGTTATTTAATTTTTTTGATGAAAATATTCAGCAATTTTCTACTGAATGTATCTTCTTTAATTTAAGAAAATGTATTAAAAAGTTGAATGATAATAGGCTAATCAATTCGAAAATGCCGATTATCCAATTCAACCTTTCAACGGTTACACAAAGTGAAGCTCCAAGACAACAATTAATTTAAAAAGTGAGTTAACGGACTACTGGCTTCGGCGTGTTTTTTTACCGAAGCTAATTTGGCATTGTAAGCCATGCGCCCGGCTGTAACGGCCATTTTAAAGGCTTTGGCCATTTCGGTTGGGTTTTTAGAAACCGCAATGGCGGTGTTTACTAAAACCGCATCGGCACCTAATTCCATAGCAAAAGCAGCATGCGACGGACTCCCAATACCGGCATCGACAATAACCGGTACATTGCTTTGTTCGATAATAATTTCTAAAAAATCTAAAGTTTTTAACCCTTTGTTTGTTCCAATAGGCGCTCCTAAAGGCATTACGCATTGTGCACCTACATCTTCTAAACGTTTACATAAAACAGGGTCGGCATGAATATAAGGCATCACCACAAAGCCTAATTTTACCAGTTCTTCGGCAGCCTTTAAAGTTTCAATGGGATCGGGTAATAAATATTTGGGGTCGGGGTGAATTTCTAATTTTACCCAGTTGGTTTCCAAAGCTTCGCGGGCCAATTGTGCAGCAAACACCGCTTCTTTGGCATTTCTCACGCCCGAAGTATTGGGCAATAAATTAACATGAGGTTGCATGATGCTTTTCAGCATTTTATCTTGACTATTATTAGCGTCAACACGTTTTAGAGCCACGGTAACCAATTCACTTTCCGAAGCGAGAATGGCTTCAGCCATCAGCTGGTTGGAACTGAATTTTCCAGTGCCTGTAAACAGTCTTGAGTTGAATGTTTTATTGGCTATTTGTAATATATCGTTTGTCATTTTAATTAATGTTTAATGATGGTTTCCACGGTTGTTCGTTGTTCGATGCGGTTTTTAATAGCTTATGAAAAGCATTTATAGCATTAAAATTTTTAGTGATTTCACCCGAAACAGCAATACCGTGAATGCCTGTTTTTAATAATTCGTTTACATCGTTAATGGTAATACCGCCAATAGCAATAATGGGTGTTTGTGTTTGTAAGGTTTCAAGAAGGTTTTTGTAGCCTTCAAGACCTAAAATAGGACTTAAATTATGTTTTGTTTCCGTAAATTTAAAAGGCCCTAAACCAATATAATCGACCTGTTTTTCTATTAAATTTTTGCAATCTTCAATGGTGTTGGCTGTGCCGCCAATAATTTGCCAATTGTACATATATTTTCGAGCTTCAATTGGGCAGGCGTCGGTTTTTCCTAAATGAACACCATCGGCTTTTACCGCTTTAGCAATTTTATAATGGTCGTTGATTATTAATCGCGTTTGAAAGTGTGCTGTTATGTCGCGAGCTTGTTCGGCAGTTTTTAAAATGGTTTCTTCGGAATGATTTTTTAATCGAAGCTGAACCCATTCGGCACCATAAGTACAGGCTTTTTGAATGTTTTCAAGATGGATTTCGGGCGAATGGCCTTGTGAAATATATTGTAATTTAGAAATATCCATGTATTTGTTTTTATTGGTAGTTATTTATGATAACCGAGTAAACTAGAATTGCTGTTTAAAAACCGTTCGGTGTAATATTTGGCGTGTTGGGCAGCGTCTTCCAAAGCCATTCCTAAAGCTAAGTTGGAGGCCAAAGCAGACGA
>CAZZDI010000255.1:0-2942 GCA_964653155.1 uncultured Flavobacteriaceae bacterium | reverse complement strand
AATAAATATTTAAAACTCCGAAATTTACTTCGGAGTTTTTTTATGCCCTTATCTCTCAAAACCCGGTATGTTTTTCAAAAATAAACCGTTACATTAGTAATGTGGATTTATCATATTGGGAAATAAAATCTTGGCTAACCAACATCGATTTTTGTATCGTGGGCAGTGGCATTGTGGGCCTAAATTGTGCCTTGCATTTAAAAGAAAAACATCCCAAAGCAAAAATCCTCATTCTTGAAAAAGGCATTTTGCCACAGGGCGCCAGTACTAAAAATGCGGGCTTTGCGTGTTTTGGCAGTTTAAGTGAATTGCTCGACGATTTAAAAACCCAGCCGATTACCAATGTTGTTTCCTTATTCAAAAAACGTGTAGAGGGCTTAAAATTGATGCGACAAATATTGGGCGATAATACTATTGGTTACAAAAATTACGGCGGCTACGAATTGTTTTCAGATGGAGATTTTTTTCAAGAATGTGCTTCAAAAATTTCAGAAATAAACGAAGCGCTTTTTCCGGTTTTCAATGCCCCGGTTTTTATGATGAAAAATCACGGGTTTCATTTTAAACAGGTCAACGGAACAGCCATTTACAATCCGTTTGAAGGGCAAATTGATACCGGGAAAATGATGGCGGCCTTAATGCAAAAAGTGCTTTCAAAAGGCATAAAAATTTTAAACACTGTTACCGTTGAAGCGTTTTCTGAAGACAGCAATTCAGTAAAAATAAAAACCAACCGTTTCGTGTTATCAGCTTCAAAACTGTTGATTTGTACCAACGGATTTGCTTCCCAATTGAACATTCCCGAGGTAAAACCCGCCCGGGCACAGGTATTGATTACAAAACCCATTAAAAACCTGAACATAAAAGGCACGTTCCATTTGGATCGTGGTTATTATTATTTCAGAAATATTGATGACAGAATATTGTTGGGCGGCGGCCGAAACCTGGATTTTAAAAGAGAAGAAACCACCACATTCGGGCAAACCGAATTGATCCAAAATCAATTGGAAACCCTGTTAAAAACGACTATTTTGCCCGAAACCAACTTTGAAATTGACCACCGTTGGAGCGGCATTATGGGCATGGGAAACAATAAAACACCTATTGTGAAACCCGTATCCAACCACATATTTTGCGGTGTAAAACTCGGCGGAATGGGTGTGGCCATTGGTGGTTTAATTGGAAAAGAACTTGCAGAACTCGCCTCTTAACATGATAAAAAAACTATTCCGATTTATATTAAAAACCATCTTTTGGTTCATCGCTATTTCGGTGCTTTGGGTGTTGGCTTACAAATGGTTGCCTGTTCCGGTAACGCCATTGATGGTGATTAGGGCAGTGGAACAAAACCAAGAAAACAAAGACGTGGTTTGGAAGCACGATTGGGAATCTTTGGACAATATTTCGAAGCATTTACAATTGGCGGTGATTTGTAGCGAAGACCAAAATTTTTTAAATCACCACGGATTTGATGTAAAAGCGATTGAAAAAGCGTATCAGGATAATTTAAAAGGAAAGCGCCTTAAAGGCGGAAGTACCATAAGCCAGCAAACCGCCAAAAATGTGTTTTTATGGCCACAACGCAGTTGGACGCGTAAAACATTGGAAGCCTATTTTACATTTTTAATCGAGTTGATTTGGACGAAAGAACGCATAATGGAAGTGTATTTAAACAGCATTGAAATGGGACCAGGAATTTACGGGGCCGAGGCAGCTTCGCAGTATTGGTTTGGTAAATCGGCTGCTCGTTTAACACGACATGAAGCTGCAGCTATCGCCGCCGTTTTGCCCAGTCCGTTGCGGTATAGAGCCAAGCCCGCATCAACTTATATTGAAAATAGAAAACAGTGGATTTTACGGCAAATGAATTATTTTGGACCACTAAATTTTGAAATTAAAAAATGAGTAACCCAGCGCCAATAAAACAAGAACTTTTCAAGCTATGTAAAAATTTCGTCGCCCAAAAGAGACTGTCGGTAAAAAAGGTAATGAATGAAATTCAGGAAGACTTGCTATCTGAAACCAAAAGTACGGCCGGCGACAAACATGAAACAGGGCGAGCCATGTTGCAATTGGAACGCGAAAAAGCAGGTAACCAACTGGCTGAAATAGAAAAAACACAGCAGCTGCTTTCAAAAATAAATATTGAAAAGACCTCAAAAACTATTGGTTTGGGCAGTGTGGTTTACACCGCTCAGGCGAATTATTTTATTGCCATTAGTGCCGGAGAACTGCTTTTTGAAAATGAAAAATTTTATGCCATTTCTGCCAATACGCCTATGGGGCAATTGCTCTTGGGTAAGTCGGTTGGAGATGAAATGGTTTTTAGAGGCAATCGTTTTAAAATCCATCGGATTTTATAAAGTACTTTTTTCAATTTTAAGAAAAATGGATTGTTCTTTTTTTAATTCAACAGCATGCTCAAAAAACACCGTTTCACCATCCAAATCGACTTCAATTAAATAGTGGTTTCCCTTAAAATAACTTCGGATAACGGTGGCTTTTAAGTTGGATTTTTCAACTGCTTTCAGTTGGTGCGAATAGACTATTTTGCCATCAATCGTATTAAATTCACCGAAAAAGGAAGCTACAAGCGGGATTTTCGGAGTGCCGTACAAATGTTGGGGCGTGTTGTAGGCTTCAATGTTTTGGTTATTCAAAACCATCATATTATCGGCAAAACCGAGTACATCTTCTTTGTCGTGCGTAGCCACGATACAGGTGATATTTTTTTCTTTCAGGTATCTGAAAACGCTTCGTCTTAAGCTTTGTTTTTTAAAATTGTCGATGTGGCTAAAAGGCTCGTCGAGCAATAAAATTTCGGGTTGTTTGGCCAAAGCTCGGGCTAGTGCTACCCGTTGCTTTTGGCCGCCACTCAATAATTTGACTTTGGTTTTGGCTACATCGGTAAGTTCAACCACTTCTATAAGTTCGGCGGTGCG
>CAZZDI010000254.1:0-2954 GCA_964653155.1 uncultured Flavobacteriaceae bacterium | reverse complement strand
AGGAAAATAGCAATAGTGCCGAAAACAATGGTCAAATACGTGTGGAAAGAGGCGCCAAGGCTATCGGGGCCAAAAATACGTTCGGAAACCGTTAACCAAAGAATCACTAAAATACCAGCTATCATACCAACAACGGCTCCTGTGGCATTTTTGCTTTTCGAAAACATGCCCAATAAAAACAGCCCCAGCATACCACCGCTAAAAATAGACGATAGTTTCCACCAAGCATCTAAAGCACTTTTAACGTTAATCATGGCAATGGCAATGGTAATACCAATAATACTGATGATTATAGACGAAATGTAAAGCACCTGCATGCGTTTTTTATCGGATGTATTTTGTGTAAAATACTTGTTGTAATAATCGGTTAAAAACACGGTGGCCGAACTGTTAAAACTGGTTGAAATGGTGCTCATGCCCGCGGCAAAAATAGAAGCAATCAATAATCCCGTTATACCGGCGGGAAGGGCATTTACTATAAAATAAGGGAAAACCCGATCGGCTTTACTGATATCTTGCAACGCTTCGGGCAATACTTCGGCCGAATTATAATACGCAAACAGCGAGGTGCCAATAAACAGGAACAAGGCAGAAATGGGCAAATAAATCAATCCGCCAATCAATGCCGAACGTTGTGCTTCCTTATCCGATTTTAAAACCATATAACGCTGAACGTAATTTTGGTCGATGCCGTAATTTTGTAAATTAATAAAAACACCATAAACCAAAACCACCCAAAATGTGGGTTTGTCCCATTCTAAGCTAAAACTTCCCAAACTAAACTTATCGTTTTCGGCGGCAATGCTAAAAATTTGTGATGGCCCTTCCGGCATACTAAAAAGCATAAAAACAATACAGGCCAAAGCACCAACTATTAGAATGATACCCTGAATGGCATCGGTCCATAGTACGGCCGAAATCCCGCCCAACATAGAATATGCGGCCACCACCAAGCCTGTAAAAACAATAATGGTGGCGATATCCCATCCGGTTATGGCGTTCAGCGTAAGCGCCAATAAATATAAAATGGTGCCTATGCGCATCAATTGCGTCAATAAATAACAGAGCGACACGTAAATGCGTGCCCAAGGGCCAAAACGCTGTTCCATAAAGGTGTATGCCGACGGGCTATTGATTTTCCGGTACAGGGGCACGAAATATTTAACTGCAATAATGGTGGCGATAGGCAACGATAAACTAAAAACCAGGGCGTTCCAGTTGCTTTGGAATGCATTTCCGGGCAAAGCCAAATAACTAATACTACTTACAAAAGTGGCAAAAATGGACATGGTAACCACCCAACTGGGAATATCTTTATTGCCTAAAGTATAAGAAGAAGATGTTTTATTTTTTTTAAAGAAAGAACCGCCAAAAAGCGCAATACCTCCAATGTAAACAAAAAACACTATAATGTCGAGTGTATTCATTATTAATGGTTATTAGTTTAGTAAGTAAATATGCTGAAAGAGTGGTGGTGGCACTCTATAATACTTCAGCTATTTGAGCTTCAATGTCTTTTATGTTTTGTTTAACGGCATTGAATTCCTTTTCATCAAAACAATGGAACGGTGGCGCAATGTGTTGGTCGATAATACCTAAAGCGGAAAGTCCGGCTTTCATGCCTTTTAGGTAGCTGGAGCCAAAAGCCCCTAAACTGTAAATTCTGGTGGAAATTTCCATAACCAAATGCTGAAGTTTTTCGATGCGGTTAAAATCTTTGGTGATGGAGGCGTTATATAACGCTACATAAAGTTTTGGGAACATGTTGGCACCGCCGTTTACGCCACCGTTTCCACCCATCAAAACGGTTTGAGCGGTAACTTCTTCTGGGCCAACCAGTAGGGTAAAATCGCTTTTATGTTTCAATAAATGACATAACTTTTGATAGTAAACAATATTGGCCGAGCTGTCCTTTAACCCTATAATGTTGGGATGTTCGGCGAGTTTAACGGCGGTATCAAGCTCTATGTTAATTTTTGTATGCGAAGGCATGTTGTAAAGGAAAAGGGGAAGAGGCAGTTGATCGGCCAAACTCCAATAGTATTTATAAAGTTCAATCTGCCCCATGCCATAATAAAATGGAGGTGCAGCAACCACAGCCGCCGCTCCTGCTTGTTTAGCAATATTTGCCAGATTTAAGCTTTCTTCAATTGATGTGTCTGAAATACCTACAAAAAGCGGCACTCTTCCGGCTATTGTTTTGGCACTTTCGGCAATAAGTTGTTCTCTGGTTTTATAGCTTAAACTGGTGGCCTCACCGGTTGTTCCTAGAATAAATACCCCATGAACACCGCCAGAAATAATGTGGTTTATTAAATTGTTAACTCCTTTAACATCTAATGAAATATTATCTTGTAACAAAGGTGTTACCATAGGTGGAATAATTCCGTTTACCATGCTCAAATTTTGTTAGGTTGCGAATAGTTGAATTGTACAGACGGTAACTGTTTTATAATTAGGTGTTGCCGTATTTCCCAAATTTCACGAATTAAACAAAAAGAGGTTTATAAAATTGGTCGGCGTTCAAAAATTACATTTGATGATTGCCAATTTCATGAAATTAGCTTAATATTAACTTATTGTTAAGAAAAGGGTGGTTAAAATCCATTGCTAAAATTAATAAAACTAAATTAAAACGTATGAAAAAAGCAATTACTAATGCTTTATTTTTACTGCTTTTTAGTGTGGTTTCCTTTGCGGGTTTCTCTCAAACGGGTGGTAAAAAAGTGGTTTCTGGTACTGTGGTTGATAATTCTGGGGTGCCATTGCCTGGGGTTAATGTTATTGAAAAAGGAACTAATAATGGTGCGGTAACAGATTTTGACGGGAACTATAGTGTGAGTGTCAATGAAGGGGCTACTATTGTGTTTACTTATGTGGGAATGAAAACTGCAGAAAGGGCAGTTGGCGACCAAAGCACAATAAACATTACCCTAGCAGAAGATACAGAGTCG
>CAZZDI010000253.1:0-3022 GCA_964653155.1 uncultured Flavobacteriaceae bacterium | reverse complement strand
ACTTCACCAAAACCAATACGCGTACCATCTTTTTCGCAGTAGCCTCGCATAATTACAGTATCGTTATCGTTGATGAATTTACGTTCGGTGCCATCTTTTAAGGTAATGGGTTTTTCTCCTTTCCAGGTCAGTTCCAGCATCGAGCCATAGCTATCTTCGGTTGGGCCCGAAATGGTGCCGCTCCCCATCATATCGCCCGAATTAACCGGACATCCGTTTACCGTGTGGTGCGCCAATTGTTGCACCATGTTCCAGTACATGTATTTAAAGTTGCTTTTGCTCACCACGGTTTCTTTGGCGCCGTTGGGCTGAATGGCCACCTCTAAATTAATATCGTAGCTCTTTTTGCCTTTATATTTTAGGTAGTCCATCTGCGGTTTTACGGGTTTTGGCCCAGCAACTCGGTATGGCTCTAAAGCGTCAAGTGTAACAATCCACGGCGAAATGGACGTGGCAAAGCTTTTTGCTAAAAACGGCCCTAAAGGCACATATTCCCATTTTTGGATGTCGCGCGCGCTCCAATCGTTCATCAATACCAATCCGAAAATATATTCTTCCGCTTCTGCGATGGGGATGGGCTCACCCAAATCGTTGGCATCGGTGGTTATAAAAGCCATTTCCAATTCAAAATCCACTAGCTTGCTGGGGCCAAAGACCGGCTCGGTAGCCCCGTTGGGTAAGGTTTGGCCTTGCGGACGGTGAATGGGAATGCCCGAAGGAATAATGGACGAACTCCTGCCGTGGTATCCTACAGGAATGTGCAGCCAGTTGGGCAAAAGCGCATTGTCGGGATCCCTAAACATACTGCCCACATTTTTGGCGTGCTCCATGCTAGAATAAAAATCGGTGTAATCGCCAATCTGTACGGGCAATTGCATTTCAATTTCATCTAATCGAAATAGCACGATTTCTTTATGGCTTTTGTTGTCTTTCAATATGTTGTTGTTGCTGTCGAAAATATCGGCAATGCGGTTTCTAACGGCGCGCCATGTTTTTCTTCCGTCGGCAATAAAATCGTTCAACGAATCCTGAAGAAAAATATCGTCCGTTAAGGCAATGCCTTCAAAATATCCCAACTGGTGCAGTGCCCCCAAATCTATGGCGGTATCACCAATTCGTGTTCCAATGGTGATGATATCGTCGCGAGTTAAAAACACCCCAAACGGAATGTTCTGAATGGGGAAATCGGAATTTTTACCAACGTGCAGCCACGAGGTTCTATCGGGATTGTTAGCAGATAACGGCATAACTTTACTTAGTGTTTATTATTATAGTATTCTCATCAAACCTACATAATTTTTTTATTTTATCTGAAAAAATATAAAAAAATGTAAGATAGTTTTAACAGTTAAAAAGATGGTTTATAACTTCATGCTAAATAACCGTTTTTTGGTGGCTTTAAATAATCTATTTGTTATTTTTGCCGAATATTTAACTAGAACATTTTTTAATATGCAACGTGACGAACAAATTTTTGAACTAATACAGGCCGAAAAAGAACGTCAACTACATGGTATTGAGTTGATTGCTTCTGAAAACTTTGTGAGCGAACAAGTGATGGAAGCTGCTGGATCGGTATTAACCAATAAATATGCGGAAGGATACCCCGGAAAACGTTATTACGGCGGTTGCGAAGTGGTTGATGAAGTAGAGCAAATAGCCATCGATAGGGCAAAAGCTTTGTTTGGCGCGGCTTATGTTAATGTTCAGCCACACTCTGGTAGCCAGGCCAACACGGCAGTTTTTGCTTGTTGCTTAAAGCCCGGCGACAAAATTTTAGGATTCGATTTATCGCACGGAGGGCACTTAACACACGGTTCGCCAGTAAACTTTTCGGGTAAATTGTACAACCCAGTATTTTATGGGGTAGAGCAGGAAACCGGTGTATTGAACTACGATAAAATTCAAGAAATTGCCACTAAGGAGCAACCAAAATTAATTATCGCAGGTGCTTCAGCTTACTCGCGCGATATCGATTTTAAACGTTTTAGGGAAATAGCCGATAGCGTTGGTGCTATTTTAATGGCCGATATCTCGCACCCTGCTGGTTTAATTGCCAAAGGGATTTTAAACGACCCCATTCCGCATTGCCACATTGTAACCACTACAACCCATAAAACTTTGCGCGGACCAAGGGGTGGTATGATTATGATGGGACAGGATTTTGATAATCCTTTCGGAATTAAATTGAAAAACGGAAACTTGCGTAAAATGTCGTCGTTATTGGATTCTTCAGTATTCCCAGGAAACCAAGGTGGTCCATTGGAGCATATTATCGCTGCTAAAGCGATTGCTTTTGGTGAAGCTTTAACCGACGATTTCTTAAACTACCAATTGCAAGTGAAGAAAAACGCCAGCACTATGGCCGATGCTTTGGTTGAAAAAGGATATAACATTATTTCTGGCGGCACCGATAACCACTGTATGTTGATTGATTTACGAAACAAAAACCTCTCTGGTAAAGATGCCGAAGAAGCTTTGGTAAAAGCCGATATTACCGTAAATAAAAACATGGTACCGTTTGATGATAAATCACCATTTGTAACTTCTGGTATCCGTTTGGGTGTTGCTGCGGTAACCACTCGTGGATTGAAGGAAAACGATATGTTGGCCATTGTGGAGTTGATTGATGAAGTAATTACCAACTTTGAAGACAACGCTACTTTAGAAGCCATAAAAGAAAAAGTAAACAACATGATGAAGGACAAGCCTTTGTTTGTGTAGGTTTCTTTAAAAGATATGATATGAAAAATCCAGCTTTTTAGCTGGATTTTTTGTTTTAAAAAGTTGATTTTTAGTGTTTCGTTTAACGTATAGTATATGCAAAGTAGGCGATTGCGTGGCTCTTTCTTGTCAAGTTACATGAAAGTTGAAGCGGGCTACAACCCTTGAATTTACTACTGTCTCGGCTATTATTTTTATACATTGTTACCAACTGGCCTTTTTTCATTTCAAGCGACATAAATTCTAAATCATTAATAATTCTCTTTTTCTCAGAGTGTCTGGAAGATTTTTTGTTTTC
>CAZZDI010000252.1:0-3023 GCA_964653155.1 uncultured Flavobacteriaceae bacterium | reverse complement strand
AAAAGCGGAACGGTTAAAACGGTAATGAAGAAAAAAACACACTCCGAAAACAAAACCGTAAGTATTGGCTCGGGCACAAAAGATATTATTTCTACCATGTATTTTATCCGTTTGATGGATTTTGAAAGCATGCCCGCCGGCACCAATAAAACTTTCCCTATTATTTTCGACCGTGAAGCGTTTAAAGGCGCCATTACCTATTTAGGAAAAGAAACCATCAGTACGGCGATTGGCAGCAAAAGTTGCTACAAATTGTCTGTTGGATCGAGCGAATCGGGAGCCGTAAAAGGCACCCTTTGGCTCACTGCCGATGCCAACAAAATACCCGTTTACGGAAAATTTAAAATACCGGTGGGCACGGGCGAACTTAAAATTAAATCGGCCACAGGCTTAAAAAATTAAATCTGACAATTAAAAAAAGAACTATTAACAGATGAAAAAATTGTTTACCATTTTGGCTCTTTCCGCTTCAATTTTGGCTATTATCCTTGCTGTACTGCCCGTTTCAAATCTTGCGGTTTTCCCATCAATAGCCGCGCTCATTTTTGGTTTGGCCGCTTTCTATCTGTCAAAAAAAACAGGGAAAGTAAAAAAAATCATTCCGTTTTCATTTTTATTGACCATTATGGCATTGGCTCTCACTACCTACAAGGCTATTTTCACCGAAACCGAAGTGGCAAATACCGACGATTTAAACGCCAAAGAAACCCAACTGGAAGAGCAAGCCATAGAGGAACTTGAGGGTCTTGAAATTGAAGACCTGCAAATTGAGGATAGTGATTTAGAAGATATTACGATTGAATAGTAGCTAACTTCACATTTTTTTTATATTTGTCCTTATATTTATATGAAACTCGCATACTAAAAGTTTTCCTGCCCCAGAGAATGTTTTGATTGTAAGTTGCATGGGATTAAACCTATAAAGCACACATGAAAACCCTCTGTATCCTCTCTCTCATCACATTGGTAGGCACTTGCGCTACACCAAAGTACACCGCCAAAATACAAAATATAAAAGACAGCATTATACTTACCGACAGCATGTTAGTGATGAAATATGCCAGTACCATTACTGCAAACGAACTAAAAACCAATCTGTATCAGTTTTGTTCCGATGAATTTGAAGGCCGAAAAGTGGGCGAGCCCGGGCAAAAAAAAGCAGCACTCTATTTAAAAAATTACTACAAAAAACAAAACATTGCCTCGCCGTTTGGGGGCGATGAATACTTCCAAGAGATCCCGTCAAGTTTTATGGGTAACAAATACCGCAGTTCTGAAAATGTTTTGGCTTTTATAGAAGGCTCTGAAAAACCAGACGAAATTGTTATCATTACAGCGCATTTAGACCATTTGGGCGTATCGGAAAACGGAAAAATATTTTACGGAGCAGATGATGATGGCTCGGGCAACGTAGCCCTTATGGAAATGGCACAAGCCTTTAAGTTTGCCGAAAACCAAGGATACGGCCCAAAACGAAGCGTGCTTTTTATTCATTTAACAGCCGAAGAAGTGGGGCAATTAGGTTCGAGTTATTATGTATCGCACCCTGCATTTCCTTTAAGCCAGACGGTGGCAAACCTTAATATAGATATGATTGGCCGTGTGGACGAGCAGCAAAAAAACAACGAAAACTATATTTATTTAATAGGCTCCGACCGATTGAGCAAAGAGCTGCACTACCTTTCTGAAAAGGTGAACAACACTTTTTTCAATATAAACATAGACTACCGGTACAACGCAGAGAACGATTCAAACCATTATTACTCAAGATCAGACCATTACAACTTTGCACTAAAAGGCATTCCGGTTATTTTTTATTTTAATGGCGAACACGCCGATTACCATAAAGAAACAGACACGCCTGATAAAATTAACTTTCCGCTTTTAGAAAAACGCACCCAACTCATTTTTGCCACAGCTTGGCAAATTGCCAACCAGCAGCGCCGCTTGGTTATCGATAAGCACAACGAATTGTTAAAATAGGCTAAAGTTAAGTTGGGCTACCCACATTTTTTGTATTATAGTACGATTTTTAAAACTACAGCATTGAAAATTTTAGCACTATTCCTTTCGGCTACCCTATCGGTATCGTCCTGTACCAACGGGCAAAATAAAAAAAGCGACAACCAGCCTCCTTCCCCTGAAACCTATGCAAATACCATCACGGCTTCAGAATTAAAAGAGATGCTTTACACCTATGCTTCAGATGATTTTGAAGGCAGAAAAACCGGCGAACCCGGACAAAAAAAAGCTATAGAATTTATAAAGAAGCATTATGTTGAAAACGGAATAGCCTCGCCCATTGCAGAGGGCGATTACTTTCAAGAAATACCTTCATCGTTTTTTCCTAATGGGATTGCCGATTCAGAAAATGTTTTGGCCTATATAAAAGGAAGCGAAAAGCCCGATGAAATTATAGTGATTTCGGCGCACCTCGACCATGTGGGCGTTGCAAAAAACGGCGATGTTTTCAATGGTGCCGATGATGATGGCTCGGGTACCGTAGCCATTATTGAAATGGCCGAAGCCTTTAAAGCTGCCGAAAAAGCGGGGCACGGGCCTAAACGCAGCATTTTGTTCCTGCACGTTACGGGCGAAGAATTGGGGCTCTATGGTTCCAGATATTATGCCGATGTCGATCCTATTTTTCCGTTGGAAAACACCGTAGCCAATTTAAACATCGATATGATTGGCCGTGTGGATGCCAAACACGAAGGCGGAAAAAACTACCTCTACCTTATTGGATCGGATAAACTAAGCACCGAACTTCATGAGCTTTCGGAAGCCATCAATAAAAAACACTTTAATTTGGAGTTTGATTACACTTTTAACGAAGATGACGATCCCAACCAGTTTTATTACCGATCGGACCACTACAATTTTGCCAAGCACGGCATACCCGTTATCTTTTATTTTAACGGCACCCACGCCGATTACCATAAAACTACCGATACGCCCGACAAAATCAATTATGACTTTTTGGAAACCCGTGCCCGTTTAATTTTTTATACAGCCTGGGAACT
>CAZZDI010000251.1:0-3026 GCA_964653155.1 uncultured Flavobacteriaceae bacterium | reverse complement strand
CCAATCTTTTAAAGGGGCTTTGCTTAGGTTTAGAAAAACTTCGTTTTCATGGCTAGAAAATTGCAGCCAACGCAAAGGTGAAATGCAGTTTCAATTCATTTATCAAAAAAATAAATCCTTTCCCATAAAACTTGATGACACAAGTTTTCAATAAACTAAAAAATAAAATAAATATTCATTAACTTTAAGGCAACAAACCCTTCACGCCATGCGAGTTAATATTGAACAACAATTGTTAAAACAGCGCAATAAGCGCACTAAAACCAACAACATATTACAAGAGGCACAACAGATTTTGGCCGATGATGCCCAGCATGAAGACGATATTCTAGAAGCGTTGGCCAACGAAAATAGTAAAGTGGACCATAACGCCTTTAACTTTGACCTACTGGAAACCGACAAGATTTTCCATATCGAAGATATTAAAAAAATATGTGTGCTTTACCGTTTACGTTTTTTGGAAAGCCATTTGTTTAAAGGTGATATCCCTAACGAGGCCATTGGCAAAATCAAGCAATTGGAAAAAAAGCACCAATGCACTTTGGGCGATTTTAAGATCATGGCACCCAGCAAACTCTTCCGCCTCGAAAATTACGACGACCCACTATTGTTCGCACCCATGGGCAACGGTTATTATTACCTTATTCACAAATGGGGCAACGATTTAAGCTTGTGGCGCAAGTGGCTCATGTATCCGTTCCGAAATTTAGATACGCTTATTGTTACTACCGTTTTGGCGGCGTTTTTATTGGCTTTGAGCTTTCCCGAAAGTTATTTCCACCCCAAATATAAAACCACGCAATTTATTTTCTTGTTTTTCTTTTGGTTTAAAGTAATTGGCTTTTGCCTCATTTTCTTCGGGGTAAGCCGTGGCAAGAACTTTAACTCGGCCATTTGGAACAGCCGGTTCGGCAATCATTAAAATCAGCAAAGTACTTCCCCTACTTGGTTTGAACGTACCATTTGCCATAAGTAACCGCAATTTTCTGGGGGTAAACCGCATTTTTTCCAAAAACCCCACCACTTTGCCTACATTTGTTTCAACACAAAGCCATGCCATCCATATTCAAAAACCGCCAATTAATTATTAACTTCCTGCTGGGTTTGGGGTTAATAAGCATTCCGTTTCTCTCTTCGCCAGATTTAGGAACGGGTTTGCAAATGCTAAAAGTGTCTGCATTTCAAAAAAGCTTGCTAAGCTATTTTTTACTGTTATTGTTTTTTTACCTGAATTATTATTTTTTCATCCCAAAATTTTATGTTTCCAAAAAATGGATTTTTCTGTGTTTGGGGCTTGCCATCAGCTATTTGGCAATATTGAAATGGCCCGAAATATTAATTCCAGATTCTGGTAAAATGCCCCCCATGTTAGCAAACCCATACAACATTCCACCTCCTTTTAAACCCAACGACAAAAACATTTTTTTCAGTTTTTTTTCCAGAGACCGCTATTTTTTCCAATTTTTGGGCATCTTCATCCTATCGTTATTTTTAAGGCTCGACGAACGGCTGAACAAAATTAAAAACGAAAAACTTTCCACCGAAGTATCGTATTTAAAAGCCCAGATCAACCCCCATTTTTTGTTCAATACCTTGAACAGCCTGTATGCGCTGGCACTCACTAAATCCGATAAGGCCCCAAATGCCATTTTAAAACTCTCCGATTTAATGCGGCATGTGGTGACCGAGAGCAACAAAGATTTCATTCCGTTGGAAAAAGAAGTTAATTATATTAAAAACTTCATCGACCTGCAACAGCTCAGGTTAACCGAAAACACACAGCTTGTAAGTCGTTTTTCGGGCGATTTTAAAAACAAAAAAATAGCCCCGCTCCTATTGATTTCCATTGTTGAAAATGCCTTTAAATTTGGTGCCAATGCAGACGATGCTTCTAAAATTGATATCCGTTTGAATGTTGACGACAATAATTTATTAACTTTATACGTTGAAAATTCAATCGTTAACACCGCGGTTATTTCGTCTGAAAAAGGTTTGAAAAACACCAAAAAGCAACTCGATATTTTATATCCAAATAGCTATAAATTAACCATTAACGAAGAAAATAACACGCACAAAGTACACCTCGCCATACCATTAGAATGATTAAAGCCATTGCCATAGACGACGAACCACTTGCCTTACAGATTATTGACGTTTATTGCAATTCGATTGATTCCATTACTCTGGAAAAAACCTTTACCAACCTCCAGAACGCCAAAAAATACTTGAACAAATTCCCCGTTGATGTGGTGTTTTTGGATATTGAAATGCCCAAAACCAACGGTATCGATTTTTACAGATCGCTCAGCCAAGAGGTTAAAGTGGTATTTACCACGGCTTTTGACCAATATGCCGTTGAGGGCTTTAACGTTAATGCTACCGACTATTTATTGAAACCCTTTTCGTTGGAACGTTTTACCGAAGCCGTAGATCGCATTAAAAAAGCCAAAACTGTTGAAACCGAAAATACAGCCGAAAACACGCATCTTTCCATTAGGGCCAATTATAAACTGAACCGTATTCCGTTGGAAAATATTCTGTATTTGGAAGCCATGGACGATTACGTGAAAATCCATATCGAAAACGAAAAAACCATCGTGGCACGCGCTACCATGAAAGGTATTCTGGAAAAATTACCGGCGAGCCAGTTTGTTAGAATACACAAATCTTACATTGTACCCATTGCCAAAATTAAAAATGCGAGCCCAACAGAAGTTACTGTAAACAACATAATCTTTCCTATTGGCAATAGTTATAAAAAAATGTTAGAAAAACGCATTTGACCCATTTTCACCGCAAACTTTTAGGCATTAACCGCATAAAATTCAGCAGCACACTTTTCTATTTTACTTTTATCTCAACAATAAAACCGTAGATTATGAAATGAGCCATAACGTAAGGTTGACACCAACCTAAATGTTCAATGGCAAATTACATCTGACCGATAAAAAAACAATAAAATTTAAACAGATGAAAAGAAATGAGTTTTTTAAAAAAGGGTTGGTAGGATTGGGCTCCATAGTTGC
>CAZZDI010000250.1:0-3071 GCA_964653155.1 uncultured Flavobacteriaceae bacterium | reverse complement strand
TATTGATAATCAATATTGGTTTCGATAAGCTCAACCTGACGGAAATTAAATGACTTTTCAGGCGGCCTCTTTTTTTGTTTTAAATTTTTTGATAGGTTTACAAAATAGATTCTCGGAATTAATGAATATTGAAAAAATGAAGATCAAATTTGTCGCTGTATTTGCAGCCGTAGTTTTTTTTAGTTTGAATTTACAATCGCAGGTGCATCGCACATCGTGGCGGCGATTAGTCCATAAAAGCGAGGCAGCATGGTTTGCATCTCAGGAAGCCAAGGATATAGCAGACAATGTGTTGCTTTACCAGCGAAATGTTGGCGGTTGGCCAAAAAATATTCAAATGCACGAAGCGTTGACCGATAAGGAAAAAAAGCATCTTTTAAACTTAAAATCAAGCACGGATGATGTAACTACAGACAATGGCGCTACCATTTTAGAAATGCGTTTTCTGTCTAAAATGTATCAACAAGTGCCCGATCAACGTTACAAAAATGCTTTTCTTTCAGGATTAAATTACTTGTTGAAAGCGCAGTACCAAAATGGTGGTTGGCCACAGTTTTACCCTTTAAAAAAAGGCTATTACACCCACATTACTTTTAATGACGATTCGATGGTGAATATTATGAACCTGTTAAAAGACATTAAGGACAAGAATGGTAAAATTTCTATAGAGCCTGCTCCAGAGGTTTTAAAAGAAATAGAGCGGTCTTTTAATAAAGGAATCGATTGCATTTTAAAAACACAATATAAACAAAATGGAGTGTTAACCGGTTGGTGCGCCCAGCATGACGAGAATACTTTAAAACCAGCCAAGGCCCGGAGTTATGAGTTGCCATCGTTAAGCGGAAAGGAATCGGCGGGTATTGTATTGCTTTTAATGTCTATTGAAAATCCTTCAGAAGACGTTAAAAAGGCCATTAACAGTGCGGTCGCTTGGTTTGAGGAATCTAAATTAAGAGGAATTAAGCAAGAATATATTTTCAATGAACAGGGGCAATTTGTTGATAAAGAAATTATAAAAACTGCCAATGCCGAACCACTTTGGGCACGTTTTATGGAGCTGGATGATAATACACCGTTTTTTTGTGATAGGGACGGAATTAAAAAAGCGACTATGGCTGAAATTGGCCTTGAACGCAGACGGGGTTATGCCTGGTACAGCAACGATCCACAGGAGGTTTTAAACCTTTATCCAAAATGGAAGGCGAAGCACGATGCGCCCAAACAAAACAAAAAGCCAAAAAATGAATACAATATGGTGGTCGCGAAAGATGGTAGTGGCGATTTCACCAGCATACAAGAGGCTATTAATGCTTCAAAATCATTTCCTTATCAACGGGTTATTATTCATGTGAAAAATGGTGTTTATAACGAAAAGGTGCATGTTTATTCATGGAACACCCATGTGTCTTTACTCGGTGAAAGCCGGGAAAACACCATAATTACCTACGATGATTATTTCAAAAAAATAGATTTAGGCAGAAACAGCACCTTTCATACCTCTACGGTTTTGGTTGAAGGCGACGATTTTATGGCTAAAAACCTAACCATAAAAAATACGGCAGGGCCTGTTGGACAAGCTGTGGCACTGTCGGTAAGTGCCAACCGTTGTTATTTTGAAAACTGTTCACTTTTAGGATATCAAGATACACTTTATACAGAAGGCGAAGGTTTTAAACAATATTTTAAACACTGTTATATAGAAGGCGGTGTCGATTTCATTTTTGGGGGTGCAACTGTGCTTTTTGAAGAATGTACGCTCCATAGCATATCAGATTCGTACATCACGGCAGCATCAACTCCCAAAGGGCAGGAGTTTGGCTATGTATTTAAAAACTGTAAATTAACGGCTGCAGATAAAGTAAAAAGCGTTTATTTGGGAAGGCCTTGGCGCTTTAATGCTAAAACAGTTTTTATAGAATGCGAAATGGGAAGCCATATCCGTCCAGAGGGATGGCATAATTGGGGTAAGGCCGAAGCAGAATTACAATCATTTTATGCCGAGTATAATTGTTCGGGCGTGGGCTATCAGCCAGAAAAAAGAGTAGGGTGGTCGCATCAACTTACCAAACGCCAGGCTAAGAAATACACGAGGCAGAATATTTTAAAAGAAACAAATAACAAATCGAAACTAAACTGGTATGAACGTTTTTAAAACTATTTCACTTTTATTTTTAATTACAATTTTTGGCTGTAAAAATGAATCGGGCCAAATAGAAATTGCAGAAAAAGAAAATACTGATAACAACTTCACTATTTATATGATTGGCGATTCGACCATGGCCAATAAAAAAAATCCGGATGAAAATCCAGAACACGGTTGGGGGCAAGTGTTGCCCGGGTATTTTACTGAGAACGTTACTATTGATAACCGAGCGGTAAATGGCCGAAGTAGCCGCAGTTTTATTGGAGAAGGACGATGGGATGATATTCTGAAAACGTTGAAAGAAGGCGATTATGTTTTTATCCAATTTGGGCACAACGATCAAAAATTCAAATCGCCCGATCGTTATACCAATCCGCATGTTACCTACCGCCATAATTTAATCCGTTTTGTTGAAGAAACCCGAGAAAAAGGAGCAACGCCGGTTTTGTTTTCGTCCATTGTTAGAAGAAATTTTAATGAGCATGGCACTTTAATCGATACGCATGGTGAATACCCGTTAGAAACCAGATTGGTAGCTTTGGAGTATGATGTGCCGTTTATCGACCTTCAATATTTTACTGAAAACCTAGAAGAATCTTATGGGGTTGAGGAATCTAAAAAATTACACCTTCATTTTGAGCCCGGAGAACATCCTTATTATGAAAAAGGAAAAGAAGATAATACCCATTTATCAAAATTGGGTGCCAATGAAGTAGCTAAATTGGCTTTGAAAGAACTTAAAAGGCTTGTCCCCGAATTGGAGGGAAGTTTCAGGTAAAGACTATTGCTTGTTAGGTTTACGGAAAACAGTGTCTTGAAACATACATTTTTAATGAACGAATGGCAAACAGTTTTTGGTGTTGCCATAAAATATGTATTAAAATTTTGTTAATGTTTTTATTTTTTTTATAATTGTAATCGATTACAG
>CAZZDI010000249.1:0-3095 GCA_964653155.1 uncultured Flavobacteriaceae bacterium | reverse complement strand
GTTAATCAATTGCTGAATTAACCGGGCCAAATTACCACGATAGGTTATGGAATTTTTACGGGTTTCGGGGTCGTGGTAAATATCTGGGCTGCCACTGTTGCCCCAATCCCATTTTTTTACTTTTTCATACATTAAATCACTGTCAACACGCCCCATATCGAATGGGTTGGAACGATCTATTTCTGTTTTTATGGGTACCAATTTGTAGCATAGGCCATCCAGTTGTAAATAATTTTTCATCCAAATATAATCGTCGTCACCAAAACTTCCACCGGTAAAATAAATGGGGCGGTTCCATTCGTTATTGGCAACAATGTCTAGCATGAGCAAGCGGTTTTTATAAAGCGCCCCACCATTTATGGTAATGTCGATGTGGGGAACAATATCATCTGCATCTTTAGGTTTTACAATACCCGATTTTAAAACGTTTTCCTTATTTACCGGAATGCGTAAATGCGGGGTTGGCAAATAGGTGGCGTTGAGGTCTTGGGAGCGTACTTGCGAAATATCGATACCGCGTTGCTGTAATACATATTTATACTTTGTTTTTGGGTTGTTGCTACCCACAAAATCCAGAAACTGTTTTACAGGTAAAGTGTCTTGTATTACCTGTTGGATGACGATATAATCGTTAGTGCCATACTTGTATAAATCGTGGGTGAGTTGTGACGGAATAGGATCACTTTCGTACGCTTTGCGTTTCATTTGGTCGATGTACCAATCGGTTTGGAACAAGCTGGTATTCACCACCCTAACGTCGGTACGGTAGCCTTCAATTTCTTGGGCGTACCATAGGGCAAAGGTATCGTTGTCACCAATGGTAAACAAAATGGCGTTTTCGGCACACGAATCGAGGTATTTATGAGCCATCGATCTAGCGGTGTATTTATCCGATCGGTCGTGGTCATCCCAGTTGTTGGCTGCCAAAATACCAGGTACTAAAATTAAACAAACTACGGTGATTATGGGTGCGGCCAGTTTTTTGGGAATGTAGTTTTTTAAAGAGTCGTAAAGGCCGTAAACCCCAAAACCAATCCACAGGGCAAATACATAAAAAGACCCCACTACCGAGTAGTCGCGTTCGCGAGGTTCAAATGGACGAACATTGGTGTATACCTGAATGGCGATGCCCGTAAATAGGAAAAATACCAACATCACCCAAAACAGTTTTTTGTCTTTGTTGAATAGAAAGAAAAACCCGAGCAATCCTAAAATAAGGGGGAGTAAATAATAGGTGTTTCGAGCCTTGTTGTTTTTTACATCGCTAGGAAGGTTGTCTTGCGATAGTCCCAAATGCCATTCGTCCAGTGGTTTTATGCCAGAAATCCAGTTGCCATGGTTGTCGTACCTGCCCTGAATATCGTCTTGGCGTCCAGCAAAATTCCACATAAAATAACGCCAGTACATGTAGCCCAATTGGTATTCGAATAAATAACGGATGTTGCTGGCCAACGAGGGCTTTTCAATATCTATGTACTCTTTAAATTGCTTTAAAAAGTTGTGGTAATCTTCGTAATCAATATTGCCTTGGTTAACGTCTTTCCTGAAGTTGCTAACAGCCGTTCGCAATTGGTTTTCCATTTGGTATTCTGGCTTTAGCTTAAAATCCAGAAACCCAGAAAACATCATGTAATTTTCGGCATGTTCGGTGCTCCACATACGCGGAAGGATGGAGGCGTGCTTGGAGTTGTAATTTTGTTTGGCATTTTTATAGTCGTTAACCACTACGTATTTGCCTTTTTCTTCATCTTTTTCGTACTTAGGTTTATCGTCAACGTACGGATTGTTTTCATCTAAATAAGCATATTGATCGGTAAACTGTGGTCCATAAAATAAATGTGTTTCGGGGTATTGTTCTAGGTTATAGTACGCCAAAAGTTCTCTGGCACTAGAGGGGTTGTTTTCATTGATTACTACATTGGCGTTGGCACGAATGGGCAGCATAAGCCATGATGAAAAGCCAACAATAATAAAAGCAATACACAAAATGGCCGTATTGAGGTGCACATAGCCTTTTTTTCTGGTTAACCGAAGGCCGTAGTTAATTATAAGCACCAATAGTACACCTGCAATAATAGAGCCCGAATTAAAAGGAAGCCCAATGGTGTTTACAAAAAAGATTTCGGTGGCACTGAAAATTTTAAGGACGTTGGGCGCCAACAATTTAAAAACAAACAACAAAATACCTACCGAAACGGCATTGGCAATAATAAAGTTTTTAACCGTTATGGTTTTATAATTTTTGAAATAATAAATGAGCCCGATAGCAGGAATGGTAAGCAATCCCATAAAATGAACGCCAAACGACAGCCCAATAATGAAAGTGATTAGAATGAGCCAACGGTTGCCACGGGGTTTGTCCATATCCTGTTCCCAGCGTAACCCCAGCCAAAATAAAACCGACATAATTAATGTGGCCATGGCATACACCTCGGTCTCAACGGCATTAAACCAAAATGAATCGGTAAAGGTAAATGCCAAACTTCCAACCAAACCACTGCCCAAAATAGCCATAGCTTTGTTTTGCGACATTTCGTTTTTGCCAACAACTATTTTTTTTAAAAGCAGTGTAATGGTCCAAAACATAAATAAAATGGTAAAGGCACTGGCTACGGCGCTCATCATGTTCATCATCCAGCCCACCAATTCGGTGTTTCCAAAGGTGAATATAGAAAAGAAGGCTCCCAGCATTTGAAAGAGCGGTGCTCCTGGCGGGTGGCCCACTTCCAATTTTGCCGAGGTTAAAATGTATTCGCCGGCATCCCAAAAACTTACCGTAGGTTCAACTGTTAAACTGTATGTGATAAGCGCTATTAAAAAAGAGAACCAGCCCAGAAGCGTGTTCCATTTTTTAAAGTTGAAATGTGCCATGAATATTTGTGTTTGTTTGCAAGGCGAATTTAATAATAAATACGTTACCGCAAATGTTTTTAAGTAAACGTTAAGTTTTAACGAATATTTTTCAAAAAATACTTGTACAAATAAAACTTTGTACTAAATTTGCACCCTCAAACGGCATTGGCCTATGGTGTAACTGGCAACACGTCTGGTTTTGGTCCAGAAGAGTCTAGGTTCGAGCCCTAGTAGGCCAACAA
>CAZZDI010000248.1:0-3140 GCA_964653155.1 uncultured Flavobacteriaceae bacterium | reverse complement strand
GAAAAAGGAGGAATAAACAAACCGTTCCTCTTAAAACTTAAAAAGCCCATTAGAAATGTTTCCAATGGGCTTTTTTTGCTATTTTTTATATCCTTCAATCAGCTTTTTTAAACTGTTTTTGTAGTCTTCTAGTTCTCTCTTTTCAAGTGTTTCGCTTACTTCGCCTTGCGGTAACGTACCACGACTTTCGTCTAAATATTTTTGAAGTTCAGGATACTGCTCTTCAATGGTTCTGGTAAGCGTTGAAATTTCAGTTAATATTTCCTTTTTATGTGCTTCCATTTTTAAATGATTTTAGTGTTAACTAAAAAATACAAAAATGAAAACGAAAAAGTCTTAAAGAACTATTAATTTACTAATTAATCTTCGTTTTTAGCATTTTGAGAGTTAGAAGTACCTTCGTTATCGCTCTTTCTCCAAGGCTTGTAGTTTTTGTAAGCTGGACCAGTTAAATTAGTACGCTCTGAACCAAAATTTACAGCAGTATATGTAGCATCTGAAGTTGATTTTTTCCAAGCTTTTTTGTTTTTGAATGCTGGACCTGTTAACTTCTCGCTTTTAGCTACTGAATAAATTTGCGTTGGCTTGCTTTCATTTTTCCAAGGCTTGTAATTTTTATAAGCTGGACCAGTTAAATCGCTTCTTTTTTGTGCAAAAGCAGAAGTCGATGCCGCAAATACTAAAGCTAAAACAATGGCTATATTTCTCATTTTTTACAATTTTTAAGTTTTACTACAAAAATATAGTCAAACAAACCCATTTTCTGGTAATTGAAACCACGTAATTTACATCCGTATAAATACGGATATTTAACCCAGAACAGGTTCTAAATCAAATTAATCTGTGCTGCCTTTTTTATGAGCTCGGCCGTATTTTTCACCTCCAGTTTTCTCAAAATATTGGCCCGATGTGTTTCAATGGTTCGGGTGCTAACAAATAGCTTTGCCGCAATATCTTTTGTGGTAAGCCCTTCGGAAATAAGCCCTAAAACCTCTTTTTCTTTGTTGGATAGTATGTTTTCGCTCACCTTTTGTTCAGACATGAAGTTGACCATCTTTTCGGCAATCATGGGGCTAAAGTATTTTTTGCCTTGGTGAACAATTCGTATCACTTTAATCAGTTCGTCTTCATCGGTATTTTTAAGCATGTAGCCATAAGCCCCGGCTTTGGCGCATTTGGCAATATAGTTACCGTCGTCGTGCATTGAGATTACAATGGGTTTTACCGTTTCAGTTTGTTCTTTAATTTGGTTTAGCACCTCAAACCCATCCATGTTTGGCATGGTGATATCGAGCAAAACAATATCTAGATTCTCTATGCTTTTCAAAATATCCATAAATTCTTTTCCGTCACCAACAGAGGTAACAATTTCTATATCGTCGTACTTTTTTAACAGTTCTTTTAAACCGTTTCTAAAAAGCTCGTGATCGTCTGCTATAATTACTTTTATTTTATTCATGTTCTATGGGTAATTCAATTTCGAAAGTGGTATTGCCACGTTTGGATTCTATATTTATTTCACCGTTACAAATTTCAACGCGCTCTTTAATATTGATGATGCCAGAGCCCAATTTTACAGCGCGTATGTTGAAACCTTCACCGTCATCAAAATAAAAAAGGGAAATAAAATCGTCAAATTCAGAAAGGGTAATGCGTATGTTTTTGGCCTTGGCGTGCTTTAAAGTGTTATTGATCAACTCCTGCCCGATCCTAAAAATATTGATGGCCTGGTTTTTAGTAATTTTACTGTCGGTTTCCTTGGTCAGATCTTCAAATTCGATGGAAATTCCCGATGTTTTTTTTATGTTATCAACAAAATTGGTAAGGGCCACGCCAACGCCAAAATCGTCTAAAGTTGAAGGCATTAGGGCATTGGACATTAGCCTGATTTCTGAAATGGTGCCATCGAGAATTTTTTTCATTTCGGCCTTTTGGGTGGGGCTTTCAATGCGGTTTTCAATATAAAATTTCAACGACGTTAACAACGGGCCAATACCATCGTGCAGTTCGCGCGAGAGGCGCCGGCGTTCGTTTTCCAAACCATCAACCATTAAGCGTTTGGTGTTTACCCGGTTTTTGTTTTCCTTGTTTCGAAACTCCAACAGTTTATCGCGCATTTTTATCAAGCTCTTTCCCAACAAATCGTTCTGGCTTTTGGGCGCGTATTGGGCGTTTAGGTTCATTTTTCCTATTTCGTTGGAAAACTTTACCGCACCCTGCAACGATTTTTTTAAGTTGGCCAAGGCATCGAACATGTCTTTTATTTCGTTGGAATTAACAACAAAATCGTCGGTTTGGTTATAATCGCCATCGGCCATTACCTTTAGGCTTTTCCGCATATTGGTAACGGGGTTGGTTATAATTTTAGTAAGGAACAACGACAGTATAATGGCCACTGCCATAATGATGATGATAAGCCCCAAAAGCCTTAATTTTAACTGCTGTAAAGGGGCTTTAACCTCGCTGGTATCAATTTCTGAAAGTATAACCCAACGAAGCTTAGAAATGGCAATGGGGCTGTAAACACTGTACACGTCTATACCGCGATAATCTTTAAAAACACCCCTGCCTGAAGTTCCAGAAAGCGCATCGGCAACGCCTTTTGTTTTGGCCGTTATTGTTGAAGGTATTTTTTCGGGCATAAACCGCGATGGCGAACGCATGGTAAAATTGTTGCCCACCAAGTAGGATTCGCCGCTCTCTCCCATTCCGGCGCGCTCCAACAAAATTTCCTTGATTTTGCTGTATGGAACTATTTTTGCTTTTGTTATGCTATCTTCAACCGAAACTAATCCTATGGTAATGTTTCCCGTTTTGTTAAATTCAGTAAAATCATAAATTCCGGAGGTTTGCAACGCACGTTGAGGCAAATTGATGTCTAGGCTGTCAACTGAAAATTCATTGCTTGTTTCTGCCAAAAAGGTATCCCATTCGGTTTGGATCAAATTTTCAAACTGAATTTGTTTTAAGGTTTTTATGGAATTGAGCTGAAGCAGGATCCTATCGTCCAACACCTTTGAAAACTGATTATAAAAGGTGATGGACAACATGAGTATCACCAAAAAAATTAAGCTGTTTATGATGATGAGTATGAGGTTTCTTAGGCTCATTGACAAACTTTGTAATTAACAAAGGTAAAA
>CAZZDI010000247.1:0-3198 GCA_964653155.1 uncultured Flavobacteriaceae bacterium | reverse complement strand
AAAGCCACAATTAAAAGAAGCGGGTAGGAAGTTAACTTCCTACCCGCTTCTTTTTTTACTAAAGGCTTAGGTTTTACCGCTTTTTACCAAGCACCAATAAAGTGGCTTCCTGATACGTTTACCAGTTCTGCTCCTTTGGTAACTTCTCCGGTTTCAGTATTTACAACGTAAATATTTCCGTTTTTACCAACAGGGGCTGCGGTTAGGTATATGTCGTTTCCATCAACTGCATAGCTTTGGTATTGGAACATTTCCATATCTACTTCATAAGGAATACCTTCTAATTTTGTAGCCGTTCTTGCTTCTAAATCAACTAAAGCAAAAAAGCTTTCTCCTCGTCCTGAAACCCCTTCTTGAGACCCATCGTGGCGGTAAGCTAATACGGCTTTGCCATTGGCAGCAGGCCTCCAGGCTAAAACGTAAACACCTGTTACCCCTAAGGCAGCGTCTAAGCTAAACACATAAGAATCATCATACTGGTTGTTCGCTCCAATTTTTAAAATATGTGAACCATTTGGATCGCCTTGGTTGGCTTGGTAAACGGCCCCGCCATATTCAAAAGCATTGATGCTACGGTACCCGTTGGTATTTCCATATCCTACTGAAGAAGATATTATGGTGGGGTTGGTTAGATTTGGATAATCAACCACAATGGTTTTGGCACCTAAAATTTCGCCGTTACCATCGGTTTCAACCGTAGCGGGATCCACTTTGTTTATTCGGGCACCTATATATAATTTATCGCCGGCAGCATTTAATACAGGCATGTCTATTCGGCCAATGTAGTAACCGTTGGCTTCTTCTTCATCACTCAAATGGAGTTCAGATTCTTTAAATACGTTGATTCCTGAGTTTTCCAAATCTAGAGTTACAACACCCATGGTGGCTTTTGTTCTTACATAAACATCGTCTGAAACGTCTTCAGTACCATTGTCATCAATAATATGTTCTGTGTTTACATATACCGCAGCACCGGTTTGGTCGCCATCAAATAATTTTATCCATCTTGGCGCAGTACCTACGTATTGTGTAATACTCATAGGCAAACCAGATTGTGAAAAATTTTGTCCGCCATTAACCGAATATTTAGAGTAAACCCCACCGGTATCGCCAGCATAACTAATATTAAAAATGGTGCTTCCGTCTTCTGAAGCTTGTAAACGGGCCGTTCTGTTTGAAGGCACTGCAAAACCATAATCGAAAGGAGCTATTGTTTTATTGGGGTCTTTAGCACTTTCGCTACTTAGCGAGTAAATACTGGTTCCGCCATTGCCATCGCCCGGGTTGTCGCCCATCCTAGCAGCAGCCACGGTAATCCATCGATCTGAATCCGATTTGGTTTCTACCGGAACACCTCCGCCATTACCATCGTCTTCGTTATCACTACAACTTACAACAAGGGCCAAGGCACCAAAAGCAAGACTTAAAGTTTTTAGGTTAAGAAACATTTTTTTCATGTGTATTGTATTTAAAATTTATTGATAAAATAATTGAGTTTTAAGTAAAAGGCACGCCCTGGTTTTTGCACCGACAAATTATCGTAAATGGCTTCGTTGAAAATGTTTTTCACATCGAAACTCATAATCAATTTATTTTTTGGGAATGTGTAGCTTACTCCAAAATCTTGCGATATCTGTTGTGGTACCTCAAAAAATTCAAGCCCGCTAGTGTGCGAACCCTGTGGTGGCAAATACGAAAAGGCGTCTGTAAAATACATTGTATAAAACAGGTTTAATTGCGACTTCTTTTGGATTAAATCCTTAAACGAATAGCGCAAATTACCGTTCATGGTGAAAAACGGCGTATTGGGCACATCTATTTCTACCCCTCGGTTTACTACAAGCAATTCAAAACGCGATATATTAAAGTTGAATCCTAAATTGTTGTTATACGTATAATTTAATTGCGCATCAACACCTTTGGAAGTGCCGTGGCCTTGGTTTTCATAAAGTATGAGCTCTTCATCGGGGGTACGTTCAATAGGCAAGCCAATCCTGTCTTTAATATTTCGGGTAAAAAAATTGGTAGAAATACTAAAATCGTGTTTTTTTATGTTGAAGCTTCCAAAACGAAAACCGAGGTTGTAATTGTTGCTAAGCTCGGGCCTGATGCTGGGGTTTGCCACCACATTGTCACCATCATTTCCAAAAACTTCGCTTTCATTGGGCAAGCGTATAGCCTTCTCTGCCGAGGTCAATAAGGTAACATTGGGGATAATGGCATACGAAAGAGCAAAACCATAACCTTCATTTTTTGCATTTGCACTTATTATTTCATCTTCAATCTCATTGGTACTTTCATTCACATAAGGATCGATGTTTACCGTTTTTTGTTGGTAATACTTTCCAAATACGTTGGCCTGCAATTTGCCATTTAAGGCATTCAATTCGTAGGTTGCCGATAAAATATTTTTGTGCAAATCTCTGGTGCCCCTAAAAGTATTTTCTAAAAGCGATAGCAAAGCATCACTATCTTCCCTATCAATACGGCTATATACATGATTGAACAAAACCTTGTGGTTTTTGTTAATAGCATATGAAACACCGGTTCTAACAGAAGTAACATTTCTGTTAATTTTTGCTAAAGTGGGCCCACCCTCCTGTTGGGACTCATCAATATGTTTTTTGGGCTCGTTGTTGTTTTGTCCATCTTGCCATTTTACACCGCGCCAGGTATAGATCCAAGGAACGGTATCGTTAACCATTCGGTTTCTTTTGCCGTGCAAGCCATTTACATCAACATCCAAACCTTTAAAGAATAAATCTTTCTTCTTATAAGTTAAATTTGCCAGCATGGCATCAGATTCCATAAAACGCCCGTAATATGGTATGTGCGTCATAAAAGCACCGTGTTGAATTTCTTTGTAATCATCAGAACCGGTTAGCCCTACATAAAACTGGTCGGCCCATTCCACATCGGTATAGCCCACTTGCACCATGCCACCGGTAGAGCGGTAAGCATCGTTAAAACGTCGTGCCGTAATGGGTGTTAGGCTGGAATTTGGGTTGATATCGGCAATGCTTCTGCCCCAAACTTTATAATCGTTATCTGAATAATTATGAAATGCAGAAGCTTTAATTGTAAACCCCGATTTTTCAAAACGGTACAGACCGTTTACACTGGTTTGAAATGTGTTGAACGAGCCATAAGATACCGAAGCATCAAAATTGGGTTTTGTGGCATTTTGAAGCACAATGT
>CAZZDI010000246.1:0-3201 GCA_964653155.1 uncultured Flavobacteriaceae bacterium | reverse complement strand
TTCAAATTCTGAAGCGGTTTTTTTTATTCAGGAAACATAAACCCCGCAATCACTTCATCCGAAATCTTAGGATTTGCGCCTTCGCTCTGCGCCACCAAAGCGCCAACCGCACAGGCAAAATCAATGGCTTTTTGGGGTTCGGTGTTATTGATTAATTGGCTAATTAACGAGCCTAAGAATGAATCGCCCGCCCCAACGGTATCCACTACGTCAATTAAGTAACCACTATTGTAATACAGTTTTCCGTTGTAGAGCAGTACAGCGCCGTGTTCGCCTTTGGTAACGCAAATGTGTTTGGTTTCGGTTTTTTCGGCTATAAAATGGAGGTTCTGTTCCAGCGATTTGTATTTAGAGCCCATCATTTGGCTCACTTCGTAAAGCTCATCGTCATTAAATTTTATAAAATCGGCTTTGTCCATTAAATACACCAGCACGTCTTCGCTGTAATGCGGCGGCCTTAAGTTGAGGTCGAATATCTTGTATTGCGCCGTTTCGATGAGGTTGAACAGAGTGTTTCGGGAGCTGTCGTCGCGGGCGGCCAAACTGCCAAAAACGAAAGCATCAGCTTCTTTTACTGCTTTTTGGGCTTCGTCGGTTAAAAGGATTTTATCCCAGGCACGAGGGTGTTTTATGTTATATGTAGCCGAACCTTTAGCATTCAACTTCACTTTTACTTTCCCTGTTTTGTATTTATAAAGTACCTGAACGTGGTCGGTATTTATATGGTTTTCGTTTAAATATTGCAATAGTTTTTCGCCCCAAACATCGGCGCCAATGGCACTTATCATCGACACATCATTTCCAAAGGAAGCCAACCGGCTGGCTACATTAAGTGGTGCGCCTCCTATTTTTTTTTGATTGGGGAATACATCCCACAAAATTTCCCCAAAACATACCATTTTGCTCATCGCTCTACTTTTTCATTAAAGTTCTAAAAAAATAGCTAATTCACAAATGAAAGTTTGAAAATGTGTTTGAATAAAAGCGTTTTGGGTGATGTAAAGTCAATGGTGAAAAACCTTCGCGATGTTATGGTCAATTAAATACTGAAGCCGAAGCTGTAAGTTAATGGGGCGTTCTTTAAGGTGTTCGGTGTAATAAATGAGTCCGGCGCGTTTTTCATTCAATTCTGGAATACTATTTTTTCCAAAGGAAAGGGTATTTCTAATATCGAAATCGTATGCATCAAGTTGGTGTCGCGATAAGCCTTTGTTGTGTAAATGACTGATGAGTTTTTCGCGGTTAACCGAAGTGATTTTTAACGACGCAATATCATTTTGGGTTAATAATTTTGATTTTCCTTTCTTCAGAAAAATGGCCGTAACCAAAAAGTAGAATTGTGTTTTTTTAGAGCGGTCGAACAGCCAGCCTTCTTTAATGTCGTTGTGTTTGTTTACATAGGAAAGCTCGAAGGTGAAGGTGGGCAAATCTTTGTTTAGGTAGTGGAGTTGGGCCTTTTCGTCAATGAGATAGTCGGCGGAATTATGATGAAAAACCACATCGACGCCACGGTATTGCTGTTCTAAATCTGTAATTCGTGAAAAATTGAGCTTTTTCGAATGGTAAATGTGGTCTAAATATGTATTTAGTATCTGTTCTTGGTTTAAATCCTGTTTAAAAGCGGACACTATTTTTGGTGTATTTGGTTGTAAAGTGCTGCACCAATTTTTTCAACGACGCCCACAACAAGCGCGTTGCCCATAAAAAAGGCGCGTTTGGTATCGCTGATGCCTTCCAGTTTGGTGTGGTTGTCTGGAAACATGTTGAGGCGTTCCAGTTCTACGGGGGTTAGTCGCCGCAAACCTTTTTTGGTTTTTACCACATGCTTGAAACGCGAGGGCGATTTCCCGCCTTCGCCAGTAATAATGGTTCGCGAAGCATTATCGAGGGCATCGGGGTAAATCATGGCGCCTTCACTGTAATTGTATTCAAATCCTGCTTTGGTTTTCCGTTTTTCTTTTTTTGAGCCTTTTAGGTATTCCCATTTTGGTTGGTCGGCTTCATCAATAAAAAACTCGGGCGTCACTTCGCCGTTTTGTAAAATATCGCCCAAAACCGTTTTGTTGCCTTGGTAGTTGGCTTGGGTTTTGGCAGTATAAACTTTTCCGTTAATGAGCAATCCGGTATTTAAAAATGGTGAAATTTTTCCGTTTTTGTTGAAGTTATTGGTGATTTCAACCAAATTGCCATTCAGTTCGAAATTTTCCAACGCGCTGACTTTTCCAACAGGAAAGGCTTGCGCAATGGTGCCTTGTTTGGTAAGCCAGTTGGCTTTTTCTGAATTTTCGATGCGTTTAAAGACTGCCGAAGTGTTGTGGTAGCCAATAAAAAAAATACGTCGGCGGCGTTGTGGCATGCCGTAGTCGGCGGCGTTGATGACGCGCCATTCTACAGCGTAGCCCAATTGGTTGAGGCTTTGTAGCATCACGGCAAAGTCGCGACCCCGTTGGGTGGATGGTGATTTTAAAAGCCGGTCCACATTCTCTAAAAAAAGGTATTTAGGCTTGTTTTTCTTTTCTTCCAAAATCCGGTGGATGGACCACCAAAGCACCCCTTTTTTGCCTTTCAACCCTTTCGAGTTTTGTAATGTAGTGGCCACCGAATAATCTTGGCACGGGAAGCCGCCAACCAATACATCGTGGTCGGGAATTTCGGTTGTGGGTACTGTGGCAATATCTGCATTGCTGTGGTTTTCATTTCCAAAGCGGGCTTCGTAAACCATCGAGGCGTGTTGGGTTTTGGTGCTGGGTTCCCATTGGTTGCTCCAAACCACCTTGTAATTGTTGGCTTCAAGTCCCAGTCTAAATCCGCCTACACCGGCAAATAGTTCGGCTACTTTTAATTTATTCTGTTTCATGTTTTGGAAAGAAAAACGTATCGGTTTGCAAAATTAGTTAATGAGACTGCTTCAGTCCATCAATAAATTAAAGTTTTATTAAATTCTTATCAACGGTATTTTTGCATTAGGTTTACAATATTTTATGCATATATTTGTTAAAAAGCTAAAGCAAAGATTTTGTTGTTTGCAAAACCAAAGACGCATTTCATCGAAATTTATATGCATTTCAAAGATGTTTTTTGCTGGTGAAAATCAAAAAAATTTTGCTAAATGGCTTTTTTTCATACATTTGTAACCCAGATGACAATACAAAATAAAAGAATATTTGCCTCAATCTTATTTGTATTAATAAGTGTGGTTTG
>CAZZDI010000245.1:0-3206 GCA_964653155.1 uncultured Flavobacteriaceae bacterium | reverse complement strand
AAAAAAATCCGACTCTTTCGAATCGGATTTTTATTAAGCGAATAATATGTTTTACAATAGGCAAAAGCCTTATTTTACTTTCTCTACTACAGCTTTAAAAGCTTCTGGGTTATTCATGGCTAAATCGGCCAAAACCTTACGGTTTAGTTCGATGTCGTTAGCTTTTAATTTCCCCATAAATTGAGAATAAGATAAACCGTGTTCTCTGGCTCCGGCGTTAATACGCGTAATCCATAAAGCGCGGAATGTTCTCTTTTTGTTTCTGCGGTCTCTGTACGAGTATTGCATCGCTTTGTCAACCGCATTTTTTGCTACTGTCCAAACGTTTTTACGACGTCCGAAGTAACCTTTTGCTTGTTTTAGAACCTTTTTTCTTCTGGCTCTTTTTGCTACAGAATTTACTGATCTTGGCATAATTTTAATTGTTTTTGTAGTAGGCGGCCGATAATCGACACTTTTTTATTTCTCTAAAATCGTAAATCTAAAATCTACAATCGTTAATCAATGAGCCTAACTCCAGGGTTTATAAATTGTTTTAACCGATTAAAACTTATGTTACTTTAAACGTAACATGGTTTTAATATTGTCTTCGTCAGCCTTATGTACTAAAGTATCATGGGTTAACGCAAGCTTACGCTTTTTAGATTTCTTTGTTAAGATGTGGCTCTTAAAAGCGTGCTTTCTTTTAATCTTACCAGTACCAGTTAGCTTAAAGCGTTTTTTGGCGCTGGATTTTGTCTTCATTTTAGGCATTTTCTTTTCCTAGTTTTAATTATTTCGCTTAATTATTTTAGTGCTGTCCCGATAATTATCGGGATGTTTCAGCATCTTATTTTCTATTTTCTCGACTATTTAGGTAGCTGAGCGTAGCCGAAGCTATTTCTTATGGGGTGCGATAAACATCGTCATTCGCTTACCTTCCAATTTTGGCATTTGTTCTACTTTGCCATATTCCTCAAGGTCTTGTGCTAATCTAAGCAACAAAATTTGACCTTGCTCTTTAAACACAATGGAACGTCCTTTAAAGAATACAAATGCTTTTAGTTTGGCGCCTTCTTTTAAGAACTTTTCGGCGTGCTTCTTTTTAAATTCGTAATCGTGGTCATCGGTTTGCGGACCAAAACGAATCTCCTTAATGGTTACTTTACTGGCTTTAGCCTTTAAAGCTTTTTCACGTTTCTTTTGCTCGTAAAGAAACTTTTTGTAATCCATAACTTTGCAAACAGGAGGGTCGGCGTTAGGCGATATCTCAACTAAATCCAATTCCAACTCGTTGGCTATTCTCATGGCATCACCTTTGGTGTAAATGCCCACCTCTACGTTATCTCCAACTAAACGTAGTTTTTGTGCTGTAATCTTAGAGTTAATCTTATGCTTGTCCTCTTGTTTAACCCTTCTGGGCTGTTGTCTTCTTCTAATTGCTATGGCGTTATGGTTTTAAATTAAACTTAAATTTATTTATTAAAACGATTTCAACGTTTTTTTGATTTCTTTATTGATGATTTCCGTAAACGCTTCTACAGTAATCATGCCTAAATCTGCTCCACCGTGCTGACGCACAGTTATTTTACCTTCTTGTTCTTCTTGCTCGCCAATAATAACCATATAAGGGTGTTTTTGCATTTCGGCTTCCCGAATTTTCTTCCCAATGGTCTCATTTCTATGATCTACAAGGGCGCGAATTTCGTTATTTTCTAGCAAATTTAAAACTTTTTGCGAGTATTTTTCGTATTTCTCACTAATAGATAGGATAATAACTTGGGTTGGCATGAGCCAAAGCGGGAAATTTCCGCCCGTGTGCTCAAGTAACAGAGCTACAAAACGTTCCATACTTCCAAATGGGGCACGGTGAATCATAATAGGGCGGTGCGATTCGTTATCACTACCTTTGTAGGTTAAGTCGAAGCGCTCCGGTAAATTGTAATCTACCTGAATGGTGCCCAGTTGCCAACGTCTGCCTAAGGCATCTTTTACCATAAAGTCTAACTTAGGGCCATAGAAAGCTGCTTCGCCTTCTTCTATAACATAATCCAATCCCTTGTCTTTGGCGGCATTAATGATGGCTTGTTCGGCTTTTTCCCAATTGGCAACATCGCCAATATATTTGTCGGGGTTTTCAGGATCCCTTACGGATACCTGCGCCGTAAAGTTTTCAAACCCTAAGGAGCCGAAAACATAAAGTACCAAGTCGATTACGTTTTTAAACTCAGAATCTAATTGATCTGCTGTGCAGAAAAGATGGGCATCATCTTGGGTAAAACCACGAACACGGGTTAAACCATGCAGTTCTCCACTTTGTTCATATCTGTAAACGGTTCCGAATTCTGCATATCTTACGGGCAAATCTTTATAACTCCACTGGTGGTGTTTGTAAACCTCGCAGTGGTGCGGACAGTTCATAGGCTTTAATAAGAACTCCTCATCCTCCTTAGGGGTGTGGATGGGCTGAAAACTATCTTCACCATATTTGGCATAGTGTCCAGAGGTTACGTAAAGTTCTTTTTGTCCAATATGTGGTGTCACTACCATTTCGTAGCCCGCTTTCTTTTGTGCGGCTTTCAGGAAATTTTCCAATCGCTCGCGCAAAGCGGCTCCTTTGGGTAGCCACAGCGGAAGACCTTGCCCCACCTTTTGCGAAAAGGTAAACAGTTCCAATTCCTTGCCCAGTTTTCGGTGGTCGCGTTTTTTGGCTTCCTCAAGCATCGCTAAATACTCGGTAAGCTCCTTTTGTTTCGGGAATGAAATGCCATAAACACGGGTTAACTGTGGTTTGTTTTCATCACCGCGCCAGTAAGCCCCAGCAACACTCAATATTTTAGCCGCTTTTACAATGCCCGTATTGGGAATGTGCCCCCCACGGCATAAATCGGTAAAGGTAGAATGGTCACAGAAAGTAATCGTACCATCTTCCAGGTTTTCAATCAATTCGGTTTTAAAAGGATTGTCTTTATAAAGCTCAAGTGCTTCCGCTTTACTGGCCGAACGCATCTTAAAGTCATGTTTGCCTCTGGCTATTTCCAGCATTTTGTTTTCAATTGATTTAAAATCTTTTTCTGAAATGCTGTGTTCGCCAAAATCGACATCGTAGTAAAAACCGTTTTCAATCGCCGGGCCAATAGTAAGTTTAGCGCCAGGATACAGTTCTTCAATAGCCTGAGCCAAAATGTGCGCACTACTGTGCCAAAAGGCCGTTTTGCCTTCGTCAT
>CAZZDI010000244.1:0-3213 GCA_964653155.1 uncultured Flavobacteriaceae bacterium | reverse complement strand
GTATTTTTTACTTTTGAGACAATACTATTTACGTCGGTTTCACTGAAGCCCAATCGGTTCAATCCCGTGTTGAATTTAATGTGAATGGGGTAATGGTTCAGTTTTTCCGCGGAAGCGACTTCCAAAAATTCATCTAAAATTTTGGTGTTGTAAAGGGCGGGTTCCAATTGGTACTCGATCAGCTCCTTGAAATTTACCGTTTGCGGATGGAGTACCAAAATGGGTTTGGTAACGCCAGATTCCCTCAACGCAACACCTTCGTTGGTGTATGCTACGGCAAAGTAATCTACATTTTGATGTTCTAAAAAAAGGGCAATTTTGCAGGGGTCGTTGCCATATGCAAACGCCTTGACCACGGCCATAAACTTGGTGTTGGGCTGTAGTTTGGATTGTAAGTGCTTTAAGTTTTGCGAAAGTGCTTTTAAGTTAATTTCTAATACCGTTTGTTGTGCTTTAGGCATTGGGGTCTTGGGGTTTATTTATTATTTCTTCGGGGTCGGTAACCTTCATGCCCCGTACTTTGTTGCGCAGCATGGCTTTGTAGTACGCAGCTCTGCTAAGTGGTTCGTATTCTTCCACTTCGCCCAAAAGTACCAGGTTGTCGCTCTTCGATTTTCGGTAGCTGTATTGTGCTAAATTTCCGGTGCGGGTACAAACGGCGTGAACTTTGGTAACATATTCGGCCGTGGCCATTAAGTTGGGCATGGGGCCAAAGGGGTTGCCTTTAAAATCCATATCCAACCCAGCCACTATAACCCGAACGCCCTTGTTGGCCAAATCGTTGCAGACCCGTACAATCTCTTCATCAAAAAATTGGGCTTCGTCAATGCCCACCACATCGCAGCCATCGGCCAAAATAGGGATGTTCGCAGCGGCAGGAACGGGCGTAGAGCGTATTTCGTTGGCATCGTGAGACACCACCATATCTTCATCATAGCGCACATCTAAAGCTGGTTTGAAGATTTCTACTTTTTGCCGGGCAAATTGGGCACGCTTCAACCTTCTGATGAGTTCTTCGGTTTTTCCCGAAAACATGGAGCCACAAATGACTTCGATCCAACCAAATTGTTCTTTATGATTTACCGTATTTTCAAGAAACATTTCGTAATTTTAGCACTAAAACAAAGCGATTATTAGTTTGCATAAAGGTGGCGTAAATTTACTAAAAAACAAAAGCCTACCGAGCATAATTTTTTAAAGTTTTAAACCATGAAAAAGAAAATAGAGGCCGATCTTATAGCCATTGCACACCGAATTATTAAGTTAGAAGGACAGGACGATGTGCTAAAAATGCACGAAGAAGTTGCTTTGCTCTATGAGAAACTATCTGTTTTGAAATTTGCCCGCGACCATTTCGGGGAAGATCTGCCTACTATTGGGAACGATTCTTCTTTTTTCGGCATGCTAGATAAAGCTTTCAACAATAAAATAAGCGACAATATTGAGGTTGAGGATAAAATCTATGTCAATTTAGATGAAAATGAAGACGAGGCCATTATGGAGCCCGTAATGAACAAGATAAAAGACATGGTGGCCCATATGCCAGACCATAATGAAGAAGTGGACGTAATGCCAGAGGCGGTTGAGCCCGAACCTGTAAAACCACAGTATAGCCTCGATGATATTACGGCAGGTTTTGATGAAACTCCTGTGTTTGAACCAGTGGCCAATGGCCATAACGGTATTTCGAACGATAAAAAATCATTGAACGATAAATTGAAAATAGGTGGATTAAACATTGGGCTAAACGATAAAATAGCGTTTATAAAACATCTTTTTGATGGCCAAAATGAAGATTATATCCGCGTCATTTCGCAATTAAATACCTTTCAAACGTTTGCCAATGCCAAAAATTTTATTGAAACCATGGTGAAACCCGATTACGATAATTGGGAAGACAAAGAAGAGTTTGAAGCGCGTTTTATGCAAATTATTGAAGCCAAGTTTAATTAACCAATGAGTAAACTTTACATTGTGCCTACCCCCATAGGCAATTTAAAAGATATTACCTTTAGGGCCATAGACGTTTTAAAAACCGCCGATTTAATTCTGGCCGAAGACACCCGAACTTCGGGGAAACTTTTAAAACATTTTGAAATATCGACCCCCATGCAATCGCACCACATGCACAACGAACATAAAACCGTTGATGCCATTGTACAGAAAATAAAAGGCGGAAGCACCGTAGCTTTGATTAGTGATGCCGGCACCCCGGCCATTTCCGATCCCGGTTTTCTGCTTTCGCGTGCCTGTGTAGAAAACAATATTGAAATAGAATGTTTGCCCGGAGCCACGGCATTTGTGCCGGCTTTGGTCAATTCTGGCCTGCCCAACGATAAATTTGTGTTCGAAGGTTTTTTGCCCGTAAAAAAAGGACGCCAAACCCGATTGCTGCTTTTGGCACAAGAGCCCCGAACCATGATCTTTTATGAAAGTCCGCATAAATTAGTGAAAACTTTAGGGCATTTTTGTGAGTATTTTGGCGATGACCGGCAACTGTCTGTATCAAGGGAACTGACCAAATTATACGAAGAAACCATCCGCGGAACTGCCCGCGAAGTACTAGAGTATTATACCGAAAAACCACCCAAAGGCGAAATTGTTATTGTGGTAGCCGGAACAAATAAATAAAACTGAAAATGAATATTGAAACTTTTAAGAGTAAACTAAAAAACACACCAAAAACCATCGTGTTTTCAGAAAC
The DNA here is from genome assembly GCA_964653155.1 of uncultured Flavobacteriaceae bacterium. Taxonomy (GTDB): domain Bacteria; phylum Bacteroidota; class Bacteroidia; order Flavobacteriales; family Flavobacteriaceae; genus Flavisericum. The sequence continues at coordinate 509 of CAZZDI010000244.1, read as the reverse complement.
CATGGCCGTGATAGAAGCCCATTATGAATTTACGCCCACAGCCTTTAAAAACGGAGATTTGGAAAATAAAGCAGGCGAAAATTCAGGATCATGTAAGTTATTGGCTTTTGCTAAATTACAGAACTTATCGAAAGAAGAAACCTTGGCTTGTTTCGGTCAATTTTATTTTGAAGACGTATTGGAAGACCCCAACGGAAACGGCCACCAAAATATTCGTAACTTTATGGCAACAGGTTTTGGCGGATTGTACTTTGAAAAACAACCCTTAAAGGAAAAATAACGGATTTTACCATTTTTTGTCCTGTTTAGACTGGCCTTGTCCTAATCGTTACGCTTAGAAATGCACACAGAGCTTGTCGAAGTGCTGTTGAAGCCCATAAACACAACAAGATGCAAACTTTACTTGAAAGCATAAAACAATGCACTATATGCAAAGCGCATTTACCGCTTGGACCACGCCCCGTGGTGTCTGCGCACCCCAATTCTAAAGTTGTTATTGTAGGGCAAGC
>CAZZDI010000243.1:0-3235 GCA_964653155.1 uncultured Flavobacteriaceae bacterium | reverse complement strand
GTTAAATTTTATTTTTACGAACCGTTGGTTTTTTAGGTTGTCTATGTCTTGTCCGAACATAAGTAAGGTGTCGTCGCTCATCCAATTATATAGAGAAGGTCTAATGGTAATATCTTCCAGTTGAAAATTTCTAATTAATGGTTTTCTTGTATAATCGCCCGTGCTCAGGTCGATGTCTGTGGTAATAAAAGCACGGTCAAAATCTGTAAAATAATTGGCTAAATGGCCACTTTTGTGGTTTAGGTTTTTTTCGCTGCAATTGTACAGCAAAAATAAATGGTTGCTTTTTTGTACTGGAAAATACGAACTGTAAATGGGCACATTGGGTTTGTCGTTTCTTTTTCCAATTTTTTTGGCCCATATCAGGTCGCCATTGGCGTTTAGTTTTATGGCGGCAATATTATGGTGGTAGTAGGTTGTGGCATAATTGTATGTGAAAGACCAAACTTGCTCGGCTAAAACGAGTACTTCATCATTATCGAGTTTGAGGGTTTGTTGAAGAACATAATTTTGGTTTTCCCTTTTTCCATCGTTATATTTTTCAATGGCTTTGGTTTTTTTCTTGCCATCTTCAAGTAATTGCGCAAAAAACTCAGCCGAAAGCGGGGCGTGCTTAGAGTAAATTTTTTCACCTGTATTCAAGTTGATTTTAGAACTGAAAACCCCCGTCATGGCATACATGTTCTTTTTTGAAGTTAGTCCAGATAAAATTAATTCATTGTCGTTTATAAGCGTAGTATTAAGATTTCTTAAGTGGACTTCGGGCAACTTTACGGTAGAGAGCAAGTTGAGCTTTTCGGGTTCTACTTTATAAAGAAGATATTCGTACCTTTTGTTGTTTTCATCGGCCAGGATTTTGTAGGAATCATACTTTTTACAAAGAATGAAAAGCTCGTTTTTGTTGTTTATAAATATTCTGCGAAATGAAAGTACATCGTTTTTAAAAGGAAATTCGTATGATGCAATAGATTTTTCATTGAAACCGGAATCGAAAGTTTGAACCCTGATTTTTGCCGTTTCTTTGTTTTTATTCGGGATGGTGTAAAACAGAAAAATGGTGTTTTCATCTTCACTAATCATAAATTGGCTTAACGCGTTTTTGGCGCTTTTGGTGTCGTTTTCAATGGTGGTGATTAACTGTTTTGGACCTAACGAGAACGTTTTTAAATCGGTGTTTTGGTAGTAAAATGTTTTGCCTTGGTCGGTGAGCAGATAGAAAACGTGCGTTATGTTGTCCTTTATTTTCACGAGCCCCAGTGAATTGAATTTACCTTCGTAGGTGTCGTCCTTTAAATTGATTTCCTTTCCGGAAGGTGTTAGGTCTAGATTGAATTGCCTCAAATACATGTCATCGCCCTGCCCATATTTTCCTTCGGAATAAAGCAGGTAATAACCGTTTTCGTCTTTACCAATAATATCTATCGGGATTTCACGCTTATCATTTTTAAATACGCTTCCAAATTCAACCGAAATATCCCGTTGCGCATGGTTTAATTGTACAAATAACAATAGAATTAGGGCGAGTATAGGCTTTCTCATAAAAGTGTTGTAAAAAGTTATTGTGGTAAATGTAGGAAAAAAATAGAGTTTTTATGTGGCAACCTTTTTTAGTCATTTACTTCAAAAGCCTTCATTTCTGCGAGTGGTTCCAAAGTGTCTTCGCTTTCCCAAAGGGTTTTGTCGAACTTGCTTAAAACTTGGTATTCGCCTTTTTCGGTTTGCTTGATATTAGAAAATTCACTTTGGGTAAGTTTGCTATTTTGGGTAAACAGCATTTCTTTTTTGCTGGTATTGCGGCCTTCAATTTTAAAAGTCAGTCCTATTTTATGTTTGGCAGTGCTGTTTTCAATAAGTTTTAGGTCACGACTTACATAAAAATAGCTGCCGGTGTTTTGTTTGATGTATTTGGGGTGGTAGATATTTTGGTCGTTTTTTTCAAAAAGTAGAGTGCCCTCATCAACATTGGCTATGTATTTAACGCCCAAAAGCAGTTTGAGGTTTAGCTTGCCGCCATGCCGATTTTTATAAAAGCCGTAATCCAAACGGGTTATGGCATAAGTGGCGTGGCTCACATAAATTTTGCCCGCATATTTGCTTTTTCTGCGGCGCGGCTCAAATTGTATAATATAAGTAGGTTCGTTGTTGCTCTGGGTAATGTCTTCAAAGGTGTATTCGTAAAGGTCGCTATCGGTAATTTTGTTTAAAAACGAGTTTTCAAAAAACTGGGCATGCTTCAATAAATGGCGAGTATCGCTATTGAGGTGTTTCAGCTCAAATTCGTTTTTGTGTTGTTCTTTAAACTCTTCATCTTTCAGCGATAACGAATCTTCAATTTTAAAAATGCCCGTTTTAAGTTTGTAGGTTTTGGTGGTATCCAGGTAGGTTAAAACCAAATTTTGGGCTTTTTGTTGAATGTCTTCAATCGAGAGGTCGTTTTTGTAATCCAACAATTTTGTGGCTTTTTGCACGGTAAGTTTGCTGCTGTCTAAATTAAACGTAGCGAGTTCTGCCTTAAAATCGGTAAAATGAACCATATCGCTTTCGCGGATTTTTTTGGAGAGCGCATGCATATCAGCGTTCAATTTTTCAATATTTTTTTTGCTGATGTGCGATGCCTTTTCAATTTCAAAATTCAGATTTTCAAAATCGACGCTTTCAGAATTCCTTCTGAAAATATGGTAACGGTTGAGGTCGTAATCGTAGTTTTTACTGATGTTGCGCCTCACTTCGGCCATAATCGAATCGGCATTGGGCGTTTTATTGCTGATGAACACTTCGCTGAGCCTGTTAACGGCATCGGCCAGTTCAATCGTGAAATGGGATTCCCTTATTTGTTTGATAGAAAGTGTTCTGTTTTGGTAGCCCATGCACGAAATGGTGATGGAACCACTTTGCTCCGGAATGGAAAAATAGCCTTCTTCGTTGGAAATAACACCGCTGTGCTCACCCGTTTTAACAGAAGCATACGCAATGGGGCCGCCGTTGTTTTTAGAGATGACTCTGGCGGTAATCGCTTGCGCAAACCCCAAAAAACCAAATAGCCCGAAGACTACAAACAAAATCGCTTTTTTTGCCATAAAAGTGAATCCATGCCCGTTTTGGGCTTTTCTAACTATCAAACGATTGAAGATGGATAATGTTACAGAATTTTTTGATGGGCGACCTTCTTTTTAAACCTCACAATTCTATTTTATTGACTACATTTGCACTCGCAAAAGCCCATCCTCTTTCCTTC
>CAZZDI010000242.1:0-3352 GCA_964653155.1 uncultured Flavobacteriaceae bacterium | reverse complement strand
TTTTTCTGTTTTATTTTTTTTGACATACTGAATGAATTGAAGAATTGATCGCGACAGTTTAATGTTTTAAAATTACGATTAAAATACAAAATTTTCCATTTACACCGCCCATTGGCTTCTGCCAAAAAAAGCCAATTAATGTAGATTCAATTGGACGCTATCAAATTTCACTTGGTGGCTCCTGGCGGCCCCCTTTCTATCATTCAACAAGGCATCTGCTTTATAAAAAGATAAAGAACTTTATTCAATTTAGGTCATCCGCTTTTAGTTCCCTTTTATCCGTGTCCACAATTGAGCCAGCATTTTTTTCCCATCTCGATTATCTTTTGGCATTTCTTTAAAAGCAACCTCGCCAAAATCGTTGATTTCAATCTTATACTGAAATACAAAATTTTCAGATTGCGAATCTAAACTTAAAAGTCCGAATCTTAAATCGTTAAAATAAAGGGCTCCGTTTTTTTGGGTGATGGTGTACCACCCTTTAGAAATGGCGACCATATGTTGCACTTTTTCATTTTTGGCAAGATTTCCTAAAAGCTGGTGGTTTTTCGGGTAACTCTCAAATGCTATGGGCTTGGTATCAAAAAACGAATAACTGCCCAACAAATAAGCCTCTTCTGTTTCTACGTTGGCGCTCCAAAGTATGGTATTTAAGGGCGATGGGCGTGTGTCTATTTGCAGATATGCTATGTTTTGTCTTTTTAAGCTCAATTCAAATTCGGTAAATGCCAGCCATTTCAAAAAAAATGTAAGCACCAAGTAAAAAGAGCTAATTACCAAACCTGCAGTGTTATAAAAACGCCGCTTTGCTGTGGTTCTGTTTTGCAACATGGCAAGTATTAAACACAGCAAAAAAGGAAGGGTGTAAAGCGGGTCGATAACAAATATGGTTTTAAATGCCAAACGCAAATCCAACGGCCAAAACAATTGTGTGCCCCAAGTGGTGTGCGCATCTAAAACAGGATGGGTTATAAACGCCCAAAAAAACAGCCACGACCATTGTTTAAAATTTTTGTAGGTTTCATATCTTGATACGATCCATCCAAAAATTGGCGCAAATAACACCGAAAACACAACAGAATGTGTAAACCCTCTATGAATGGAAAGTGCCGTTACCGTATCTGTAAAATGAGAGGAAATAACATCTAAATCTGGAATTGTGCCCGCTATGGCGCCATAAAGCATGGCTTTATTCCCTACCTTTTTACCCAGAACAGCTTCTCCTACCGCTGCCCCCAAAACAATTTGTGTTAATGAATCCATATATGCTGCAAAAATAAGGCACCAAAACCAAATTTAAGCTTCTATTAACCTACAAATATTTTTTGTTGAGTAACCTTTGTTACGAATCCAGATTTTTATCTGACGTAATTTTGACAAAAAATAAATCGTCCATGATAAAACACAACCACTTAGCACTGCTTTTTTTGGCTTTCGTTTTGGAATTTCAGGCTCAAGAAATAAAACCCATAAGCAAAACCGAAGTTTTGGCACAGGTTTCAAAACAGAACATGTCTATAAAAATTTCGGTTGAAGAATTTAACCAAGCTAAAGCCGATTACAGACAGACCAATGCCGTGTTTTTACCAAATATTTCGGCAAATTTTTCAGGCCTCTCTACCAACAACCCGCTAACGGCCTTCGGCTCTAAATTAAATCAAGAAATCTTGACCCCAACCGATTTTGATCCGGCCTTATTAAACAACCCCAAAACCGTTCAGAACTTTGCCACAACCATCGAGGTGCAGCAACCGTTAATCAATATCGATGGTTTTTATCAGCGTAAAGCGGCAAAAACCAAAATGGAAGCCATGTCTTTAAAAACCGAACGCACCAAAGACTATTTAAATTTTGAAGTAGATAAAGCCTACATGCAATTGCAATTGGCCTACAAAGCTGTAAATGTTTTAGAAAAAGCATTGCAAGCCGCCAATGAAAACAAAAAACTGGCCAATAATAGTTTTGCACAAGGCTATCTGCAACGTGCCGATGTGCTAAACATTGAGGTACGTGTAACCGAAGTAAAAAACCAATTACAACAGGCAAAGAGCAATGTGCAAAATGCCTCAAATTATTTATCCTTTTTAATGAACGAAAGCCAAGATGTAGTTTACAAACCCAGCGATAGTTTAACAGCAACGCTGCACACCATGGAGATTAAAACATGGTCTGATAACCGTAGCGATATTAAGGCCATGCAATTGGCAAATGAAGCTTACAAGGCCATGAACAAAGCCGATAAAATGGCATTTTTACCTCGATTAAATGCCTTTGGAAGCTATCAATTATACGACGATAAAATTTTTGAAGCAGATGCCAATGGCTATGTTGTTGGCGCACAATTAAGTTGGGACCTTTTTCAAGGCTCAAAACGTTTTGGAAAAGCACAAAAAAGCAGGGCCGAATTTGAAAAATCGAAATTGGAGTACAACCAATACGTCTCAAAAAGTAAGTTAGAATTGAATAAAGCCAAACGCACACTTATTGATACTGAAAATAAACTGAGCTTATCAAAATTAGCTTTAGACCAATCGGAAGAATCACTTAGAATTCGTACCGATCGTTTTAAAGAAGGTTTAGAAAAAACATCAGATTTATTGATGGCAGAAACCCAATACGCACAAAAACAATTAGAATATTACCAAACCATTTTTGAATACAATTACGCTTTAGCCTTCGTCAATTTTTTAACTAAAGAATAGAACAAGTATGCAGTGTGCAGTAGCAGTTTTCTGCAGCAACACTAAAAAAACTTTGCGCCTCTGCGCCTTTGCGAGAAAATAAACAGAAACAAGAATACAGAGCCAAGAAAAAGACAATCATTCGTGAATTCGTGGCAAACAAAAATAAACTCAATTAAAATGAAAAAACTATATACCATCTTATCACTTTCAACAGCAATATTACTAGCAAGTTGTGGTAGCGAAGACAAAAAAGCAGTTGCAGATAACTCGCCAGCTATTCCAGTAAAAGTAGCACAGGTTAGCGACAATAATGACAGTCCATTTTTAGCGGTAAGCGGAAAAATTCAAGCCGAAAACAGTGCTAATTTAAGTACAAGAATGATGGGTTATGTCAATAACGTACCTGTAAATGTTGGCGATAAAGTAAGCAAAGGACAATTATTGGTTGCTATCAATAATGCCGATTTACAAGCTCAAAAAGCTCAGGTAAATGCAAACATCACAAAAGCTACAGCTGCATTTAACAATGCTAAAAAAGATTACGAGCGTTTTAAGTCGCTATTTGCACAAAATAGTGCCTCTCAAAAAGAGATGGATGATATGACGGCCAATTACGAAATGGCAAAAGCAGGTCTTGAAGCTGCAAAACAAATGAAAAATGAAATCAA
>CAZZDI010000241.1:0-3367 GCA_964653155.1 uncultured Flavobacteriaceae bacterium | reverse complement strand
CACCTCATATTTTGGTGATGACCGCCACCCCCATTCCACGAACTTTAGCCATGTCGGTTTACGGCGACTTGGATATTTCGGTGATTGATGAATTGCCGGCCGGACGAAAACCCATAAAAACCGTGCACCGCTTCGACAAAAACCGTTTGAACGTGTTCCGTTTTGTAAAAGATGAAATTGCCAAAGGCCGACAGGTTTACATCGTTTATCCACTGATTCAGGAAAGCGAAAAAATGGATTACAAAGATTTGATGGACGGCTACGAAAGTATTTCGAGAGATTTCCCCATGCCCAATTATCAAATTTCCATCGTTCATGGCAAAATGAAACCCGAGGACAAAGATTACGAAATGCAGCGTTTCATTAAAGGTGAAACCCAAATTATGGTGGCCACCACGGTAATTGAAGTGGGCGTAAACGTACCGAACGCTTCGGTTATGATTATTGAAAGTGCCGAACGCTTTGGACTGTCGCAACTGCACCAATTGCGCGGTCGTGTGGGTCGTGGTGCCGAGCAGAGCTACTGTATTTTAATGACCGGACATAAACTGAGCGACGACAGCAAAACCCGTTTACAAACCATGGTTAGAACCAGTGACGGCTTTGAAATTGCCGAGGTCGATTTAAAACTCCGTGGCCCGGGCGATATTATGGGCACCCAACAAAGTGGCGTGCTCAACCTCAAAATTGCCGATATTGTAAAAGACAAGCATATTTTACAGGCCGCCAGACATTTCGCTAAAAAAACCATAAACGAAGACCCAAGTCTTTCAAAAGACGAAAACCGAGTGATTTTGCACACTTACAAGCAACTCAGTAAATTCAAAAATATTTGGAATTATATTAGCTAAAGAAAAGCCCAACCTTTTATGGTTGAGCCCAAAACAATGGTTTACTGCTGTTTATTGATTGAATGTGTTGAAGTTATGGAGAAATCACTTTCTTGGATGTTATTATTATGTCAAAGAACACTACACCTCTGTTAATTAACGGTTTATTAAGAATCTTTTTTAAGGTTTAACATATCATCCAGATTAATTAACTTTGCAGCCTTTACGTACGCTGAGGACGAGGAAAACCATGATTAACATTCACGAAAAAACATTACAGGATTTAGAATTTCCAACCGTTTTACAACAGGTAAGCGAGCATTGCATTACACCACTTGGAAATGAAAAAGCGCTCGAAATTGAACCCTATAAAACCAAGGAGCAACTCCTTTTTTCGTTGAATCTAACCAACGATTACGTATCGTCTTTTTACAACGACAACCGTATTCCCAATCACGGTTTCGATACTATTTCAAAAGAAATCAAGCTTTTAAAGATTGAAAACACTTTTTTGGAGGTTCATGGTCTGAAGAAAATTACAGCCATGTCGGCCACCGTTAATGAATTAGTCACTTTCCTAAAAAAGTTTGAAGAATACTATCCGCATTTAAACGCATTCGCCTCGCATATTGAAGTCACCAAGGTCATCATTGAAAAAATAAATTCAATTATTGACCGCTTTGGCGATATAAAAGACAACGCCTCCGAACTGCTTTACGAACTCCGCCAATCCATCAACAAGGTAAAAGGCAAAATAAACGCCAGTTTCGCTACGGCGCTTAATATGTACCACGGACTGGAATATTTGGACGATATTCGCGAAACGGTGGTGGACAACAAACGTGTTTTGGCCGTAAAGGCTATGTACCGCCGAAAAGTAAAAGGCTCGATAATGGGCGGCAGCAAAACAGGCAGTATTGTCTATATTGAACCGGAAGCTACTATACAGCACACCCGCGAACTCAACAATTTAGAATACGAAGAAAGCGAGGAAATCGTTAGGATTTTAAAGGAAGTCACCAATTTTATCCGTCCGTTTTCACCACTTTTAAAAGATTATCAGGAGTTTTTAATCAATATCGATGTGATTTCCGCGAAAGCGAAATACGCCCAATCGATGGACGCCATTCTTCCTGAAATTTCGGAAGACCGAAGCATGTTTTTGCGCGATGCGTACCACCCATTGTTGTATTTAAACAACCTAAAAAAGCACGAAAAAACCTTTCCGCAAACCGTTACCTTAGAAAACGATAGCCGGATTATCGTGATTTCGGGGCCCAATGCCGGCGGAAAAAGTATCACGCTAAAAACCGTTGGATTGCTTCAGGTGATGTTGCAAAGTGGTATGCTTATCCCCGTGCACGAGCGCAGCAAAGTATGTTTGTTCGATAGGATTTTGAGCGATATTGGCGACAACCAATCCATTGAAAACCATTTGAGCACTTACAGCTACCGCTTAAAACAGATGAATTATTTCCTGAAAAAGTGCAATAAAAACACGCTGTTTTTAATCGATGAATTTGGTACGGGCAGTGACCCCGAGCTGGGCGGCGCTTTGGCTGAAACCTTTTTAGAGGAATTTTACCATCGGGAAGCCTTTGGCATTATTACCACCCACTACTCCAACCTAAAAATATTGGCCAACGAAATGCCGCACATGCTCAACGCCAATATGTTGTTTGACGAGCGCACTTTGGAGCCCTTGTTCAAATTGGTTATCGGCCAGGCCGGAAGTAGTTTCACCTTTGAAGTGGCACAGAAAAACGGCATTCCGTACAGCTTAATCAATCGGGCTAAAAAGAAAATTGAACGCAGTAAAGTACGGTTTGACGCTACCATTGCGAAGCTTCAAAAAGAACGTTCCAAACTTGAAAAAACGGGTCAGTCGTTAAAAGCCAACGAAAAGAAAAAAATTGAGGAAGCCGATAAACTTGAGGAAATCAACAGCAAAATCCAGAAGAAACTGGAAAGCTACCAAGAATTGTACGACAGCAATCAGCGCCTCATTTACTTGGGGCAAAAAGTAAACGACTTGGCCGAAAAATATTTTGAGAACAAGCAAAAAAAGCCATTAATGTCCGAGCTTTTCAAACTCGTTCAAATTGAAAATTCCAAACGCAAACGGGTTTCAGCCAAACAAAAACGCGTTGAAAAAGCTAAAGAAAAGCAAGTTCAGCAAGAAGTAAAAAAGAAGGTTGAAGTGATCCGCAAGAAGAAAAAAGCTGAAAAGTCGGCCACGGAGCGCAACAAAACCGAAAAACCAAAAGCGATTTTAAAAGTGGGCGACCGTGTGCGCATGGCAGACGGGCGCGCCATTGGCAGCATCGATAAAATTGAAAAAAACAAAGCCGTGGTCAATTACGGCATGTTCACCACCAACGTGAGTTTAGACCAATTGGAATTGGTTGAGGCCGTGAAAAAATAGCCCTAAAATCGATTTACATTCTTCACTCGATTTTAAATCATGTATCTTAGCATCAGCTAATTAACCAATATCATGAAAAAGTTATTGTTCCTGCTGTGCTTGTTGGTCGGTT
>CAZZDI010000240.1:0-3375 GCA_964653155.1 uncultured Flavobacteriaceae bacterium | reverse complement strand
GCTTCCGCTCCATTATTGGCAACATCAATAACAAAACCATATTTGGTTAAACTTAGAAAAATAAGTTTCTGGTTAAGCACATTGTCTTCTACCAATAATAAATGCAAACCGTTCATCCTCTAAAGCTTGAATAAAAAACTAAAAGTAAGGAATTTATAACAAATATACAGCAGACTGAAACTACAAATTAAGTTGTGAAGAGATATCCAGCATACGTTCAATTGGAATGACGGCTTGCCGCCGCACTGTTTCATCAATAAGCACTTCCGGCCGTTCATTTTTCAGGGCAAGGTAAATTTTTTCGAGGGTATTTAATTTCATAAACTCACAATCATTACAGGCGCAGCTAGAATCCGAAGGTGGTGCAGGAATAAACGTTTTAGAAGGAGAGGCTTTTCTCATTTGATGCAAAATTCCGGCTTCTGTTGCCACGATAAACTGCGCATGTTTCTCTTTTTGCGTATATTTTAATAAGGCAGCAGTACTGCCAATAAAATCGGCCATGACCAATAAGGGTTGCTTACACTCGGGATGCGCAATCAATAGGGCCCCGGGATTTTCTTTTTTAAGTGCAACAATCTTTTCAATGGAGAACTGTTCGTGCACATGACAGGCACCATCCCATAAGACCATTTTTCGACCGGTCAAACTTTGCAAATAAGCACCCAAATTCCTATCCGGCCCAAAAAGAATGGGTTGATCGGATGGAATGCTGTTGATAACGCCTACAGCGTTGGTACTGGTAACCACAATATCGGATAAAGCCTTAACAGCTGCCGTAGTATTGACGTAGGTAACTACAGTATGGCCGGGATGTTTTGCCTTAAAAGCAGCAAAATCTTCAGCAGGACAACTGTCGGCCAACGAACAACCAGCTTTAAGATCAGGAACCAGCACTTTCTTCTCAGGCGACAGAATTTTAGCCGTCTCTCCCATAAAATACACACCCGACAACAAAATAATATCGGCCTTAGTTTGTGCGGCTTGTTGTGCCAGGGCCAAACTATCGCCCACTACATCCGCAATATCCTGAATAACATCTTCCTGATAGTAATGTGCCATAATAACAGCATTCTTTTCTATCTTCAATTGCGTTATCGCCTCTTTTAGTTCCGCTTCTTTCAACATACTATTATTATTTATAGTTTTATTTTAATAGAAAAATAAGATAATGATAATACCCTGTTGATATTGTTTAAAAAAAATCTCTCAAACTGTTGTTAACTTCCTATGCCCAAATTTATGCATAGCCTATCAACAGCCCTTTTTTTGATATTCAACTGAAAATTAGTACTTAGCATCCTGTATTAAGATGCTGTTAATAACTTTCAAAGTTAAGAAAAAGTTTGTGCTTGCTTTTAATAATCCTGCTTAAAACGGTTCGTAAGAACTTCGGAAAGCACTGTTGTATATTTTGGAATTGGTTTTAATAGGCCTGCTTTATGATTATAAACCAGAAAAGCAAGGCTTAGTTTTTAATAGTTATATCTTTATATTGACAACTTATTAACGGAGTTTTCATGCTTTATTATTTTAGTTGAAGTTTTCAACTACTTTGCAATTCAGTATATTTGTATCCGAAAATTTACCATTAATTCTAAACAATGAATAAGCAACGAATTGCCATTGCCTGTGACCATGCAGGTTTTCCCCTTAAGGTGGTTTTAAAAAAAGTACTTGAAAACAAGGGCTTAACGATAATTGACTTTGGCACCGATTCTGAAAACAGCGTAGACTATGCCGATTATGCACACCCGCTGGCAGCAGCTGTTGAAAGTGGAGATTGTGCATTGGGAGTAACCATTTGTGGCAGTGGAAATGGCATAAACATGACCGTGAATAAACATCAGGGAATTCGTGCCGCCTTGTGTTGGAATGCTGAAATTGCACGTTTGGCACGTGCCCATAACGACGCCAATGTTTGTAGTTTACCCGGACGTTTTGTGAGCGAGGAGGAAGCCATTAAAATTGTTGACTTATTTTTAAGTACGCCTTTTGATGGTGGCAGACACGAAGGCCGAATAAGAAAAATAAGTTGTAAATAGTTTTTGGGCTCAAAAAAAATAGAAATTATGCTTTCCAACACCTGTAAATACGCATTGCGGTCTATCATCTATATTGGTATTAACGCTTCACCGGGTAAATACGTTAATGTTAAAACCATAGCCGCTGAGCTGGATGTGCCCATGCAATTTTTGAGTAAAATATTACAGGTGTTTGTACGGAAAGATATTTTGCTCAGTGTAAAAGGTCCCTTAGGGGGATTTCGTTTTAAAGATGACCCATCTAAGGTTAGTTTGTATGATGTAGTGGCCATTATCGACGGGCCCAATTTGTTTGAGCATTGTTTAATTGGTACGCGGCCCTGCAAAAGTCATGATGATGCGCAAAACAAATGCCCGGTTCACGACAACTTTTCTGCTATTCGCAAAGATCTTCTTGCTTTTTTTAAGGAAGAAACTTTTGGAAGTATAATTGAAAACTACGAGAACAATTCAAAAGATTTTTTGGCCCTTTAATACGGGTAAAATACTTCTGTGTAGATAAAAACCCAACACTACTCCGGTAGTGTTGGCTACAAAATCCCAAAAATCCCTCCCGCGGTCAGAAAGTATGGGTTGCAAAAATTCGATGCATCCCCCCAGGATAACAGCAATAAGAATAGGAATGATGTTGTTGGTATACCATATTTTCTCTTTTCTCTTTTCGTTTTTCCAGTTTTTTTCCAAAAACAGAATCATCGATAAACCCGTGTACATTACTAAATGAACGAGCTTATCGAGATGTGGCAGGTTTAAAAAAGGGGAAGAAGGCAAGTCTGGAGACTCCGCCATACTTAAGAATATGATGAAGCTGGCGGTAAGAATGCTGAACTTGTATTGAAATATTTTTGGGCCCATTTTATTTTTTTTTAGGTGTTAAAGCTACACATTTTTGTTGTTTGGTTTAAGTTGAATTACCCATAAATGGTTTGTTACGATACTTAATTACTTATTTTTTTCTTGTTTATAAACAGAGTGGCGTTTTTGTTGTTAGTAAGCTAGAATAAACTGTTGAAAAACTGTTTATAAACTGTTATAATCCTTTGTTTTCAAGTGTTTCACGTGAAACATATCTACTTTTATGGCTGGTTTGTATTTTCATATTCCCTTTTGTTTTACCCGTTGTGGTTATTGCGATTTTTACAAGACAACCCGTCTTGATTTTATGGATGCTTTTATAAACACGCTGTATTCAGAAGTAGCCCATTATAAGAATGATTTTCCGCAACAGCTGTCTTCCATCTATTTTGGTGGAGGGACCCCTTCTTTGGTTAAGGGGCCAATCAGCGGGCGGGCTTGCCCTTCGGTAATTTTGCCTTCCGCCACGGCTGCT
>CAZZDI010000239.1:0-3634 GCA_964653155.1 uncultured Flavobacteriaceae bacterium | reverse complement strand
GGTTGTACCACCAATCGTAACTGTTGGTGTGGAACACACGTCGTTTTTTGGCACCGGCTCGCTTCGTGATGCCCTTTTGCAAGACAAACGGAATGCGCTCGTCTGAATTTTGTTGGCGCGATAAACTGAAATAGGCCTCACTGGAAATGCTTTCGTAATAGTTTATTATTTCAATGTCCTGAATGGGTTTCAGGCCTTCTTTCATTTCAATAATGCGTTGGTTGGCTTTTGCAACGCCCAAAAGAATGCCTTTTACGGAATCTTCAACGGGAAGTTTTCCGTAGCCTGTTCCCAATAACACCAATGAAAGTCCTTTGGCATATTTTTTTGCCTGCGGAAGTGTGTAATTATCGCGCATAAACATGGCGTATTTCAGCACCGCTTGCCGCACTGTTTTTGAAAGTAAATAGTTGGTGAGGGCATCGGTATTTCCGAGTCCGCAAATAATAGCGCCCTTGGGTTGTGTATTCAGGTTGAAAAACACTTCGCTTTCCCCAATTTGTCCGGGATAATAACCAATGCCCATGCGTTGCGAAAGGCGGTTTCCTAAATAATCGTCCAACGCTTTTTCGGCACTTAAAATCAAATCCATAAAGAAGTGCCCCACCATAACCGGGTAGGAGGCGACCCTTAAATCGCCGTGTATCACCTTGACATTAAAGGTGGTCGCTTCAGTTTTTTTCTGTTCTTTTACATCGAAAATCGCATTGATTACGGCATTGGAATCGTAAACCGGTTCTGGAGCTTCGTAGATTTCAGAAATAATTTCGCCGCCTCTGGTAATGGGTTTTTGGGTGCTCAAAGCATTGGTGCTTCCGGTTGATAAAATATCTGAAATGCCTTGGAAAATTTCTGGCTCGTTTGAAAGGTCGCCGTGCGAAGTTTGCGTGTAGTACAGTCTGTTGGTGTTGAGAAGTTGTTTGGGGATGCCCGTAGCCCAAGTGACACTGCCATCGCCATGCGAAGTGGCTTTGTAAACCAATTTCTTTTTGCTGGATAGAAACCTGTTTTTTAATGAATAATCAAAAACGGTTTTGTCGGCCTGCCCACAAACATAATAGATGTTGGTAAAATCTTCACCCTTTATTTGATTGGTGAAATTGATGACGTCCTTTCGGTAGCTTTCAAAACCCGACAACGATTTTGCATTTGTTTTTGGTTCGGGCATGTGTTTTAAATCGGCTTGAGCATTCAGTTCATTCCAGAATTTTTCCTCCCAAAAAGGCCTTTCGGTGTCTTCTTCAATGGGAAGGAGTTCAAAAATGCCGGGGTATTTCCAGAATATTTTCAATAAATCGGCACGGTCGTTTTTAAAGTCGATGGCGGCCAATTGTTTAACGCGTCTGCTATGCCCAGTAAGCACTTCCATAATGAGGTAAGAACCCAGCCACGGCGTGCCCAACATGATGAATTTATTGGCGCCGTTTTGTTTGAAAGTTGACCACGTATCGGGAAAATCCATCATAAACTGACGAACCAATAAGCCACCCATGGAATGCGCCACAAAATGAATCTTTACATTGTATTTGTTTAGGATGTCTTCAACCTTTTGCTTGAGGATTTTAGCCGAATCCTTTAATGATTTTCGCCAATCGAACTGCATGGTGATAACATCGTATTGCCCTGATAAATGCTCGGCCAAATCGTTATAATATTTTTCAATAACACCACTGGCTTTTACGTTGGTAGCACTAATGTTAAGGTCTTTTGAAATGCCACCATCATTTAGTTTTCGCATGTTTACCCATTGATGGTCGCCGTTTCTGGAAATGGTTGACCCCATAATGCCTGGAACCACAAAAACCACATCGCGTGTAATTTTTTCGGGTGAAAAGATAACCCCATCAAGAGAGAGGGCGTCCAGTAAAATACCGCGTTCGCCATCGGTATAAAGTTCTTTTTTAAATAAAGTAACCGGGGTCTGGGCGTTGGCATTAAGGGCCTCCAAAATAGCAGGGCAGGAGCCATTTGCTGAAAAATAATTAAAATGGTTGGTGTCGCTGCTTTGCGCCAAGTGTTTGTAGATGCCATTTTTTCTAACCACACCATGCTCCATCCGTTTGGTGTCAACCACCAAATCATTCGCTTGGCGATAAAATAAATTGGCCAAAATAACCTTCAATGAACTGAAGTTAACACCGCCCACTTCAGAATCTCCGGCAATATTGTACAAATCACTTTCAACCGTTGATCCTGAAATATTCATCATTTTTTGAAACAACGATTCGGGCATCATCGCATTTAAACCGGGCAAAGTTTCGGGGTCGTCTTTTTGGCTAACAAGCTCCAATAAGAAGGCTTTTGCGTTGTGGTAAAGCGGATTGGTAACTCCAAAAGCCAACGATACCGCATTGAGCAAAAGGTTGAAAAAATGGTCGACACGCCGCGATAAAATAGTGGTGCCACTGGATGGGGCGGCCACCCGAACCACTTTGTTTACGGTTATCTTTTTTTCTTTGGCCATTTTGTTGATGTCGTGCATCAATTCGCGGTTTTGCTTGTTGTCATCAGATTTTAAAACCCCAATTTCATTGTCGCTAAATCCTGTTATTTTGTTTCTGATGTCGCATTTGGCCAAAATATCGGCAACAATTCCACCGCGCGAATGACTTAAAATATCAATGGTGCAGCCAACAGGGCAATCGTTTAAAAAATCGAGTGCATTTTGCAACGGACTTACCGATAGGGTTCGGTGTTCCAAAGCCCAAATTCGTGAGCTGTAAATGGACACAATATCTTTCCAAGCCTTGTTGTTGCTATTCAGTTTAAAAAAGGCATCGGTGCACGTTGATAGCGTACCGTGCAATAGTAATAAATAGGGCCTGGTTTGGGTAGAGGGTGCCGAATATTCAATTTTGTTGAAGTTGGAATCCAACCGAAAAAGCCCCGGATTGGGCTGGATTTTTTTATCGTAGTTTTTAGCCAAGGCCTCCATGGTTGTTTTGGCGACACCTTTTGGTGAAAACACGCTAAATACACTGATTAATGCCCGTTTTATGAGACCGCGACTGCTGTCTTCAGTGGTTATTTGGATGTCGAAAATATAATCTTCATCAACGATGGAACGCTCAACTTGTGTTTTTTTGTCGTAAATCGCTTGCACGTCTTCGGGATGGCCAATCCATTCGGTTTGGTCGGTAAATTGAATGGCAACCAAGTCGTTGTCTTCCAATTCAATAGTATTGATGTTGTTGCTGGACCGCGTCGCCGAAACCTCGATGTAAGTTTTTAGTTCAAACTGTTGCGAAAGCGTATTCGGTATAAGGTGCGCTACCGTTTTTACATCCTGTTTTAAACCTATTATTTTGGCTTTTTTTGTCATGGGTTCAGTGTTTAGGAATGAAGAAATTGTTGTGGAAGAAAAATTTAATTGTAGCTGCTGTACACGCTAAAACGGAATGCGAAAATGAACTTTTGAAAAGATGTATTTGCAAAACCATAGCGATTCAGTTTTAATCTAAAAAGAATTCCTCGATGCTCTGCCTCGGGGATAGTTCATTTCAAGAAATTCTTTATTAATCGTTTAAAAAACACATTGACAAAACCGTCCTAAAAGACAGATTTTGCTAATTGAAAAAGCAGTGTAGTTATAAGTGCATTTCTAAACAGAAAAAGACTTATAAACACAATCGCT
>CAZZDI010000238.1:0-3660 GCA_964653155.1 uncultured Flavobacteriaceae bacterium | reverse complement strand
ATGTTATATTTAGAGCCTGTTTAAATACCTTCAAACCTTAAAAATGGATACTCATCGAGATTTTTAATGTTTTTTTGTGTTTCGTCGGAAAAAACCAAACCTTGATATAAATAGTGTCATTTCTTAAATTATTTTTTTAATATTTGCTTCGAAATAATTTAAACCCCAATTTATAATGACTACGGAGCAACTGAACGTGTTGGCCAATAAAAAAGTACTAATTACCGGCGGTGCAGGATTCATAGGTTCAAATCTCATTGAAACATTATTGGACCACCACATTAATGTGGTATGTTTAGACAATTTTTCTACCGGGAAAAGAAAAAACATAGAACCCTTTTTAACAAACGACAACTTTAAATTGGTTGAAGGCGACATTAGAACCCTTGACGACTGCCACAAAGCCTGCAAAGGTGTTGATTTTATTTTGCACCAAGCCGCTTTAGGTTCGGTACCCCGTTCCATTAAAGACCCTATAACTACTAACGATGTTAACGTTTCTGGGTTTTTAAACATGTTGGTTGCCGCCCGAGATGCCGGGGTTAAACGTTTTGTTTATGCGGCCAGTTCATCTACTTATGGCGACCATGAAGCGCTGCCCAAAGTTGAAGAGGTAATTGGCAAGCCACTTTCGCCCTACGCCATCACTAAATATGTAAACGAATTGTATGCCGATATTTTTAATAAAACTTACGGACTAGACACCATTGGCTTAAGGTATTTCAACGTGTTTGGACGCCGACAAGATCCCAATGGGGCCTATGCTGCGGTAATCCCAAAATTTGTTCAGCAATTCATTAAGCATGAATCACCCATTATTAACGGCGACGGCAGTTACTCCAGAGACTTTACCTATATTGACAATGTGGTGCAAATGAACCTCAACGCTATTACCACCAACAATAAAAAGGCCCTAAATACGGTTTACAACGTGGCCTTTGGCGAACGCACCACCCTTTTGGAATTGGCCACTTTATTAAAGGAACAGCTTTCAGAATTTGATAGCTCCATCAAAAACGTTGACATTAAGCACAGAGAAAACAGAGCCGGCGATATTCCCCACTCCTTAGCGTCGATTGAAAAAGCAAAAAAATTATTAAACTACCAACCTCAATACAACATCAATAGCGGTTTAAAAGAAGCTGTTTCGTGGTATTGGGAGAACTTAAAATAGATTATGGAAATTAAGAATATATGTTGTATCGGGGCAGGATACGTAGGTGGCCCCACCATGGCGGTTATTGCCAAAAAGAACCCCAACATTAATATTACCATTGTAGATATCAACAAAGAGCGTATAGCGGCCTGGAACGATGAAGATGTTTCCAAACTCCCCATATACGAACCAGGGCTCGCAGACATCGTAAAAGAAGCCCGAGGTAAAAACTTATTCTTCTCAACAGATATTGATAGCGCCATTGATAAAGCTGAAATGATTTTTATTTCGGTAAACACGCCAACAAAAACCTATGGCAAAGGTAAGGGTATGGCGGCCGATTTAAAATACATCGAACTTTGTGCCAGAAACATTGCCGATGTGGCCACCACCGATAAAATAGTGGTAGAAAAATCGACCCTCCCCGTTAGAACCGCTGAAGCCATCAAGCATATTTTACATAACACCGGTAACGGCATTAACTTTCATATTTTATCCAACCCAGAATTTTTAGCAGAAGGCACGGCTGTTAATGATTTATTGTCTCCAGACCGCGTATTGATTGGAGGTGAAAACCATGAAGCCATTAATGCATTGTCCAATATTTATGAAAGTTGGGTGCCTAAAGCCAACATTTTAACCACCAATTTGTGGTCGTCAGAGCTGTCTAAACTCACCGCCAATGCCTTTTTGGCCCAGCGTATTTCATCCATAAACGCCATTTCCGAACTCTGTGAACAAACCGGAGCCAATGTGGATGAAGTCGCCAAAGCCATTGGTACAGATTCCCGCATAGGCCCCAAATTTTTAAAAGCTTCTGTGGGCTTTGGAGGGTCTTGTTTTCAGAAAGACATATTAAACCTCGTTTATATTGCCAAAAGCTACAACTTACACGAGGTGGCCAATTATTGGGAGCAGGTCATCATTATGAACGACCACCAAAAACGCCGCTTTGCCGACCGGTTGATAAAAACCCTTTACAATACAGTATCAGGCAAAAAAATTGCCATGCTAGGCTGGGCGTTTAAAAAAGACACTAACGACACCCGCGAATCGGCGGCAATTTATGTAGCCGACCACCTATTAAGTGAGCAAGCACAAGTAGCGGTTTACGACCCAAAAGTATCTTGTGAACGTGTTCAAACGGACATTAATTACTTAAATACCCGAACCGAGGCCGAAAACGAAAACGGTATAACATGCACCCATTCGCCTTATGAAGCTTTAAAGGATGCCCACGCTATTGCCATTATGACGGAGTGGGATGAATTCAAAACCTACGACTGGGAACGCATATATAATAACATGAAAAAACCTGCCTTTATTTTTGATGGCCGTAACATATTAGATAAAGAAGAAATAAATAAATTTGGCTTTCAATATTACGCCATAGGTCAATAACTTATGAAAACAGAAAAAATCGCCATTATTGGTTTAGGCTATGTGGGGCTCCCCTTAGCCCGACTATTCGCCACGAAATATAACGTGGTGGGGTTCGATATCAATCAAAATCGAATTAACGAATTACAATCCGGTACCGATTCTACCCTCGAGGTAGAAGATGCCGTTTTGCAAGCGGTACTAAAAACAGAAAACAATAACAATATCGGGTTGTTTTGTTCTTCCAGTTTAGACGATATAAAGGATTGCAATTATTATGTGGTAACCGTACCCACGCCTATCGATAAAAACAATCGTCCAGATTTAACCCCCTTATACAAATCCAGTGAAACGGTTGGGAAGGTGCTGAAACAAGGCGATATCGTCATTTACGAATCGACGGTATATCCTGGAGTAACGGAAGACGAATGCATCCCTGTACTTGAAAAAGTAAGCGGACTAAAGTTCAATGAAGACTTTTATGCCGGGTATTCCCCAGAACGGATCAACCCGGGCGACAAGCTGCACACCGTTGAAAAAATATTAAAAGTCACCGCCGGTTCAACACCCGAAATTGGCAAAAAAGTAGATGACTTGTATGCCAGCGTAATTACAGCAGGTACCCACCTCGCGCCTACCATTAAGGTGGCCGAAGCCGCCAAGGTGATTGAAAACTCACAGCGCGATATCAATATCGCCTTTGTGAACGAATTGGCGAAGATTTTCAACCTCATGGATATCGACACCCATGCGGTACTCGAAGCCGCCGGCACCAAGTGGAACTTCCTCCCCTTTAAACCCGGTTTGGTGGGCGGGCATTGTATTGGGGTAGATCCTTATTACTTAGCCCAAAAAGCCCAAGAAGTGGGCTACCACCCCGAAATCATTTTAGCGGGTCGCCGCGTCAATGACGGTATGGGGCAATATGTCGCTTCCGAAATCATAAAGCTGATGGTTAAAAACGACATCCGTATAAAAAATGCCAAAATATTGGTGTTGGGCATTACCTTTAAGGAAAACTGCCCCGATGTGCGCAATACCAAAGCGGTGGATGTGATTAACCAATTAAAAAGCTACGGTACCGATGTCACCATTTATGATCCCTGGGCCAACCCCGAAGAAGT
>CAZZDI010000237.1:0-3668 GCA_964653155.1 uncultured Flavobacteriaceae bacterium | reverse complement strand
GGCCAAAGCCTCAATTATATTCACCCTATCTTGAAATAAGGTATGTACACCGGTTCCTACTTCGCCAACCGTGGTATAGCGCAACCCGGCTAGCTTCACCGTAACAAAAATTTCGGCGGTTTCCTTAAAATATTGTGCCAACAACTCTTGTTCTACCTTATCTTCAATTTCCTTTACGGTAAATCCTAAAACATTAATTTTCCCCAAAATGGGAAATTCTATATTGCCATGTAAATCGACCGTAAAACCATTAAAATAAAGTCCGCCACCGCTCGTGTTTCCTGAATTTGCTCTTTCAACCGGATTAAAAATCCCTACCAATTCTGGATCTAAAGCCTTTACATTTATACTTAAAATATCGTTAACTTGCACCCTGTAAGGTTTTGACAATTCTTTTATCGCCAAAGAATCAATAACATTACCTTTGTCCTGCAGGTAAACAATATCCTTATTGGTTATACACGATACAGACAGCAAACTAACAACCAACAAAGAAAGGATAAAATAACTCTTCATATTGAGGCACATGGTTTTAAGCAAATATAAGTTTTAAGCCTTAACAATAAAACTTTTGCCTTATTTTTTGGTTATTTGTCCGTTCTTTGCAAAAAATTAAAATTTTGAATTACTTAACTGTAGAAAACATATCGAAATCTTACGGCGAGCACACTCTTTTCGAGGGGCTTTCTTTTAGTGTGCACAAAGACCAAAAAATTGCTTTTGTAGCTAAAAACGGCACCGGAAAAACTTCAATTTTGAATATTCTTTCGGGCGATGACCAAGCCGATTCCGGCAACGTGATTTACCGAAAAGACATAAAAGTCGCTTTCCTGTCGCAAGACCCAAAATTCGATAAAACCTTAACGGTGGAAGAAACCATTTTTGCAAGCGACAACCCGGTTTTAAAAATCATTTCAAACTACGAAAAAGCCCTTTTAAATCCTGAAGATACCGATGCGTACCAAACAGCCTTTGATGCCATGGAGCGCCACCAAGCTTGGGATTTCGAAACCCTGTACAAACAGATTCTTTTCAAGCTAAAACTCGATAATTTAGAACAAAAAATAAGCACGCTTTCGGGCGGACAAAAAAAGCGACTGGCACTGGCCAATGCCCTGATCAACAAACCCGATCTTTTAGTTTTA
Source organism: uncultured Flavobacteriaceae bacterium (assembly GCA_964653155.1). Lineage (GTDB taxonomy): Bacteria > Bacteroidota > Bacteroidia > Flavobacteriales > Flavobacteriaceae > Flavisericum. The sequence continues at coordinate 2,523 of CAZZDI010000237.1, read as the reverse complement.
GACGAGCCCACCAACCATTTGGATTTAGAAATGATCGAGTGGCTGGAAGAATTTTTTGCCAAGGAAAACATCACGCTTTTTATGGTCACGCACGACCGCTATTTTCTGGAGCGCGTGTGCAACGAAATCATCGAGCTTGACGAGGGCGAACTCTACAGCTACAAAGGCAATTATTCGTATTACTTAGAAAAACGCGAAGAACGCATTGAACGCGAAGCCGTTGAAACCGGAAAGGCCAAACAACTTTTTAAAAAAGAATTGGCCTGGATGCGACGCCAACCCAAGGCACGAACCACTAAATCGAAATCGAGGATTGACGATTTTAACGATATAAAACACCGCGCCCACCAACGCCGAAACGAGCACCAAGTGCAATTGGAACTGAACATGGAGCGTTTGGGCAGCAAAATTTTAGAATTTCATAAAGTGTCGAAAGCGTTCAAAGACAAAACCATTTTAAAAAGTTTCGACTATACTTTTAAAAAGGGCGAACGCGTGGGCATTATCGGAAAAAATGGCACCGGAAAAACCACCTTTTTAAATATTTTAACGCAAACGGCAGCGCCCGATTCGGGCAAGGTGGTTAAGGGCGACACCGTAAAATTTGGCTATTATACCCAGAGCGGCATTGCCATAAAACCCGAACAAAAGGTTATTGATGTGATCCGTGAATTTGGCGATTACATTCCATTGAAAAAAGGAAGGCAAATTAGTGCACAACAGCTTTTGGAGCGTTTTCTTTTCAGCCGAAAAAAGCAATATGATTTTGTTGAAAAACTGAGCGGCGGCGAGCGCAAACGCCTGTATTTATGCACGGTTTTGATTCAAAACCCCAATTTTTTAATTCTGGATGAGCCTACCAACGACCTCGATATTGTGACGCTGAACGTTTTAGAGGAATTTCTTTTGGATTTTCCGGGGTGCATTATCGTGGTGTCTCACGACCGTTATTTTATGGATAAAATCGTGGACCATCTTTTTGTTTTCAAAGGTGAAGGTGAGATTGAAGATTTCCCCGGAAACTATACCGATTATCGGGTTTACGAAGACAGCCAACCTGCAATTTCAAGCACTACTTCCGAAGACAAAAAAGAAACCAAATCGTGGAAACAGAACGAAGCTTCCAAACTGTCGTACAACGAAGAAAAGGAATTGAAAAACATTGAAAGCAAACTCAATTCACTGGCCTTTGACAAAAAGGAACTGGAAAGCAAATTCAACAATCCGGATTTAACGCAAGACGAAATCAACGCACTTTCCGATGAGCTTCAAAAATTATTGGATACTATTGAAGCCAAGGAAGAACGCTGGTTTGAACTTTCGGCCAAATTGGAAGGGTAGTTTCTCGCAAAGGCGCGAAGGCGCTAAGAGATGCTTCACTTCGTTCTGCATGACAAACCCGTAACTTGAAACCTGAAACCCGAAACTGACTTGTATCAGCTAAAACAGTACATAAAATTCCTTTTAAAATCGACCAACCAACACGGGGTGCATTCGCCGTTTGTTTACAGTTTGGTGACCAAATGTTTTTACGACAGCAAAAAATACGATGCTTACCAAGCTATTTTAAACTATAAAAAGGAACTCAAAAACACCCACAAAAAAATATTGGTTTCCGATTTGGGTGCGGGCTCGCGTGTTTCAAAAAAAAGTGCACGGAAAATTTCAGAAATAGCCAAAAATGCGGGCAGCACCAACCACCGTGCAAAATTATTGTTCAGAATAGTCCAATATTTTAAACCGGTTTCCATTTTAGAATTGGGCACTTCGCTGGGCATTGGCACTCATGCGATGGCTTTGGGAAATCCTGACGCCAACATGCTTTCGATAGAAGGCTGCCCGAATATTTCAAAATTCACTAAAACGCAATTGAAAAAACACGGGGTTGAAAATGCCTCGATTAGTACCGGTGATATTTCGGAAGAAATAAAAAAATTAAAGACATCTTCTTTCGATTTAGTGTTTTTTGATGGCAACCACAACAAAGAAGCCACTCTAAATTATTTTGAAAATTTACTACAAACAGCGCACAACGATTCGGTGTTTATTTTTGATGATATTTATTGGAGCCAAGGCATGACCGAAGCCTGGGAAATTATAAAACAGCACCCAAAAGTTACCGTAACCATCGATACCTTTTTTTGTGGATTTGTGTTTTTTAGAACCGAACAGGCCCAGGAACATTTCACCATTCGGGTTTAACAAAAAAAAGACCGCTCTAAATGTTTTGCTATTCAGGACAAAATGGAAAATTCCAACAATTATAGTCAAATTAGTATATTTTGCTATAAAATAAAGAGGCTCTTCGACTGCGCCCAGAGTGACACTCTCCAAAAAATCACGACATTTTATTTTGTTTCAACCATATCATCTATTAACCCGTTGGTATTTTGAAAAAACTCGTCAATTCGAGTGGATTTTTCGATTTAAATTAGAAAAATCTGTACTTCAACTGCGCTCAACAGAGCTATAGCTAAATCTGAATAGTTTGACATAATGTAATTGTTTGTCATCCTGAACGCC
>CAZZDI010000236.1:0-3676 GCA_964653155.1 uncultured Flavobacteriaceae bacterium | reverse complement strand
CTTTCGGATGAATGAAAATCGAAACCAGCACTAGCTTTAAAAATAGGGTCTAAAATAATTTTTATATCGGGATTTAAACTTTTTAAAAGATTTAAAATATGAAGCAAAATATCCCAAGATTCAACCAAACCAATTTTAACGACTGAAATTTCAAAACGCTCAAAAAGGGTTTTAATTTGGGTTGAAATAATTTTGGGTTTTACCCAAACACAGTCTTTAAAATCTACATCATTTTGAACAGTAACAGCTGTACAAACCGATAAACCGTACAAACCATGCGCCTCAAAAGTTTTAATATCTTGTGTAAGTCCTGCCCCGCTACTTGGGTCGAAACCAGCGATACTAAGTATGTATGTTTTATCGTTTTGCATTTTTTATTAGTAATTTGTCACCTTGAGCAGAGTCGAAAGGTCTCATTTTTTATGTGATGCTGAAACAAGTTCAGCGTGACATTAATTTAGTTTTCATAAGGATAACTTCTCGATACAATTCTTCATGTTTCAGAATCACTCGAAGTGACGTTTCATAGTTTTAAAATCTTTAACAGGCGTTTCACTTTGCCAAATACCACCTAAAACCCCAACACCTTGATAACCCAATTTGGTGAATTCATGAAGGTTTTTTGCGGTAACACCGCCCATGCCAATAATTTTTTTATTGATAAAGTTAACATCGAAACCTCGACCTTTATAACCTTGTTTTGAGATGGATGAAAACACCGGACTCAATAAATGGTAATCGAAATTGAACTTACAATTCACTATATCTTCGGTGGAATGAAACGAACTGCTCATACTTATTTTTTGTCGATTTCTAATCGTTTGAAGTGTTTTTAAAGCGGTTTCGCGTCTTTTTTTTTCTTGAAAATGAATGCCTTTCAATGGGTAATCGTTTATCAATTCATGGAACTGATGCACTACAATTTTATCGTGATACTGTTTATCAATTTGATTTAAATACTCGCCATGCGATTGATAGTTTTTATGTGGCTTCCGTAAATGAAAATACTCTAAACCAGCTTCGAAAAGCTGATTTAGAATAGAGATTTCATTTTTTATGTCTTGTTCTGGGGCTATTAAAACAATCATAGTTTAAAGACGTCACTTCAAGTGAATTTTAAGATTGGAATGATTAAAATTTGTATCGAGAAGTTTCTCTTTTTATTCTTATTGATGAGTGCTTCTCGATACAATTCCTCATACTTCGGAATCACTCGAAGTGACGTTTTTTAAATTTTACAAATAAACCTCCGAACCTTTTTCTTTAAATTCTTGCGATTTTTCGGCCATACCTTTTTGAATCACTTCATTTTCTACAATGTCGTTTTCTTTTGCAAAATCGCGTACTTCCTGCGAAATTTTCATCGAGCAGAATTTAGGGCCACACATGGAGCAGAAGTGGGCAATTTTAGCGCCTGCAGCAGGTAGCGTTTCGTCGTGGTATTCGCGAGCCAACTCGGGGTCTAACCCTAAATTAAACTGGTCTTCCCAACGGAATTCGAAACGGGCTTTACTTAAAGCGTTGTCTCTATGTTGTGCGCCTGGGTGTCCTTTGGCTAAATCGGCAGCATGGGCCGCTAATTTATAGGTGACTACGCCGGTGCGAACGTCGTCTTTATTGGGCAATCCTAAGTGTTCTTTTGGGGTTACGTAGCATAACATGGCACAACCGTACCAACCAATCATGGCGGCTCCAATACCCGAAGTAATGTGGTCGTAGCCTGGAGCAATATCGGTAGTTAACGGGCCTAAGGTGTAAAAAGGCGCTTCGTCGCAAACTTCAATTTGTTTTTCCATATTTTCCTTAATCATGTGCATAGGCACGTGTCCGGGACCTTCAATAAAACACTGTACTTCGTGCTTACGGGCTATTTGAGTGAGTTCGCCCAAAGTTTCCAATTCGGCAAATTGTGCTTCATCATTAGCATCGGCAACCGAACCCGGACGTAAACCATCACCTAAAGAAAAGGCAACATCGTATTGCTTTAAAATTTCGCAAATCTCTTCAAAATGTGTGTATAAAAAACTTTCTTTATGATGTGCCAAACACCATTTTGCCATAATAGAACCACCGCGCGATACAATGCCGGTAACACGTTTTGCCGTCATAGGCACATAGCGCAATAACACACCAGCATGAATGGTAAAATAATCAACGCCTTGTTCGGCTTGTTCTATTAAAGTGTCGCGGAAAATTTCCCAAGTTAAATCTTCGGCAACGCCATTTACTTTTTCTAAAGCTTGATAAATAGGCACGGTTCCTACAGGTACTGGCGAGTTACGAATAATCCATTCGCGGGTTTCGTGAATGTTTTGCCCAGTTGATAAATCCATAATGTTATCGGCTCCCCAACGGCATGCCCAAACGGCTTTTTCAACTTCTTCTTCAATCGATGAGGTGGTGGCAGAGTTACCAATATTAGCATTGATTTTTACCAAGAAATTTCGACCTAAAATCATAGGTTCGGCTTCTGGGTGGTTTATGTTTGACGGAATTACAGCACGACCGCGAGCCACTTCATCTCTAACAAATTCGGGTGTAATTTTATTAGGAATTGCAGCACCAAAATCTTGACCAGGATGTTGTTTTTTAATCTCGGTCATTTCATCGATACGCTGATTTTCGCGAATGGCAATATATTCCATTTCTGGCGTAATAATACCTTTTTTGGCGTAATGCAATTGCGTAACATTTTTTCCTTTTTTGGCACGTAAGGGCTTTTTTAAATGCGCAAAACGCATGTGGTCTAAGCTTTTATCGTTTAAGCGCTCGTTACAGTATTCTGATGAAAAAGCGCTTAATTGTTCCACATCGCCGCGATCTAAAATCCACTGTTCGCGAATGCGCTCAATACCATTGTGTACATTAATTTCTTTATTGGGGTCGGTGTAAGGCCCCGAAGTATCGTAAACCGTAACGGGCTCGTTAGGCGTTAATTTTCCGGTGAAAGTGTCTTTAGTATCACTTAAAGAAATCTCGCGCATGGCCACTTTAATGTGTGGGTGAATGCTTCCCGAAACATAAATCTTTTTAGAGTTAGGAAACGGTTGTCTGGTAATTTGTTCCTGTTTTGGTGCGGTGTCTTTGTTTTTCATGGGTATTCCGGATTTTATGGTTTTATGGAAGAATTAAAAGGCTTGTTTTTGAATCTATCCGCCTTGTGTGGCTTGGATAATTAAAATAGAATCGCCGTTTTGAAACCTTTGTTCGCTCCAATGGTCTTTTGAAATAATAGTTTGGTTTACGGCTACGGCAATGCCTATTTGCGGATAGTTTTCTTGTGCTAATAATTGCGAAATAGTAACGGTTTCGTCAATAGTAACTTCGCGTTCGTTAAGTTGAATAGTCATCATTTACAATATATTTTGTTATTGTAAACAGAAGGACAACATAAAAGCTTTGAAAAAAGACACTTCGGGGGGAACAGAAGTGTTTTTACGAAAAGATGTGCTAGCTTATATTACAACAAGCTATTCAACTTTTCCCTTCGGCGGTACTAACCGCATCAGGTTCAAAGGGTATGTCTCAGTCCTATATTTAGAACACCCCTAAAGTTTACGTTGCTAAAGTATGAAAAATATAGTGATTGACCATAGGTTTAGTTCGAGGAAGGTTCTCGATACGATTTTTTTCGTTCCTCAAAAATCACTCGAACTGACGGTAGAACTCCATTTTG
>CAZZDI010000235.1:0-3697 GCA_964653155.1 uncultured Flavobacteriaceae bacterium | reverse complement strand
GCGTATTGCTCAATCACTTTGCTTACGGGAGTTCCGGCTCCATGTCCTGCATCGGTTTCAATGCGTATTAAAACGGGGTTGTCTCCAGCTTGTTTACTTTGCAGTTCGGCAGCAAACTTGAAGCTGTGCGCCGGTACCACGCGGTCGTCGTGGTCGGCGGTGGTAATTAAGGTTGCCGGATACTCAGTACCATTTTTTATGTTGTGCAACGGCGAGTAGCTTTTTAAGTATTCAAACATGGCTTTGCTGTCTTCGGCCGTGCCGTAATCGTAGGCCCAGCCTGCTCCGGCCGTAAAAGTGTGGTAACGTAACATGTCTAAAACACCAACGGCGGGCAGTGCCACTTGAGCTAAGTCTGGACGTTGTGTCATAACGGCGCCAACCAATAATCCGCCATTGGAGCCACCACGTATTGCTAAATATTCAGAGGACGTGTATTGGTTTTCGATAAGGTATTCCGCAGCAGCGATAAAATCGTCAAACACGTTTTGCTTTTGCATTTTGGTTCCGGCATCATGCCATTGTTTTCCGTATTCGCCACCGCCCCGTAAATTCGGAACGGCCAAAATACCACCCTGTTCCATCCAAACTATATTGGTGATGCTAAAACTTGGGGTAAGACTGATGTTAAAACCGCCGTAACCGTACAAAATGGTTGGGTTTTTTCCGTTGTATTCCAAGCCTTTTTTGTGGGTGATGGTCATCGGTACCTTAGTGCCGTCTTTCGAGGTATAAAATACCTGTTTGCTTTCGTAATCGTTACTGTTTAAAGCTATTTTTGGGGCCCAGTGCTTTTGGTATGTTCCGGAATCAACATCAAGTTTATAGATACTTGAAGGCGTATGGTAATTGTTAAAATAGAAATAATCGTGTTTTTCTTCTTTTTTTCCTCCAAAGCCGCTGGCGGTGCCCAAACCGGGCAGTTTTATTTCCCGAACCAAAGTGCCATCGTAATTATATTGCATTACTTTAGAAACGGCATCTACCATATAATGTGCAAAAATATAGCCGCCACTGGTTGAGGGGCTTAAAACCTCTTGGGTTTCCGGGATTACGTCTGTCCAATGTTCGGGGGTTGGGTTTGCGGCATCTACGGTTACCACTTTTTTATTGGGGGCACCTAAATTGGTGACCAAAAACAGCTTGTTCTCTTGGCTTTCCAAAACATGGGTGTCGCTGTTTGTATGGTTTAAAACGGTTGTGAACGTGCTGTTGGGCTTTGTTAAATCTTTAATTAAAAGTTTGTTGCCGGAGGTAGAGGTGCGCAGGGTTAAAGCCAAAAAGCGGTTGTCTTCGGTAACTTTGGCGTAGATATACCGGTGTTTTTCTTCTGGGGTTCCGCCATAAATGAGAACATCGTCTTTTTGCGAAGTGCCCAATTTATGGTAATATACTTTATGCTGATCGGTTTTGGCCGAGAGTTCACTGCCTTGGGGCTTGTCGTAACCGGAATAGTAAAAGCCTTCGTTTTTGTACCATGAAATTTGGGTGAATTTAACATCTACAATGGTATCTTCAATGGTTTTTTTGGTTTCGGCATCCATTATTACGATTTTTCGCCAATCGCTACCGCCTTCGGAAATGGAATAGGCCAGAATATTTCCGTTTTCAGAAAAGCTGAGGGCATCTAGGGCTACGGTGCCATCTTCCGAAAATGTATTGGGGTTCAGAAACACTTCAGTATCTTCGTTGTTTTTCTGCCTGTAAACCACATTTTGGTTTTGCAGCCCGTCATTTTTTGAAAAATAGATGTAATCGCCTTCTTTAAAGGGGGCGCCCACTTTTTCGTAGTTCCATAATTCTGAAAGCCGCTCTTTTATTTTGTTCCTAAAAGGAATCTGGCTTAGGTAGCTTTGTGTGGTGTTGTTTTGTGCTTTTACCCAATCTTCGGTTTCTTTGCTCCTATCGTCTTCAAGCCAACGGTACGGGTCTTTAACTTCCACGTCAAAGTAATTGTCTGTAACGTTTACGGTTTTGGTTTCTGGATAGCTCACGGCAATGGTGTTTTTGTTTGGTTGCTCTTTTTTACAGGCTTGGAACAATATTAAATATGATAATAATGCTAAAAAATGTTTCATGGCGAAGCGGTTATTTTCAGCTAAAATAGAAAAAGCCTCTACTAAACGCAGAAGCTTTTAACTATTTTTAAAATATGGGGCACTATACCAATTTATTTTCAACGAGGTATTCGGCAATCTGGATGGTGTTTGTGGCGGCACCTTTACGAAGGTTATCGGCCACGATCCATATGTTTAAGGTGTTGGGTTGCGATTCGTCACGGCGGATTCTTCCAACAAAAACCTCATCTTTATCATGGGCGAAGATAGGCATTGGGTATGAGTTGTTGGCAGTATCATCTTGTACAACAATACCTGGAGTTTCGCTCAATAATTTACGAACATCGGCCAAATCAAAATCGTTTTCAAATTCTACGTTAACCGACTCAGAATGCCCACCAGAGGTAGGTATTCTTACCGCTGTAGCGGAAACAGAGAACGAGCGGTCGTTCATGATTTTTTGTGGCTCGCGCGCCAATTTCATCTCTTCTTTGGTGTAGCCATTTTCTTCAAATACATCGCAGTGCGGCAATGCGTTTCTTCCTATTGGATAGGGATAAGCCATTTCGCCTTCAACACCGGCAATTTCATTTTCCAACTGGCGAACGGCCTTTACACCGGTGCCAGAAACCGATTGGTAGGTAGAAACCACCACGCGTTTCATTTTATATTTTTTATGCAACGGATTTAGTGCCATAACCAACTGAATGGTGGAACAGTTTGGGTTGGCAATAATTTTATCGTCTTTGGTCAATTCATTGGCGTTTATTTCTGGAACCACCAATTTTTTAGTGGGATCCATTCTCCAAGCCGAAGAGTTGTCAACCACAGTAGTGCCGGCTTCTGCAAATTTTGGAGCCCACTCTACCGAAGTGCTCCCACCAGCAGAAAACAAAGCGATATCTGGTTGCATAGAAACTGCCGTTTCCAGCCCAACTACTTTATAATCGTTGTTTTTGTAGGTTATTGTTTTTCCAACAGAGCGCTCAGACGCTACGGGAATTAATTCGGTTACAGGAAAATTACGTTCTGCAAGAACTTTTAGCATCACTTCGCCAACCATACCAGTGGCGCCAACAACAGCTACTTTCATCTTTATACTTTTATTAAAAATTTGTAGAAACAAAACTAAGTATTAATTCCATTTTAAAATCTAAAAAAAGCCCCCATTTTTTAAAAATGGGGGCTTTTTAACAACAAATAACAGGTTGTTGTATTATTAACAAATTGTTATTTTTTTAACAAATCTCTAATTTCGCTTAATAGCTCTTCTTGGGTTGGGCCTTTTGGAGCTTCAGGAGCTGGTTCTTCTTTTTTCTTCATTTTGTTAACGCCTTTTACAATCATAAACATAACGAATGCTACAATAATAAAGTCGATAACGTTGGTTAGGAAAGCACCCCAAAGTACAGAAACTTCACCTACTAGTTCGCCTGCTTCATTCAATGTTCCGGGTTCAATTACGTATTTCAAATCTTTAAAGTCTGCTTTGAAAATTAATCCGATTAAGGGGGACACAATTCCTCCGGTAAACGCTGTAACCACTTCTTTAAAAGCGGCGCCCATAACAAAACCAACTGCAATATCAACAAGGTTGCCCTTCATTGCAAATTCCTTAAACTCTTTAAGCATAATATTAA
>CAZZDI010000234.1:0-3800 GCA_964653155.1 uncultured Flavobacteriaceae bacterium | reverse complement strand
TACGGCACACCGATTTCCGTTTCCAAAAAATCGAACATTTGTTTGGTGTATCGGTAAGTGGGCTCTACTTTAAGCGAATCTTCGGGATAATAATACATTTCCAGAGGAAGGCCGCTTTTTGAATATTCCACCTTTTTGTTGTACTTGCCAATAGCCAGAGCCACCAAATAGCTGCTCATGGGTTGTTTCATATCGAAATGCGAAATTGTTTTCCCGAGAGCTTCTTCCTTTTTTATGAGTTTTCCGTTGGAAATGACTTCGAATCCTTTATCAAAAGTGATGGATAAATCGAACTCTATTTTATCGTTCATATCATCGATTGAAGGCAACCAATTACTGGTGTATTTGCCCTGGCCCTGTGTCCATATTTGTTTATTACGGGCATTGAGCGTAGCCGAAATGCTGTCTGCTCCAACGCCCTCTTCCATTTCACTTCGACTCCGATCAGTGAACAACTTAGTGTCCCAATCTATAAAATAGAGTGCCTTTTTGGGGTTTGCAGAATACTCAAAATTGAGCTGATAAACTTTACCCGCTTCAAAATGTTTTTTTATCCAAATTTGCGTTCCGTTGTTACTGAACTTTATGAGATTTCCATTAACAGAAACCGCTTTAACATCCATTTTAATCGCGTCCAAGAAAACAGAATCAACATCTTTTAAGATTTCAAAAGTATAATCCACCTCACCAAAAACCTTACTTTGTGAAGTATCAAAATGCACATCTGCCGAACAATGTTTAAAATCAACAACATCTATTTGTTGTGCCCAAGAACAGGTTACAAAAAAGCACAGCAAAAAGCCAAAACGTTTCATGCGTTTCAAGATAGCAAAGATTAGTCCAAAAAAGAAAATTCCCGACTAAAAACTATGAAATTCAATTAAATTGGCCTCATAGTATTGATCGCCCAATTTGTTCAGCAAGCTTCTAACCACGTTACTATCTCCATCAATGGCCAAAGCCGAATACCCAACATCATTCATTTTACCCAATCTTAAATCTTTAATGTTGATATTTTTTGAAGCCAAAGCCGATAATAAAATCAGTAACACGCCCGGAGCATTGTGGTGTTTGGTTAAAATGACCTTTTCACTCAACCCTAAATTCAATCGTACGCCGTCCATTTCCAGCAAATACACACCACCATTACGGTATTGCGGCAATAGTGCATCTTCCTTGTAAGTGAGCTTTTTAAACAGCCCGGAATCGGTACCATTAATAAAATCGATGGCGCTTTGGATATTGCCGTTGCTGTTATCGATTGATAGAAATGCCTCTGCGGTACCATCCTGGTTCGATTTTAAACGCGCCGTTTCCACATTAATGCCTTCGGAAGCCAACGTGTTGAACAACGACGAAATAACGCCCGGCATATCCAAATGTTCTGAAAATAGGCCGTTCACTTTTGTATCGGGCCTTTTGGGCGCTTCGTTGGTTACGGTAATGGATTTGCCCCATTTTCTGATCCTGATGGCGTTATAATCGCCCATTCCGGTTGAATTTTTATAAATATCAACAAATTCCAAAAACGAACCTCCAAAAGAAAAATCGGGGATGATTCTTCGGTGGTTATCGTCCAGCCTTTGGTTGAGCAGCTCAATCCCTTTGTTTAAAATGGTGTATTTTACTTTTAGTTCGTGGTCGTCGTAAATGGTACGGTTTTCGGGAATTAACTTCGAGTAGCTTACATAACTTTCGTAGCCTGCTTCTTGGATGTACTCCAAACTTTCCTTGTAATTCAACCCGTAGTAACGCACATGGTGCGTATCAGTCCCCACGCAAACCGGAATTTGGAGTTCTCTGGCCCGGCGTAAAATATTTTGTGTGGGATATACCCCCACACCTTTAAACTTTCCGGCCATGTTGACATCGAGCGATAAATTTCTATCGGCAATCAATTCCAAAAGGGTGCGGAATTTATTGGCCAACGGATGCGCACTGGTTTCAAAATTCACCAAAGCTTCAGGCATATCCACGTTCAGTTTTGGCAAATCAATATGGCCGATAATTTGGATCATATCGCCAAAACATTCAATCATCTGGATCATTTCATCAAAATAACCTTCCCAATAGGCTTCAAGGCTGCCACGTATTTTAAGCAGTTCTTCGGCCTCTTCCTTCGACCCGTCATAAGGCAAACCTTCAGGAGCAAAATGTACCGAACCAATCACGTAATCGGCGTCTTCGGCCTGAAAAATTTTAGAACGGCTCCATTGCAAGCCTAAATCGGGCCCCATCCACTCCAGCTCCACACCGTATTTAATGTTAATTCGGCCTTTATATTTTTCACGGAGATTGGCAATGCGCTTCGGATAATTTAAATACGAACGGTTGCCGCGGATAAACTTCACATTGGTATCGCGCTCGGCAATGTACCTAAAACTCGTTAACCGTGGCGAATGGATAATAAAAGTGATGCTCGGGTTTCCGGCTTCAATAGCCTTATCGATGATGTCCTCTAACTTATCAATACCGTGTTTAACGTGGTCTTGTTCGGTTCCTGCATGAATACCGTGTGTTTCCCAAATAAATTCGTTCAGCTTTCTCATTGGTCAATATAAACTTAATTATCCTTTAAAGACGCCAAATTTAACCAATGAAAAAGAATTATCGGCTAAAATATTTCGGTTTTTAAAATGAACAAAAGCAAAAAAATGACCAAACCAAAGGATTTAATCTTTTGTTTGAATTGCTTAAATTCGCCCTCATGTCTGTTAACCTTCAAACACCCATCGATTATTTAAAAGGGGTTGGCCCCAACCGTGCCGATTTGTTGCGCAAGGAGCTTGGCATACATACCTACCAGGATTTAATCAATCTGTTTCCCAATCGGTATATTGACCGGACACGCTACTACCAAACCAATCAATTGCAGCAAAGCAACGCTGATGTTCAGGTTATTGGAAAAATCACCAGTTTCAAGGAAGTGGCCCAAAAACGCGGAAAACGATTGGTCGCCACCTTTCAAGACGATACCGGCACCATGGAATTGGTTTGGTTTCGCGGACATAAATGGATTCGAGAAAGTTTAAAGCTGAATAAACCTTACGTAGCCTTCGGAAAAACCAATTGGTTTAATAGCAAATTTAGCATGCCGCACCCAGAAATGGAACTGCTTGAAGAACATGAAAAAAACATCCGTTCGGCCATGCAGCCCGTTTATCCTTCCACCGAAAAATTATCGAACAGAGGCATTACCAACCGGGTAATTATTAAAATTATCCAACAACTTTTTATTGAAACCAACAGACGCTTTTACGAAACCCTATCGGAACCGATTCGCACCGAATTAAAATTAATTTCGAAAAGTGAAGCGCTTTTTAATGTGCATTTTCCGAAAAGCCAGGAGCTACTCGCCAAGGCACAATTTCGGTTAAAATTTGAAGAATTATTTTATATTCAACTGCAATTGATTATTAAAAACCAATTGCACAAAAGCAAAATAAAAGGACTCCCTTTTGAAAACGTGGGCTACTATTTCAACACCTTTTTCAAGGAACATTTACCATTTAATTTAACCCATGCACAAAAACGGGTTTTAAAGGAAATTCGCGCAGATTTAGGTAGCCAAGCACAAATGAATCGACTTCTTCAAGGCGACGTGGGTTCCGGCAAGACGATTGTAGCGTTCATGTCAATGCTCATGGCACTTGACAACGGTTTTCAAGCCTGTTTAATGGCACCGACTGAAATTTTGTCAGTCCAGCACTATAACGGGTTGTTTGTGTTGTGTAACAAACTAAGTATCAGTATTTCACTATTAACAGGTTCAACTAAAACTTCAGAACGTAAAATAATCC
>CAZZDI010000233.1:0-3853 GCA_964653155.1 uncultured Flavobacteriaceae bacterium | reverse complement strand
GACCCTATTGAATTTTTCGGCCGGATCCTCTTTTTTTGAAGGACTTCTCAATCGTGCCGCTTTTTCTTCATCATAAGCAACACCAATATGTTTATCTTTGCTAATCGTGAACAAATGGCTTTTCAGTGAGTCGGCAAAAACGGTTTTGTCTGTAATCATTTTGTATTCACCGCGTTTGTACCTTTTTAGTAAATCTTTGGCCATTAAGTCCGCCACTTTTTCAAACACGTATTTATCCTTCAGTTGATAGTTGATGGAGTCGATGATTTCTTTTTTATGGGCATTGGTTAAATTCCCACTTTGAGCGTATGCTGCAATTGAGGTAGCTAACATACATATGATGATACATTGGAATTTCATTTTTCTCTATTAAGGTTGAACCATTTTATAGGCTTTAAAACGGACACAAGTTTTATGCCAAGAAATTCCGGTATAAAATCGGAATCTTTTATTTAAAGACGAAGAGAAATTATCAATGTTGCAAATAGGCTTACTTTGGATAAAATGGTTTTTATGAAATAAACTGTCCTTAAAATCATGAAGCAAATTTATTGTTGCTTTGACGGATATGAGCTGCGACAACTAGTTTTGTGACTTATTGTCTAAAGCTTCATTCCCCATCGGGCGGGTCGAAGAGATTTTGCTGCCGGGTTGTGGTTTCCGTTCCGGATTTTGTGGTATTGGCTTTCATACGCTCTTTCAGGGCCTGACGGCGTTTGTCGTAAATCCAAACTCTGAGCCCTTTCAGCAAACCCTCCTGATAGCCGGAAAGTTTCTCTGGGGCAATTTCGGCCATAGCCTCGAACTGTCCGGCATTCTTAAAGGTCTTGGCGTATTGCAGCCCGCACCAGATATAAATGTTCACCCACTCACTGGCCAATGGCGATTCGAAGGTACGGGGCATCATATAGGCCACTACCTCTGTCAGAGAGGCCATCCGCTGTCCCTGCATCTGGGCCAACAGGCGGGCCAGGGGAATGTCGTTAAGCAGGTGTTTGGGCACGGCATCCTGCCAGGAGTTCGGATAGACAATAATGGGGCTGCTCAGGCAATCCATAAAATCGAAGACAAAATCGGACTGGTCTTGTTTCGGGGGCTTTTGCTTGGATTTCGGTTGTGCCAGTGGCTCTAAATCAAAGCCGAAATCGAGTTGGTGCGTTTCAGGATGTTCCATGATTATAACTTTTAGGTTCAACATTATTTTCAGGGCGAACCAAACGGAAGCGAAAATTTTGGCGTGGCAAGGAAACGGAATAAACCAGCCTGCCGATAGGCAGGAGGGGGAAGAGGAGGGGCTTTATGCCGTCCCTTGTCCGAGAAACATTTTCCGGGTTTATCTTGCGGAAATAATGTTGGGATATTTCTTGATTATTATTGTTCCATTGAAAGCATGGTCAAAGCGGACTTAACCCCTTCCTTTTTGAGGCCCGATGCTGACCGGGAAGTGTAGTATCCCATTCCAAACCTTTCCGGAATGGGGAAACGGAATGGGAAGAAAAAGAAGGGGTTGTGTCCAAGACTTTTTTGACGAAGCGCTTTTCCCGGATTTCAGGGTAACGGAAAGCAGGGAAATGGGCTGAGGAAGCTATGTTTACTGAATTGCGTATGGTTCTGGTTTTCAGATTGAACCATGGAATTTATTCAAAAGTTTTTCATTAAAATCGGAGATTTTTAAACCAAAAGCTATACTTTTACCATTCGTGTAACAATAGACCCCATTTTTTAGGGTTTATTGAAACATAAAAGGTAATGGCAAAAAGCACGTATATATCAGAAAATTTAAACGAAGACCAAATAGCTTTATTGAAGTATTTGGAAGATAATGAAATGTTATACTTCAACTTAAAAGACTTGGCTACTCAACTTTCTGCAAATCTAACCGATAATGTAAATGAGCTAGTAGAAAACCTATATCAAAAAGAGTTGTTAGTACGTATTGAACGAGGAATATACGCAAAACCTAATTACAACAATGTAAATGTATTGGCAACCTTTATAAGCCAAAACAGCAGTATTGCCTATTGGTCGGCTTTATACCATCACGGGCTGACAGAACGTTTTCCCAATACGGTATTTGTAAAAACCACCCAACGCAAACGAGAAACACAAATATTGGGTTCCAGCATAAAATTTGTAAGTGTAAAAACAACCAAAAATATAGGCATTGTACAAGAAGGCTATGGAGACGATAGTTTTTCCATAACCGATGTGGAAATGACCTTGGTAGATTGTTTTGACCAACCCCGTTATGCAGGTGATTTTGCAGACCTTATAAAAGCTTTTGCTAATGCAAAAATAACTAACAATAAACTAATAGAATATACCAAGACCTACAGCAATATCGCCCTGACAAAACGATTGGGATATTTAGCTTCCTTGTTTCATAAAGAAAAACTACAAAGTTTTATCAATTATGCCAAAACACAGGTAAATAAGCGATATAGTTTAATAGATGCAGGAGGTATAGAAGAGGGCGAGTTTGTACGCGAATGGAAATTACGTTTAAACATTAGTAAAGAAAACTTATTACAAATGGCACAAAATGAATATTAGATGATTCTTCAAAAAGAGATTATACAAAAAGCCCAAGAATGGAAAGTGCCACCGGATACGGTAGATAAGGATTATGTATTAGGGCATTTTTTATCGGTGTTTATAGCACATTACAAAGATGATTTGGTCTTTAAAGGTGGTACTTGCCTACGTAAATGCTATATCAAAAACTATCGCTTTTCAGAAGACTTGGATTTTACAGCATTGAATAAAAACTTTGTATTAGATCAAAAAATATTGCAAAGCATAGCTAAAATCACCGAAGCAAATACAGGAATACAATTTAGTGTTGGTAAAGTTGACCCTTTAATGTTTCAAGACAAACTCAAAGGCTATCAAGTGTACATAAAATATTGGGGAGCTAATCACTCTAAAAACCAACGCCCGCTACCGTCCAATCGATGGCATACCAAAATAAAACTTGAAATAAGTACTGATGAGGTACTGTTGCTAGATACAGAAGCAAAAGCTATTATGCATCCGTATTCTGATGAGCCAACAGGCGAAAAACAAAGTAATTGTTATAGCATTAATGAGGTAGTAGCAGAAAAATTACGAGCATTAAAACAACGGTCTTATACAGCTCCAAGAGATTTTTATGATTTATACCATTTAACAGAGAAGTTTAGCAAAAAAGACTGGGAAACGATTACTTCTATTTTCCTTAAAAAAATGAAACATAAAAATCTAGAGTATCAATCCCCGGAAGATTTAATAGACGATTCTAAAATAGTAAATGTAAAGCGGGCTTGGAAAACCAGTGTAGCACATCAAATTACAGAAGGACATCAACCCGAAGCAGATAAAATCATTGAAACAGTAGCAGAGCGTATTAAAGCCTATTTGTAATTGATTAAAAAATGTTAAAAGGAGTAATACCAAATTTAGATTCTGAAGATAGCGCAGTCATAGATGATTATAAAAATAGGTTTAGTGCTAAAACTGATAAAGAATTGGCTGAGGCATATTTTAAACAGCAAAAAATAGGTATTACAGGTGTCAGAATGCAAATGCTGTATCTCATAGCATTAAGGGAAACGCTTATAGGGCGATTTGGTGACAGTCCAATTGAATATGACGAAATAATCTTAGAATTGTAGTTGCAGTTATGACTGAAAACATTAAAATACTATCACGAGAAGAATTATACAATTTAAACCTTTAACCACCTGGAAGTATCTGTTGAATACAAAAAAAGAGCCCTGATGGGAATAAAAAAAAGGGTCCGGTTTCCCGAACCCATAGAAAGCGATATGTCTTGTGTATCATACTCATTGTTACAAAATTATAGCTTTTACAA
>CAZZDI010000232.1:0-3858 GCA_964653155.1 uncultured Flavobacteriaceae bacterium | reverse complement strand
CATTTTGGTCACGGGGATGCCGGTCCATTTTGCCACGACTTCAGCAATATCATCATAAGTAACTTCCTCTTTTATCAAGGAATTTTCACTCTGTTCCTGCAATTGCTTTTGGTAAATTTCAAGCTGTTCTTGGGCTTGCTTTATTTTACCGTAGCGGAGTTCGGCCACTTTTCCGTAATCACCTTCGCGTTCGGCTTTTTCGGCTTCCAATTTGAAGTTTTCGATATCCTGTTTGGTATTTTGGATATTATCGACCACTTCTTTTTCACTTTTCCATTTGGCGTTGATTTCGTTGCGCTCTTCTTTTAGATTAGCTAAATCGGAACGCAAACTTTTCAATTTTACTTCATCTTTTTCGCGCTTAATGGCCTCGATTTCAATTTCCAATTGCATGATTTTTCTATCCAAAACATCGAGTTCTTCGGGCTTGGAGTTGATTTCCATACGCATTTTTGAAGCTGCCTCATCCATTAAATCGATGGCTTTATCGGGTAAAAAACGGTTGGTGATGTAGCGTTGCGACAATTCTACCGCACCGATAATGGCATCATCTTTTATGCGCACTTTATGGTGTGTTTCGTATTTTTCCTTGATACCGCGAAGTATGGAAATGGCACTTTCGGTATCGGGTTCATTTACCGTTACTTTTTGGAAACGTCGTTCCAGGGCCTTGTCTTTCTCAAAGTATTTTTGATACTCATCTAAAGTGGTTGCTCCAATAGCACGCAGTTCGCCACGGGCTAGGGCAGGCTTTAAAATGTTGGCCGCATCCATAGCGCCTTGTCCGCCACCCGCACCAACAAGGGTGTGGATTTCGTCAATGAACAACACGATATCACCGTTGCTGTTGGTCACTTCTTTAATTACCGCTTTTAGGCGTTCTTCAAATTCACCCTTGTATTTGGCTCCGGCAATTAGTGCGCCCATATCAAGAGCGAAAATTTGCTTGTCTTTTAGGTTTTCAGGAATATCGCCATCAATAATTCGGTGCGCTAATCCTTCGGCAATAGCGGTTTTTCCCGTGCCCGGTTCACCAACCAAAATCGGATTGTTTTTGGTGCGACGCGAAAGAATTTGAAGGATTCTGCGTATTTCCTCATCACGACCAATAACGGGATCCAACTTGCCGTCTTTGGCCAATTGGTTTAGGTTTTTGGCGTATTTACTCAAAGAGTTATAGGTGTCTTCTTGGCTTTGCGATGTTACGCGGTCGCCTTGGCGTAATTCAGCAATAGCGGCGTTCAAGGTTTTTTCGGTAACACCTTGGTCTTTCAGCATCTGTGCTATTTTACTGTTCGATTTAAAAATCGCCAGAATCAAATGTTCAATCGATGCATAATCGTCTTTCATTTTCTTGGCGATGATCGATGCTTCGTTCAGCGATTTTCCGGCTTCACGGGAAAGCATCAGTTCGCCACCCGAAACTTTCGAAAAACTTTCCAGTTGCTTATCTAAGGCTTGTTGAAGCATTGGGACGTTAACATTCAATTTTTTCAAAATGAATGGCAAAACGTTTTCGTCCACTTCAAAAATGCCTTTAAAAAGGTGTTCGTTTTCTATTTGCTGATGCCCGAAACCTTGCGCAATTTGCTGTGCTTGCTGTATGGCTTCCTGCGATTTTATGGTATAATTGTTTAGGTTCATATTTTTTATTTTTTTGGATTCCCTTTTAGAGAACCTGATTTGTTTTTTAATTTTACAATCACATGAAGTCAATTATCTTACCAATGTGTGTTGGGAGACAAAATGTCTGTAAATGGCTTGTTTGTAGTGACTTTTTGTCGGTTTGTAAGATTTTGAGTTTGATTCGACTGAATGAAAAGTTAACAGATTTAGTAGATTAAAAAAAGAAATGATATGGGACTATTAAATAAATTATTCGGCGGTTCAAACGAACCTAAAGAAGAAAATGCTTTGCCATGGATTGAGTTGACTGATGTTAGTCAGTTAAATGACATTCGGCAAAATTCAAACGAAAAAACACAATTCATCTTTAAGCATTCTACCCGTTGCGGCATCAGCCGTATGGTAAAAAAACAATTTGAGGCCGATTACAATTTAAACGATACCGATGCCGATTTGTACTATTTGGATTTAATTGCCTTTCGTGAGGTTTCCAATGAAATCGCAGCTAAGTTCCAAGTGGTTCACGAATCGCCGCAATTGTTGGCCATTAAAAACGGAAGTGTTGTGGCGCACGATAGCCATGGAGCCATCAACAACCTGGATTTAGGTCAGTTTGTTTAGTCCGTGAGTTCCAATTATTTATTCGTTTACGGCACACTTTTAAAAGATACCGGCAACGATATGGCCAGTTTTTTACAGGCCCATTCCGAATGTTTGGGTAATGGTTATTTCCACGGAAAACTTTATAGAGTATCTTGGTATCCGGGGGCGGTTTTAAGTGAAGATGCTTCTGAAAAAGTACACGGAAAAATATTCAAAATACAGGACTCCGATACCGTGTTTAAAGTGCTGGATGACTACGAGGGCACAGGACCGAATTACCTCGAACCACATTTGTTTAAAAAGGAACAGGTTACTGTTTTTTTAGAAGATGGCACGCCGGTTGAAGCCATTGTTTATCTTTATAATTTGGATACAGGGGAATTGAAACGGATACCTTCCGGAAGGTTCTTCAATTGAAAATATTCCTTGTTTAGACAGCCTTTTTCGGTGTGATCTAATTCAAAACATACGAATTCATAATATTTTTCAGTTGAAGTTTAAGGTCTTCTCCGGTGTCGTAAATCATTTGCTCTTCGGTGGGGAAGGGCACGCGTCTGTTATTTAGAAAGGGTAGAAGTGTGGTTTCCAAAGCGCGGCGGTCGCCACGGGCATCGGCATAAATGTGTTGAAATACAAACTCACTATCCACCGGAAAGGCATCCGCTAGCTGTTTGGTGTTTAAGTTGTAATACTCCACGTTTCCGGCCACTTTTACGGCCTTAAATTGTG
This sequence comes from uncultured Flavobacteriaceae bacterium, assembly GCA_964653155.1. Taxonomy (GTDB): domain Bacteria; phylum Bacteroidota; class Bacteroidia; order Flavobacteriales; family Flavobacteriaceae; genus Flavisericum. The sequence goes on along the minus strand of CAZZDI010000232.1, from coordinate 900 downwards.
TGAATTCATAAAACTCGCAACGCACGGTTTTTAGATTGTCCACTTCAATGGCGTTACCCAAGCTGTCTTTTACTTGGTTGCCACGCTCATCCAATAACAGTTTTTTGCCATCCACAATTTGTTTTTCCTTGATGATTTGGCGTTCTTTAATTTGCTCGGGCGACGTGTTTATTTCCCGTAAATTAACGCGCATGCTGTAATCGTACTTTACCTCGTTTGTGGGGTTGTTGTGGTACACTGTCCAAAGGTTGTTCAATCCGTAAGTGCTGAAATTCAATAAATCATCTTCCAAGCGTTGCGGAATCACTTTTTGGGTATCGTTTATCATTTCAACCAAAACAAAGTCCGTCCCTTTTTGGTGGGCTACGTCCATAAGTTGGCGCACATTTTTGTAATTTGGGTTGATGTCTTCAATATCACGGAACTGGTCGTACGCAAAACGGTAGTCCATTTTATTAGCTGTTTTTGACTTTAAAACAGCGGTGGCGTTGATATAAAGTTGTTCTGAGGCACTGTTTTTGGCTCCAATAATTTGGTTGTGGTAATTTGAAAAATTAAAACGGACTTCCTTTCCATTGGCGTACAGTGGCAAAATGTGCTTGATGCGCTCTTGGCGGTTATCCAAAGCCACGTAGGCATCGTAAATGCGAATGTAATTTTCGGGATTGTTGTCTTTTTTAAGGAAATCGATGTTATCCAAATCGCGGGCGGTGGCTTTATTGTAGGCTTCGTGAAGCATGATTATAAAATCGGCTTTTCCTTTTTTGTCCTTATTGGTGCGTAATTTATCTAAGGCATAAGAAATAGCCTGATCATAATTGCCCACACTTACGGCTTTTTCTATTTGTTTGCTCGTGCTGCACGATAGTGCGATGAGAGCCACTAAGCTAAAAAGTAAAA
>CAZZDI010000231.1:0-3870 GCA_964653155.1 uncultured Flavobacteriaceae bacterium | reverse complement strand
CGATTCAAAAATATTTTCATTGTTGATGGCTTTTTGCTGAAGTTCCTTTAACAATGCTTCCGTTTGGTTGTGCTTATGAAGATTTTTAAGCGTTTTTATCTGAAATTCTTTTTCTTCCTCTGTAGCCCGAATTACTTCCATGGGCAAAACCGTAGGCGAACCTTTACTGCTCAAAAAAGTATTCACACCAATAATCGGGAATTTTCCACTGTGCTTCAAAGTTTCGTAATACAGGCTTTCTTCCTGGATTTTACTACGCTGATACATGGTTTCCATAGCACCGAGAACACCGCCCCTTTCGGTAATTCTATCGAATTCCAATAAAACGGCTTCTTCCACCAAATCGGTCAGTTCTTCAACAATAAAAGCCCCTTGAATGGGGTTTTCATTTTTGGCCAAGCCCAATTCCTTATTAATAATTAATTGAATGGCCATAGCCCGGCGTACCGATTCTTCCGTTGGCGTGGTAATCGCTTCATCGTACGCATTGGTGTGCAGCGAGTTACAATTGTCGTAAATCGCATATAGAGCCTGCAACGTGGTACGGATGTCGTTAAAGTCGATTTCCTGAGCATGTAAACTTCTGCCCGAAGTCTGAATATGGTATTTAAGCATTTGCGCCCGGGCGTTGGCACCGTACTTGTATTTCATGGCTTTTGCCCAAATTTTTCTGGCCACACGCCCAATAACGGCATATTCGGGGTCGATGCCATTGGAGAAGAAAAACGACAGATTCGGTCCAAATTTATTGATGTCCATGCCGCGGCTTAGGTAGTATTCCACGTAAGTAAATCCGTTGGACAACGTAAGCGCCAATTGGGTAATGGGGTTGGCGCCGGCCTCTGCAATGTGGTAGCCCGAAATAGACACCGAATAAAAATTACGTATTTGGTTTTGAATAAAATATTCCTGCACGTCGCCCATTAAACGCAAGGCAAATTCGGTTGAAAAAATGCAAGTGTTTTGCGCTTGGTCTTCTTTTAAAATATCGGCCTGTACCGTACCGCGCACTTGCGATAAGGTTGCTTTTTTTATTTTTTTATAAACTTCGGAAGACAGCACTTGATCGCCCGTAACGCCCAAAAGCATCAAACCCAATCCGTTGTTACCTTTGGGTAATACGCCGTTGTATTTGGGGCGCTCTTTACCTTTATAAATTTCGGTTATTTTATTTTCAACCGCATCTTCCAATCCATTTTCCTTGATATAAATTTCGCATTGCTGATCGATAGCGGCATTCATAAAAAAGCCCAACAACATCGGCGCTGGCCCGTTAATGGTCATGCTAACGGACGTCATTTCATCGGCCAAATTAAATCCAGAATAGAGTTTTTTGGCATCGTCGAGGCAGCAAATGGACACCCCGGCATTGCCTATTTTTCCGTAAATATCGGGGCGGTAATCGGGATCGTTCCCATAAAGTGTCACACTATCGAAAGCAGTAGATAATCGTTTGGCCGGCAGCCCCGCACTCACGTAATGAAATCGCCTGTTAGTACGCTCTGGCCCACCCTCGCCAGCGAACATGCGGGTGGGGTCTTCGCCCGTTCTCTTAAACGGGTAAAGCCCCGCTGTAAACGGAAACTCCCCGGGCACATTTTCCTGCAAACACCAACGTAAAATATCGCCCCAGGCTTGGTACTTTGGCAAAGCCACTTTCGGGATTTTTGTATGCGACAACGACTCCGTATGCGTTTCTATTTTGATGTCTTTATCCCGAACCTTGAATGTGTAAACCGGGTTTTTATAGCGGTTCACTTTATCTTCCCATCTTAAAATAATTTCCCAGTGCTTGGGTTTAAGCTGTTGTTTTATTCGGTCGAATTCCTTGAAAAGTAACTTTAAAAACTCCTTGTTCTCGACTGCGCTTGAATTGTCATTCTTAGCTTGTCGAAGAATCTCATCATTATTCAATCCATGCTTGTCAAGGAAAGATGGCTTCGTTTCACTTGAAATGACGTTAGATACAGATTCTATCGTTTTATAAATTCCATAAAGTTTTTGGGCTATTTCAACTTGCTCGGCAGCTTGTTTATCGTAATTACGATTATTTTCCGAAATTTCAGAAAGGTAACGTATCCTTGACGGCGGAATGATATAAAGCTTCTCGCTATTTTCATTTGAAGCCGAAAAGGAAGATTTTAAGTTGGCATCCGTTTTTTCATTCAGCTTTAAAATAATAGCTTGATAAAGATGGTTCATCCCCGGATCGTTAAACTGCGAAGCAATAGTCCCAAAAACGGGCAAATCATCTTGCGAAACGTCCCAAAGATTATGATTTCGCATATATTGCTTTTTCACGTCGCGAAGGGCATCCTGCGCCCCTCTTTTATCGAATTTATTGATAGCGACCAAATCGGCAAAATCGAGCATATCAATTTTTTCCAATTGAGTGGCCGCGCCAAATTCGGGCGTCATCACGTAAAGCGACACATTGGAATGTTCGGTGATTTCGGTGTCTGATTGCCCAATGCCCGAGGTTTCCAAAATAATCAAATCGAATGCCGCCGCCTTTAAAATCTGGATAGCCTCATTCACGTGTTTCGACAATGCCAAATTGGATTGCCTTGTGGCCAAACTGCGCATATAAACCCGCGGATTGTTAACGGCATTCATCCGGATGCGATCGCCCAAAAGTGCGCCGCCTGTTTTTCGTTTTGAAGGATCTACAGAAATAATCCCCACTGTTTTCTCAGGAAAATCCTTTAAAAACCTCCGTACCAACTCATCAACCAAACTGGATTTTCCTGCGCCTCCGGTGCCCGTTATGCCTAGAATGGGAGAAGCCCCTCCCGACCTCCCCAAAGGGGTGGAGGTCTCACTCAAGCTTGAAAACAAGGTCTTGAATTCCTTGTAATTATTTTCAGCTAAAGAAATTAACCTTGCAATGGTATTATTGTCTTTACTTTTTAATTTATTTAATATTTTTTCAGGAGCAAGCTTCAGCAAATTAGAAGCATCATAATTGTGGGGCAATATATGCTCCCCTCCTTTGGAGGGGTTGGGGGAGGCCTTTTCAACCAAATCGTTTATCATACCTTGCAAGCCCATTTCCCTGCCATCATCGGGCGAATAAATTCGGGCAATGCCATAATCCATCAACTCCTTAATTTCCGAAGGCAAAATAACGCCGCCACCGCCGCCAAAGATTTTAATGTGTCCTGCTCCCTTTTCTTTTAAAAGGTTGTACATATACTTAAAATATTCGTTGTGTCCGCCTTGGTAAGAGGTTAAACATATGGCCTGCACATCTTCCTGAATGGCCGTATTGACTACTTCTTCAACACTTCGGTCGTGCCCCAAATGAATCACTTCCACTCCAGTGGCCTGGATAATTCGGCGCATAATATTGATGGAAGCATCGTGGCCATCAAAAAGTGAGGCGGCAGTTACTATCCTTACATGATGTTTCGGCTTATAGGGCTCCTGCTGTTTCATTCGCAAAAAACATTGAATATTATTATCGCAATTTACGAAATATTCAAAAAAAGAACAGGTATTCTAAAAAATATCTAAAATCATTTCCTAAATCCTATCCTAACTTATTTTACATTATTTTTAGCCCATAAAGCTTAGGAATTTCATGAATAAAATTACCATTTTAATACACTGTAAAGACCGCCCGTACATTATTGCTTCGGTCACCAATTTTATTGCAGGCAACCAAGGGAATATTGTTTACATAGACCAACATGTGGACCGTGAACAAAACATCTTTTTTATGCGTTTGGAAAGTGAATTTGGGTCGGATTCGTTTAATACCGAAGTTTTTAAAGCGGAATTTAAGGCCAATATTGCCGAGCGTTTTAAAATGAAATGGCGTATCTATTCTTCGGAAAGAAAACCCAAAATGGCGCTTTTCATTTCTAA
>CAZZDI010000230.1:0-3875 GCA_964653155.1 uncultured Flavobacteriaceae bacterium | reverse complement strand
GAAGAACTTACTCGAGCCAAAACATCAGATATTTCTTTTATCGGAAATAAAAAATACGAAAAATTATGGAATACCTCTGCAGCAAGTGTTGCGGTAGTGAACAAAGATATTGCTATTGAACCAGGCGATAATAGAGCTTTTATTCAAGTAGATGATGCCGATTTAGCTATGAGTCAGATTTTGGAACTATTTGCTTCGCCTATGCCCGAATTTTCTGTTGATATTCATCCAACGGCAGTAATCGATGATTCGGCAAAAATAGGAAACGGCGTTAAAATAGGGGCAGGGTGTTATGTAGGACCACGTACTGAAATTGGCGATGGAACCATTCTGTACCCAAACGTAACAGTTTTAGACGATTGTATTATTGGAAAACAAACCACAATTTGGTCAGGTAGTGTGATTCGTGAACGTTCAAAAATCGGACATCAGTGTATCATCCATCCCAACGCTACCATTGGAGCCGATGGGTTTGGTTTCCGTCCGTGCCCAGAACGAGGTTTGGTTAAAATTCCACAAATCGGTGATGTAATTATTGGTAATCAAGTAGAAATTGGAGCCAATGCTTGTGTAGATCGCGGTAAATTCAGTTCTACGATTATTGGTGACGGTTGTAAAATTGATAATTTAGTACAAATAGGTCATAATAGCGAGTTAGGTATGTTCTGTATAATGGCAGGAAACAGCGGTTTAGCAGGATCGGTAAAATTAGGCAACGGAGTTATTATTGGTGGAAGCGCCTCTATTAAAGACCATACTACTATTGGTGACCGAGCCGTTATTGGTGCGGGATCCGGAGTTACAGGTGATGTAGCAGCAGGAAAAACCATGTTGGGTTATCCAGCCTTAGAAGCTCGTGATACCTTGAAACAATGGGCTATTATGAAACGTTTGTTAAACGAGAGTAAAAAGTAAAATACAAAACCTGCAAGGTTTTTAGAACCTTGTAGGTTTTAAGCTAAAAATAAAAGAGGCTGCCCTAAACTTTAGGACAGCCTCTTCGTTTTATAAAAAAAGCAATTAAGCTTCCATATAAGCTTCAATCGGAGCACAAGAACAAATTAAATTTCTATCACCATAAGCATCATCTACGCGACGTACGCTTGGCCAAAATTTGTTGTCTTCAATGTATTCTAACGGATAAGCAGCTTGTTGACGTGAATAAGGCAATTCCCATGTTTCAGCAGTTAACATCGCTAATGTGTGAGGTGCGTTTTTCAATACGTTATTGGTATCTTCCGCAGTTACCGCTTCTATTTCCTTGCGAATAGAAAGCATCGCATCACAAAAACGATCCAATTCTGCCAAATCTTCCGATTCGGTTGGTTCAATCATCAATGTTCCTGCCACAGGGAAAGAAACAGTTGGTGCGTGGAAACCGTAATCCATCAAGCGTTTAGCGATATCTGTTACTTCAATACCTTTGGCTTTAAACATACGGCAATCAATGATCATTTCGTGAGCTGCACGTCCTCTTTCTCCTGAATACAACACTTCGTAGCCTTCGCTTAAACGGGCTTTCATATAGTTTGCATTTAGGATCGCAGTCATGGTAGATTGTTTCAATCCATCAGCACCTAACATAGAGATGTATCCGTAAGAAATCAAACATACCAAGGCAGAACCGTAAGGCGCTGCAGAAATTGCCGTGATGGCGTTATCACCACCTACTTTAACAACTGGGTTGGTTGGTAAGAAAGGAACTAAATGAGCTGCCACACAAATTGGACCTACACCAGGACCACCACCACCATGAGGAATAGCAAACGTTTTATGTAAGTTTAAGTGACAAACGTCAGCACCAATACGTGCAGGATTTGTTAATCCAACCTGAGCGTTCATATTGGCACCATCCATATATACTTGACCACCGTTTTCGTGAATCAAATTCGTAATTTCAATAATTGAAGATTCGTAAACTCCGTGAGTAGAAGGGTAAGTAATCATCACACAAGATAAGTTGTCTTTGTGTAATTCTGCTTTTGCTCTTAAATCTTCTACATCAATATTACCATCTTCTGTTGTTTTGGTAACAACCACTTTCATACCTGCCATAGCAGCAGAAGCTGGGTTGGTACCGTGTGCCGATGCAGGAATCAACGCAATGTTTCTATGTCCTTCACCACGAGATTCATGGTACGCACGAATAACCATTAAACCAGCGTATTCACCTTGGGCACCAGAGTTTGGTTGTAACGTAGTACCAGCAAAACCAGTAATTACATTTAACTGTTGCTCTAATTTATGCAACATGGTTAAATAACCTTTTGTTTGATCTGCCGGAGCAAATGGGTGCATATTCCCCCAATTTGGGTTGCTTAAAGGTAACATTTCTGCAGCAGCATTCAACTTCATCGTACAAGAACCTAAAGAAATCATTGAATGATTCAATGCTAAATCTTTACGTTCTAATTTTTTGATGTAACGCATCAATTGAGATTCCGAATGATAGGTGTTGAACACCTCGTGCTCTAAAAATGCAGAGGTTCTTTCTAATTTTACCGGAATCAATGCTTCTGGAGAAAGTTCAGTAACTTCAACGGCTGATTTTCCTACAGTTTCAGCAAAAATACCAATTACTGTATTTACATCGGTCATAGAAGTAGTTTCGTTCACCGAAATAGAAACGGTATGTGCATCAGGATAGAAAAAGTTAAACTCTTTCGCCTCTGCAGCAGCTTTCACTTTAGCAGCATCAGCTTTTACTAAAATAGTATCAAAATAGGCATTGTTTACTTGTTCAAAACCTAATTTAGTCAATTCCGTTTCAATAGTAACGGCTTTTGCATGCGCTTCGTTAGCAATTCTTTTTAAACCTTTAGGTCCGTGGTATACGGCATACATACCTGCCATAACAGCCAATAAAACTTGTGCAGTACAGATGTTAGAAGTCGCTTTTTCACGTTTAATGTGTTGCTCACGTGTTTGTAATGCCATGCGAAGAGCTCTGTTTCCGTTAGTATCTTGAGAAACCCCAATGATACGACCTGGCATAGAACGTTTGTATTCTTCTTTTGTAGCAAAATAACCTGCGTGTGGTCCACCAAAACCTAATGGAATTCCAAAACGTTGTGTAGTACCTACCACCACATCGGCTCCCATTTCACCTGGAGATTTTAATCGAGCCAATGATAAAATATCAGCAGCAACTGCGATTTTTATATCTTTTGCATGCGCTTGATTAATAAAGTCTTCATAATCGTGTACTTGACCGTATTTTCCTGGATACTGTAAGATAGCACCAAAAAAGGCTTCAGAAAAATCGAAAGTTTCATGATTTCCTATAACCAATTCTACTCCAATTGGCGTAGAACGCGTTTGTAATACAGATAAGGTTTGAGGTAAAATTTCTTCAGAAACAAAGAATTTATTTGCGTTATTTTTCTTTTGATCTCTTGTACGAACATCAAATAACAGAGCCATCGCCTCTGCTGCAGCTGTAGATTCATCTAATAAAGAAGCGTTCGCAATTTCCATTCCTGTCAATTCAATAACTGTTGTTTGGAAATTTAATAAAGCTTCTAAACGGCCTTGTGCAATTTCAGCCTGATAAGGCGTGTATGCAGTGTACCAACCTGGGTTTTCGAAAATGTTGCGCTGGATTACGGCTGGAACGATGGCTTCGTTGTACCCTAAACCAATCATTGAATTGAACACTTTGTTTTGTGCACCTAAAGCAGTTGCGTGTGCCAAGTATTCGTATTCTGTCATTGCTGGATCTAACTCGATGTCTTTTTCCAAACGAATTTTGTCAGGAAACGTCTCATACAATAACTGATCCATATCTTTCACACCAATAGTTTTGAACATGTGTTGTAAGTCGGTTGCTCTAGGACCTATGTGTCTTAAAGCAAATGCATTTGTCTTCATCTGCA
>CAZZDI010000229.1:0-3924 GCA_964653155.1 uncultured Flavobacteriaceae bacterium | reverse complement strand
ACGGCTCATTTGAGTACTACATTGGTGAAAAAATCCGTTCTAACGATCCAAAAGGTACTGGCCCTTTTATTATGGCTAGTTTAGAATTGGATAAGTAATTAGATAAAAATTTCTCATTTTGACAGAGTTTATTCCTAAACACTGTCGAAAAAAACATAGCAAGGAGGAATTTCATAATTTCAAATGAGATTCCTCAATGCTTTAAAACAGCAAAGCTTTTTTAAAAATCTAGGGGCGCTTACAAAAACTAAATGCAATCGATTTCATTTCTTTAAAAGAACTTCAAAAAATTTACTCGACATTAAAAAATTAATATAAACACATGAAACTAAACACATTTATTCTTTCATTTTTTTTAACCTCAGTACTCTTTGCTCAAATTGACAAACCCTATGTATCAGAGGTATGGGTGGCCGATAACGGAGATGGCACCTACAACAATCCCATAATTTATTCTGATTATTCAGATCCCGATGTGGTTCGTGTTGGCGATGATTATTACATGACCGCATCGAGTTTTAACGCTGCTCCAGGGCTACCTATCCTGCATTCAAAAGATATGGTAAACTGGAAACTAATAAACCATGCGCTAGAAACACAAGTACCGGAAGACCACTTTAGTATTCCTCAGCACGGCAACGGCGTTTGGGCACCAGCCATTCGCTATCACAAAGGCGAAGTTTACATTTATTGGGGCGATCCCGATTTTGGAATTTACATGGTAAAAACCAAAGACCCGCACGGAAAATGGGACGAACCTGTTTTAGTTATGGAAGGCAAAGGACTGATTGACCCCTGTCCGCTTTGGGACGATAACGGCGATGCCTATTTGGTTCACGCCTACGCGGGAAGCCGCCGTGGTGTAAAAAGTTTATTATCGGTAGTCAAAATGAATGCCGAAGGCACAAAGGTTATCGGCAGAAGCATAAACGTTTTTGATGGTCACGACAACCACGAAACCGTTGAAGGCACTAAATTTTATAAGCGTAATGGCTATTACTACATTTTTGCCCCTGCGGGTGGCGTAGCCACAGGTTGGCAACTTATTTTACGTTCTAAAAATGTGTACGGCCCTTATGAAGAAAAAGTCGTTTTAGAGCAAGGAAGTACTGCCATTAATGGCCCTCACCAAGGCGCCTGGGTTGACACCCCTAATGGCGAATCTTGGTTTTACCACTTTCAGGATGTGGGCGCCATAGGCCGCATTGTTCACCTGCAGCCCATGAGCTGGAAAAACGACTGGCCGGTAATGGGTGAAGATTTTGATGGCAACGGTGTTGGCGAACCAGTTAAAACCCATAAAAAACCAAACGTTGGTAAAACCTATCCTATTGAAACACCTGTTGAAACTGATAATTTTGATGGCTTCAACATTGGGTTGCAATGGCAGTGGCATGCCAACAACGATGTGGTTTGGCACGCCAAACTACCCGGAAACGACCATTTAAGGTTATTTTCCATTAAAGTGCCAGAAAATGTCCAAAACCTGTGGATGGTACCCAACTTGTTACTTCAAAAGTTTCCTGCCCCAGAATTCAACGCTTCAACAAAAATCACCTTAACTCCAGAAGAAGCAAAAGAAGGTAAAACAGCTGGATTGGTTGTAATGGGCATGGATTACGCCACTTTAAGCATTTCGCACAACGAAAATGGCTACTACCTAAAACAAACCGAATCCATAAATGCAGCCAAAGGCAACGTTGAAAAGGTTAACGAAGAAATAAAACTAAAATCAAACACAGCCTACTTTAAGGTGGAAGTATCTGCGCCAAACACCATGTGCCAATTTTTATATTCTGAAAATGGAAGAAAATTCAAAAAAATAGGCAAACCATTTAAAGCAAGAGAAGGTAAATGGATTGGAGCCAAAGTAGGCGTATTCTGCATAAGCACACAAGAAGCCAAACGTGGCGGTTACGCCGATGTAGATTATTTTAAAATTTCGAAATAATTCAATTAACATAATGAAAATTTCAATAACAAAACTAGGGTTAATAGTAATAGCCCTTTTTTGTGCCAAAAATTTAAGCGCACAAAATATCAACGAGCAAAATATTTACGACGGTGTAGAGTTTAATATGCCGAAAGTAAAAACAACAAACTTTCCAGATTACACCATAACCATTAGCGATTTTGGAGCTAAACCCGGCGGACTGTTTAAAAACACCGAAGCTTTTGCCAAAGCCATTAACGATGCTACCACCAAAGGCGGCGGAAAAGTAATAGTGCCCAGAGGCGTTTGGCTTACCGGCCCCATTACTTTAAAAAACAACGTCAACCTTCATTTAAACGACGGGGCATTGATTCTGTTTAGTAACGATTTTGATGATTACCCGTTGGTTAAAACCAGTTTTGAAGGCCTAAATACCGTTAGGTGCATTTCGCCCATTAATGCCAATGGTGCAGAAAACATAGCCATTACCGGAAACGGTATTATTGATGGTAACGGCGATGCTTGGCGTCCTGTTAAGAAGTCGAAAATGACCGATAACCAATGGAAAAAACTCGTTAATTCTGGTGGTGCACTTTCAAAAGATGGAAAAATTTGGTTTCCTTCAGAAAAATCTAAAAAAGGTCACGAAAGTACTACCAACTTCAATGTGCCCGATTTAATCAGCGATGAAGAATTGCAATCGGTAAAGGATTATCTGCGCCCGGTAATGGTAAGTTTGGTCAACTCAAAACGCATTCTTTTAGATGGCCCAACCTTTCAAAATTCACCAGCATGGAACATCCACCCTTTAATGAGCGAAGACCTCATCATCCGGAATCTTAACGTGAGAAACCCTTGGTATTCACAAAATGGCGACGGAGTTGATTTGGAATCGTGCAAAAACGTATTGATTTACAACAATACGTTTGATGTGGGCGACGATGCCATTTGTTTTAAATCGGGTAAAAATGAAGACGGCCGTAAACGCGGTATGGCTACCGAAAATGTTATTGTAAAAAATAACGTAGTGTACCATGGCCACGGCGGATTTGTTATTGGCAGCGAAATGTCGGGTGGCGTAAAAAATGTTCACGTGTCCAACTGCACCTTTTTGGGCACCGATGTGGGGCTACGCTTTAAAAGTACCCGCGGGCGCGGCGGCGTGGTTGAAAATATTTACATATCAGATATCGATATGACCAACATCCCCACAGAATCTATCCGTTTTAATATGTTTTACGGCGGAAATGCGCCTGTTTTGGAAGATGACCAAAATGCCGATGACGAAAAACGCGATGAAACCATGGTGCCCGTAACCGAAGAGACGCCTTCGTTTAGAAACATTTTTATGAAAAACATCAACGTATCTAACTCTGAAACGGCTGTGTTTTTTATGGGATTACCCGAAATGAACCTAAAAAATGTATCACTTGAAAATGCCACGTTCCAAACCAAAAAAGGAATTACGGCCATTGATGCCGATGGCATTACGCTAAAGAATGTAAAGGTTATTGCTTCAAATGATTATGCTTTGACTGTTTACAATAGTAAAAATGTTTCGGTAAGCGGATTGGTCTTTTCTGAAAGCCAATCGCCCGTTAAGGTTTTGGGGGCCAAAAGTGCAAGAATAGAATTTGATAAAAATGATTTTTCAGATTCAAAAACACAACTGAAGCAAGGAAAAGATGTAGGTAAAAAAGCAGTTAAACTAAATTAATACAAAAATCATTACGTCATTACGAGCAAAACTTGGCAATCTTTTTTTTTAATTGGGTAGTCATGGCAAGGCACAAAGCCGTCTCATGAAGCACACCTAAATCATAAAGATTACTTCGTTGCAACCCCTCGTAATGACGTAAAAACCTATAAAATATGTTCACTATAGCTAAATCTACATAAAATGTCATGCTGACGAAGGAAGCAGCTCATTTATACTTTTTATAGATTCTTCACTTTACTTCGACTTAAGCCTGTATCGAGCGGAGTCGAGA
>CAZZDI010000228.1:2863-3929 GCA_964653155.1 uncultured Flavobacteriaceae bacterium | reverse complement strand
TAAAAGTATAAATGAGATGCTTCCTTCGTCAGCATGACATTTTATGTAGATTTAGTTATACATTCAACAGATTCTCACGTCGCTCTTAGCACGTTCACCAGAATGACATGAATTTACCCTTTATACTTCAAAGGCAAATGCACTACTTTTTTAGTTTCATAAAAATCTTCGGTGTAAAAATCGCTTAAGTTATAAATGGTCGTGGTGCGATAATCTTGAAGTTCTTCGGTTAAATCGCCGCCTTTTAAATACAGAATACCATTTTTAAGTTCGTGGCGTTGTTCTTTGGCTATTTTACCCTTTACCCAACGCACAAAAGTAGGCATGGCCGCCACGGCACGGCTTACAATAAAATCGTATTGCCCGTTGGTATCCTCTACTCTGCTATGCGTGGTTTTTACGTTGGTAAGCCCCAAACCTTCTACTACCTCATCGACTACCTTTAGTTTTTTGGCGATGCTATCTACTAAATGAAACGAACATTCGGGATGCAAAATGGCCAATGGCACTCCCGGAAATCCACCACCGGTACCTACATCCAAAATATTCGAGCCCGGTTTAAAACGCATCACTTTGGCAATGCCCAAAGAGTGCAAAACATGCCGCAAATACAGTTCGTCTATGTCCTTTCGTGACACTACATTTATTTTTAAATTCCAATCTTGGTAAAGGAACTCCAATTTTTCAAACTGCTCAATCTGCCTCTCGGTAAGATTGGGGAAATACTTTAAAATAAGGTCCATCGCTGTTAAATTTTCAACAAAAATATGGTTTTTAAATACATATTTTTACAAAAATTCGTTACAACTTAACTCCGTTTATACCTATCTTTGCCCTCTAGGTATGATCAATCAAATTAAAAAAATTAATCATATTAAAAAGCCAGCATGACAAAACAAGCACTTTCATTTTCAAGAACTGACTCTGCTAAATTTTTTAGAACATTAAACAAAAGGGTTAACGCTTATTTTAAGGACAACCAAATAAAGCGTACCGGAAACTGGAAAATATGGGTAAAAACCATTGTGATGTTCTCCCTGTTTTTAACACCCTATTTTTTATTACT
>CAZZDI010000228.1:0-2763 GCA_964653155.1 uncultured Flavobacteriaceae bacterium | reverse complement strand
TGGGCACAATTGCTCTTAACCATTGTTATGGGCATAGGCATGGCCGGCGTGGGCATGAACGTAATGCACGACGGCAACCACGGTTCGTTTTCAAACAAAGAATGGGTTAATCGTTTAATGGGAAGCAGCATTTACATTCTTGCCGGGAATGTTTACAACTGGAAAGTACAGCACAATGTGTTGCACCACACCTATACCAACGTACACGGCCACGACGAAGATTTGGATGCCGGAAGGATCCTTCGATTTACAAAACATTCTGAATGGAAATGGTACCACCGTTTTCAGCATTATTATTCCATTTTACTTTACGGACTATTGACTATCAACTGGGCCATTACTACCGATTGGATGCAGATGAAACGCTATATGAAGCGTAAATTGTCTTACGGAAAATTCCCTAATCCGGTATGGAACTGGAGCAAATTGGTTATTTCAAAAGTTATTTATGTTGGCATATGGATCGTTATCCCCATGCTCATTTTAGATATTGCCTGGTGGAAAATTTTAATCGGCTTTTTTGTGATGCACTACACAGCTGGTTTGATTTTAAGCGTGGTATTCCAATTGGCACACGTTATGGACGAAGCCGAAATGCCATTGCCCGAAAAAGACGGTACACTAAAAAACACTTGGGCCATCCACCAGCTGAAAACCACTATTAACTTCAGCACAAAAAATAAGATCGTAAACTGGTTTACCGGCGGATTGAACCACCAAGTGGAACATCATATTTTTCCGCATATTAGCCATGTACACTACACTAAAATCTCTAAAATTGTTAGGGAAACCGCAAAAGAATTTAATTTACCCTATAACGAATACAAAACAACACGCGGCGCTATTATTTCGCATTTTAAATATTTAAAGGAAATGGGAAGAAAACCGGCACTGCAATTCTAATCACAATTTATTTAACTAAATTTCATGCAATTACTATCTGATAGAATTTTGAACATGGCCACTTCTGCTACGTTGGCCATGGCAGCCAAAGCAAGAGAATTGAGAGGCGAAGGCAAAGATATTATTGGTTTAAGCCTTGGCGAGCCAGACTTTAACACCCCCGATTTTATTAAAGAGGCCGCCATTCAAGCTATTAACGACAATTACAATTCGTATTCGCCCGTTGATGGTTACGCCGATTTAAAAGACGCTATCATCACCAAATTTAAGCGCGACAACAACCTCACTTACACACCATCGCAAGTGGTGGTTTCAACAGGTGCAAAACAATCGTTGTTCAACGTTGCCGGCGTGATGATTAATGATGGCGACGAGGTGATTTTACCTTGCCCTTACTGGGTAAGCTACGCAGATATCGTGAAATTATTTGGAGGTGTTCCGGTGGAAGTTAAAACCACTATCGCTACCGATTTTAAAATGACTGCCGAGCAATTGGAAGCAGCCATTACCCCTAAAACCAAAATGATGTGGTTCAGTTCACCTTGTAACCCAAGTGGTTCGGTGTACAGTAAAGACGAATTGAAAGCATTGGTTGATGTTTTAGCAAAATACCCAGACATTTATGTGGTTTCTGATGAAATTTACGAACACATCAATTATGGTGAAGGCCACACCAGTATTGCCGAATTCGAAGCCATGTACGACCGTACCATTACCGTAAACGGTGTATCGAAAGCGTTTGCTATGACGGGATGGCGTATCGGGTACATTGGTGCTCCTGAAAAAATAGCTCGTGCCTGCAACAAATTGCAAGGTCAGGCCACTAGTGGTGCCAACTGTATCGCTCAACGCGCCGTTATAACCGCTTGTAACGAGTCGCCCGAAAAGGTAAAATACATGATCGACGAGTTTAAGCAACGTCGCGATTTAATTTTAGACCTGTTGAACGACATTGAAGGCTTTAAATGCAACGTGCCAGATGGTGCTTTCTATGTGTTCCCTAACGTAACGCACTTCTTCGGAAAAACCTTAAAAGGAAAGAAGATAAACAATGCTTCAGATTTTTCATTGTTTTTATTGGAAGAAGCCCTTGTAGCTACCGTTACCGGTGAAGCTTTTGGAAACCCAGATTGTATCAGGATTTCTTATGCCGCTTCAAACGAGCAAATTATTGAAGCTATGAAACGTATTAAAGAAGCAGTAAGCTAATTTAATCGAAGCATATACATTTAAAAAGCCTGTCTTATTCCTTGAATTTGACAGGTTTTTTTTGTTTAAGACAAAAGAAAGTACAAAAACATTATTGCCCCAATAAATAAAAACACGAAACCAAGAAAACCCTTCTTTCGAGCTGTTTCATTTTCCTGTTGCATTCGCTCCCGTATCTTTTTTAGAGTTTGCGGAGAAGCTTTCGGAAAATCTTTCATTTTTACATGGGCATAACTACCCGATAAAGCTTTACTATCTTTTCTTTTTGCTAACTGATTTCTGTTATTTTTCAATGAAGCATTGGCTGCTGCCATAGACCCTTCTCCACCCATAATTATTGAAGTTTAGTTTCAATATATCAGTATAAAAGCCAACTAAAAAGTTACAGCAAGAGCTAAGATTCTAGGTTCGCCAAACACACTTCACTACCTAAAAAAGCAAATTTTTAAATAGGATGAAAGCTTAAATGCAGGTGATAACGTTCTATAAAAACCTACCTATTCCGCCAAAAGAACGGCGTAAACAAAATAAGCACGGTAAAGAGCTCCAAACGGCCAATAAGCATTAAAAAGGACGCCCACCACTGTGCCAGATCGGGCAAGGCTGCATAATTGTTAACGGGGCCAAAATCGCCCAAAGCGGGCCCCACAT
>CAZZDI010000227.1:0-3944 GCA_964653155.1 uncultured Flavobacteriaceae bacterium | reverse complement strand
TCGCCAATACCTTTATAGTATTCCTTGTTTCCTATTAATGCCATAATTTTTGAATATTTATTTGTTATTTTTTGTATTTAAAATGAGTTCGAGTTCGTTTTTCCAATTGTTGTATGCTTCCGCGTAAGCAGTATGATTGTTTAGTGGTTTATACGTCATCACATAATCGTTGTTGATGATGTTTTTACCGAAACTTTCAAAATCGCCTTTATGCAAATCGGCTGCCCGAGCTGCACCAATGGCTCCTGTGGTGTTGTAAATTTCAATGTCCTGGTCAATTAAAGTAGCTACTGTAGTAGCAAAAATTTCCGAACGGAACAAATTATCGTTCCCGGCACGGATGACACTAGGTTTTATGCCATCGGACTTTAATATTTCAACCCCGTAAACGAACGAAAAAGCAATACCTTCCAATGCGGCGCGGCACAAATGTCCTTTGTGGTGATTGTTTAAATTTAAATTGACTATACGCGTGCCCATTTCTTGGTTGTTGAGCATACGTTCGGCTCCATTTCCAAAGGGAATTAAGACAACGCCATCAGAGCCCACGGGAATATTTTCGGCCAAATTGTTCATTTCAACGTATGATGCTACGTCTAAATTATTAAGCAGCCAGCGGTATTGAATACCTGCACCATTAATACACAACAACTTGCCTATTTTTGGGGCATCGCCCTTTTTGTAATTAACGTGTGCAAAATTGTTTACCCGAGCGCTTTCCTTTACCGAAAGGTTGTCGGTTATGGCATAGACTACGCCCGATGTTCCTCCGGTAGCGGCCACTTCGCCGGGATTAAAAACGTTTAGCGACAGGGCGTTGTTGGGTTGGTCGCCAGCGCGATAAAAAATGGGCGTCCCGGCAGCAACGCCACTTTCGGCCTCTCCCTTTTCGCTTACTGCAGATTGTCTTCCGAAGGTATCCACAATGTCGGGCACCAAATTTTTGTCGATACCGTAATGTTCCAAAAGAAAATCGGCTACGCTATCGTTATTAAAATCCCAGAAAATGCCTTCGGAAAGCCCGGAAATAGTTGTATTGATAACGTTTGAAAACTTAAAGGCTATATAATCGCCGGGCAACATAAACTTATGGATTTTTTTGAATGTTTCGGGCTCGTTTTCTTTCACCCATTTTAGTTTTGATGCCGTAAAATTGGCGGGGGAATTCAAAAGATGTGCTGCACACTGCTCCTCTCCTATTTCGGCGAAAGCTTTATTTCCTGTTTCTACCGCTCGGCTATCGCACCAAATAATGCTTTTTCTTAACGCATTTCCGCTTTCATCAACAACAACCAAACCGTGCATCTGGTACGAAATACCAATACCTTTTATTTGGTTGGCTGCTATGCTGTGCTGCTCTTTTAGTTTTTTAATGGCCTTGCAAACGTGCTGCCACCAATCGTTGGGGTCTTGCTCGGCCCAGCCATTTTTTTCGGCATGCATGCCCATTTCGGCTTCTGGCTCTTGCACCACGCCCACGCTCGTACCTGTGGCTATTTCAACCATGGCGGCTTTAATCGATGAGCTTCCAATGTCTAATCCTAAATAGTACATAGTTTATAAAGATTCTCGTAATGTTAATGTTGTTGGTATATAAATTTGCAATGGTTCGTTTGATGTAACGAAATTGGCAGCCTTGGCTCCCATTTGTTTAAAATCGGTTGAAACCACCGATATGCCTTTATAAATAAAGGGTTTCATTGGGGTTTCGTTATAAGACAGAAAGCCAACATCTTTTCCTGGTTCAAAATTTTTGTTTCGGCATTGCTCCAAAAAAGCCCCCAAAATCCTATCGCTTACACTTATATAAGCTTCACTTTGGGCGACCACAAATTCATCTGGATCTGTAACCACCTTGTATTTAAATTGATGGGCTTCACAGAATTGTTTAAAATAGGAAACCGATTCGGTGGGGTGTTTGGTAAACGTAGGGTAAACAAATACCAATTTCTTATATTTTCTGAAAGGGACAATAGCGTCTTCCAAAGCTTCAAAAAATGACATACCGAAATCTTGAAACACGAAATTATTACCTGCTTTTGAATGCACTTCCCAATCTATCAGTAATAAATTGTTGTTATCAATTTCAGATAAAGTTGTAGGTACTTCCTTGTGATTGAAAGTCATGACCACATATTTAAAATACTTCCCTTTGCTGTTGTTTAAAATGGTTTTGAAATTACTGATGTTATAATGATGGAACTGCACATCTACAATAATATTTTTTGGCAGATTGTTGACAAAAGCATGATAAAGCACCTCTTTGTAAGCTTTAAATGTATCTAAAACCAAAAGCACCTTTCGGGTGGTGTGGGCCACAAAATAGCCTTTGTTTGGCACAGATTCTACTACCCCGTTGTCCTTTAAAATGGAGTAAGCCTTAAAAACGGTATCGCGCGACAAACTATAATCATTACAAATGGAATTAACCGACGGCAACGGATCGCCACTTGAAATGGTATTATTGGCCAGCGCATCGTTAACCGCATTGACCAATTGTTGGTATTTTGGAATGTCACTATTAAAATCGAAGTCGAAAATCATCAAACCGTTCTGTTCTGTTCTGGTATGCAAATATATAAATTTTTTGAATAAAAAAAGGGAAGCTAAAAAAATAGCTCCCCTTTAACATGTATTTAAAGTTTTCCTTCCTTAAGACAGGTAAATGTACAAACCTATAACGGCCGCAACAACAGCGTAACCAACAGGTTTTAAGAATTTCCAAGGGGTAATATCCACTTGTTTAGTGTACTCTTGGGTGTAATCTGTTTCTCTTGGGTAAAACTTGCTCACCACAAACATGATGATTACCACCAATACAAACAGCATTCCCATTAAGTGCAAGAAGTGTGGGAAGAATGTACCCGATTCAATACACATTGGACGCACTACATACAACAACACCAAATAAACAATGGCACTGAACAAAATAGCAATATTGGCGGCTTTTCCAGAAACACGTTTGGTAAAAATACCCACAATAATAATCGCTAAAATAGGCACACTGTGCGTTCCGTTAAGCTCTTGAAGGTACGTGAACACACCACCTTGCACACCATATAAAAGCGGTGCAATAGCCATAGAGAACAATGCCAAAACAATACCGAAGGTTTTACCAGCTTTTACCACCTGCTTTTCGGTAGCGTCTTTATTGATATATTCTTTGTAAAAATCCAGTCCGAATAACGTTACCGAACTGTTCAAAGCACTGTTGAACGAACTCAAAATCGCACCGAACAATACCGCTGCGAAGAACCCGATAAATGCCAAAGGCAGAACGGCTTTTACAACCATTGGGTAAGCTTCATCGGCATTGGCCAAATCGCCATTAAAAAGATAGAAAGCGATAATACCTGGAAGCACCACGATAAACGGCCCAAGAATTTTGATGAAAGCGGCCAATAAAAGTCCTTTTTGGCCTTCCTGTAAATTTTTGGCACCAAGTGCTCTTTGAATAATCGCTTGGTTGGTTCCCCAGTAATAAAAGTTAACGATAATCATTCCGGTGAAAAGCGTCCAAAATGGCACATCGGAATCTGGCCCTCCAATAATATTGAATTTTTCAGGTAACTCTGTCGTTAAGATTTTTAATCCTTTGAATACACTTCCGTCACCAATTTTCATCAAACCAAAAATAGGAATGAGCGAACCTCCAACAATTAAACCAACCGCGTTAATGGAATCGGAAACGGCAACAGCCTTCAATCCACCAAAAATCGCATAGATACTACCAATAATACCGATAGTCCAAACCGTTATCCAGAGTGTTGTTTTTGGCCCCGTGCCCAACATTTCAGGAATATCGAACATGGTATTAATAGCCAATGCTCCAGAATACAGTACGGTTGGCAACATGGAAATAGCATATCCCAATAAGAATAGTAACGATACTATGGTTTTTGTTGATTTACCGTATCTGTCTTCCAAAAACTGCGGAACGGTCG
>CAZZDI010000226.1:0-3954 GCA_964653155.1 uncultured Flavobacteriaceae bacterium | reverse complement strand
CATATTGCAAGACACTATTTATGGTAACTATTTGGGGCAAGAACGAGGGCTAATGCAACTTAATATAAAAGGCATGGCTATAGACGATTTGGGTTATCTATGGACAGGAACTGAAGATGGATTGCATAAATTTAACAGCTATGAGTTTAGTGTTTACCAACACGTTCCCAACGATACTTCTTCAATTAAAGACGACCACGTTAGAAGCCTACATTTTACCAACGACACTTTATGGATTGCCACAAATACCAAAGGCATTGGAGGTTTTATTCCATCCAAAAATCGTTTTTTTTATCTGAATCCAGACCAACAAAACTCAGAACTCAACACAAGCTATAAAGTTTTTGGGCTAAGCAACAACTTGCTTCTTTTTTCTGTAAAAAACCATATCATTATTTACAACAGAAAACAAAAAAGCCATCAAGCCATACACCTGCCCAAAAGCAACAAAGAACTTTTTATTACAGATATTATTCAAGTAAACCAAAACACATTTTGGCTAGGCACATCGGGCATGGGCATTTTAACCTTAAACACTAAATCTTTTAAAATAGAGGCCACAAATCTGCTAAACAACAAAAACAGAATATGCTTTAGCAAACTGAAAAACAACATACTTATAGGCACGAACGACGGATTGTACTGCTATAATTTACAATCAAACAAACTAAAAAACACGCCTATTAAACTAGATGTTAAGTGCATCTACACACTTAATGAACACGAACTATATCTGGGCACCAAAAACGGGCTTTACCAATTTAATTACAACACAAACCAACTCACCTCATTAACCTGTATAACCCAAGAAAGCAAACCCTTCGTTACTTTTGATGTTAACGAAATTATTGACGACAAAAAAGGAAACATCTGGATAGGCACCGAGGCAGACGGGTTGTTACATTTCAACATTTACCAAAAAAAATTCAGCACCATAAAACTATCGTTAAAGGAATTCCCTTTAAAGCACAACATCAGTTCATTCCAGTTTTTAAAAGGCAAAGATTCCACACTTTGGATCGGGAGCAAGTTTGGCATAGTAAAATATTCGCACAACAATAAAAAGTTTAAGCTCTACAACAATAAAGAACGCCCGCTAATATACACCCTGGCAAGAGATGAAAACCAAAATATATGGGCTGGTGGCTTTACTAGCGGACTGTTGAAATACAACCCAAAAAAAGATACTTTTCAAAAAATAAACCATAGTGCATCAAAACTTCAGGATGAAGATGTTATTGAAATTATTCCCATGAACGCCAATACGCTTTGGGTTTGCACTTGGGCTGGCGGCATTTATGAATTTGACATTCTTTCTGAAAATTTCAAAGAAATATTAATAGACGGAAAAGAAATAAACAGGGCACGAACATCGCTAATAGACTCAAACGGAAATATATGGCTAGGGTGCGATGAAGGCGTTTATAAAATTGCAAAAAACAACACTACGGAACATTTTTCAAGTAGCAGCAACAACGCCAAAAAATTAAGCAGCGACCGTATTTTTAGCATTAAAGAAGATAACCTGGGCAATATTTGGCTCGGCACCAGTTCTGGCTTAACCAAGTTAAACCCCACAACCAACAAAACCACTTTATACTACAAGCAAAAAGGACTGCCCAACGATTTTATTTATTCCATTTTAATTTCTGAAAACAACCACATTTGGGTAAGCACCAATTATGGGCTTTCCGTTCTCGACCCCCAAACCGATACTTTTACAAATTATACCGTTAGCGATGGCCTGCAAAACAACGAATTTAACGGCAAGGCTGCCTATAAAGACGAATTTGGCAATTTTTATTTTGGAGGCATTTCTGGTATTAATATTTTCAACCCTAAAAATATTGTTGAAAACCCTTATTTGCCAAATGTTTACATTGAATCTGTCGAGCTGTTCAACAAACCTATAAACAAAAACGTACTTTACAACAACAAACTGGAATTTGAGAGCCATGAAAACGTCATCACATTCAACTTTTCCGGGCTCAATTACCTCAATCCAGAAAAGTGCTTATATACCTACAAAATGGAAGGGTTCGATAATACATGGCGCCCCACCACAAAAAACAGAAGCACCACTTACACCAACCTAGATCCCGGCCATTACATCTTTAAAGTTAAGGGCAGCAACGATATTGGCGTTTGGAACGAAATACCCAGAAGCCTATCTATTACCATTACTCCGCCATGGTACAGCTCAACCCTATTTAAAACGCTATTGGCACTGTTCGCCATCCTTAGCATCACATTGTTTTACTTTTACAAAACATCAAAATTAAAGCGCGACAAGTTAAATTTAGAACACATTATTTCAACACGAACACAGGAAATCCAAAACAAGAACAAAGACTTGGAAGAAGCCTACATTGAAGCCGACAAACAACGCCACAATATTTCATTTTTAATGCGCGAGCTAAGCCACAGGGTGAAGAACAATTTACAGATTATTTCCAGTTTATTGAATCTTCAGGCCAACAGCCTAGAAGATTCGGTTTCAAAAAACGCCCTGAAAGTAGCCAAAAACCGTATTTTGACCATTTCGCACATAGAAAACAAGATACCAAAAGAAAATGATAAAATTAAAATCAACCCCTTTATTAGGAATATTAGCGATAGCATCATCGGCGCACTTGCAGACGACACCAATTTAAAATTTAAGACAGATTACAACCTAGACTCAGATATTGTCCTAAAAAATATCAACATTACATTAATCGGACTTATCTTAAACGAATTGATAACCAATACCACCAAATATGCATTCCAATCGTTTAAACCAGAAAACACACTAAAAATATCAACCCTAATAAACAACCAATACCTCACGCTTATTGTTGAAGACAACGGTAAAGGCTACAACACCAAAAACTTAGAAGAAACCAATTCCTTAGGATTGGAATTGGTAAGGGAAATGGTAGAGCAACTAAATGGAGAACTAACGGTTATTTCGACAAATGGCACTAAAAACATGATTAAAATTCCAATATAAAACATATATTACATGCCAAATTCAAGAATACCCTCTCTTAATGCTGAATATCTTATTAATTGAAGACGAGTTTATAATCTCTAAAGACTTAAAAACCCAATTATCAAAAGATAATTACGCGCATGTAGATGTTGCCAAAAACCATAAAGACGCTCTACACCTATACACCCAAAACCCATACGATTTAATCATATCTGACATCAATTTAAACGCTGAAAAAGACGGGATAGATATTGTTATGGAGTTTAGCAAAATAAAAAAAACACCCGTAGTTTATCTAACAGCCTACTCTGACTCTTACATAATTGAAAGGGCCGAAAAAACCATGCCCTTCGCCTACATTTTAAAACCCTACAACAACAACCAGCTAAAAACAACCATTAATTTGGCTATTTTAAACTTCTCTAAAGACACTCATGATTTTAAAGAAATATCTGGTAATAGTGAAAAATTAGATTTATTGACCAAAAGGGAAAAAGAAATCTTGATCATACTCTCAACCGGGAAAATAAGCCGAGATATAGCCAATCTACTTAACATTTCCGTAAACACTGTTGAGCAGCATAAAAAAAATATACGGAAAAAACTGGAACTTAAAACCGTAGGAGAGCTTATCAATTTTGCCATGACCACTAGAATGCTTGAAGTTTAATATTTAAACTACCTTATTAAATAAAACTCCCCCTATTGGGTTTCAAATTTAAGCGAAACATCAACAAAAAGGCACCCCCATAATAACAAACATGTCTCTTAATCGACTGTGCAACTCCTGAAAGTACTACTTTTTTAATGTTCAATGGGTTATTAAAATGTTTCTAAGCAAACGGTCTTAAACTTTGTGGCCGAGTAAAGATAATAACTGCAAAAATTGTTCATGGGCCAGTTGCAAGACCAAACTTACAAATTGTAGCTAAATCTACATAAAATGTCATGCTGACGAAGGAAGCATCTCATTTATACTT
>CAZZDI010000225.1:0-3959 GCA_964653155.1 uncultured Flavobacteriaceae bacterium | reverse complement strand
CTAAAGCCATATAAAACGAAGGGTTGTAGCCCCAACTGATGTTGCCCTCAAATTCGTTAATGGGCATGAGTTCAATGGCATTGACTCCTAAATTTTCTAAATAATCCAAATGCGTCATGGCATCTTGATAGGTGCCGCCTTCGGTAAAATCACGAAGCAACATTTCGTAGATTATTAAGTTTTCTTTGTTGGGTTTGGTGAACGATGTGTTTTGCCAGGTATAGGGGGCTTCATTGATTTTGAACGTAGAAACTATGCCCGTTGTTTCACCTGTTGGGTAAGCCATTAAATTAGGGTAGGTGGTTGATGGAATATATTGATCATTATTAGGGTCAAGAACTTTTTTAGAGTAGGGGTCGGCTACTTTTAAATTGTAATCAATAACATATTGATAGGCGTATTCTGTATTTGGGTCTAATCCGTTTACCGTTAACCAGAATTGATCCCCATCTTTTTTCATTTGGTAAGTTTCACTGAGCATCCAGTTATTAAAACCTCCAACCAAGAATACATCGGTTTTAAAAGGCGCTTCTAAAACAAACGTTATAGTCCCATCGCCATTGTTGTTATAACCATTTTTTAAACCTGCGGGCATGGTTTGGTTTTGGGTCGTTGTTTTCACATAAACTGAAATGCTTTCTTGTTTGGTTTCCTCATTTTGGGAAGCCACAGCTTGTATGGTATGATTTCCTGTAGCGGTAAATGTATAGCCACTTGAAATGGATGTCGTATTTGTAGCTGTGAAAATGGAGTTGTTATTTACCTTCAATTCTAAATCAGCATTAATACTTGATGCAGCACTAATGGTAATGTTGTCGTTTAAATTATAAACTACTTCATTATTTGGGTTTGTAATGGTGACATTTAAGCCTTCGGCATAGATAGGAATGAAAATATCGGGTCTAGACTGGGCATTTCCTGCACTGTTTCTAAACACAATAGCAATATGGGTAACAACTTCTCCAATTGTTGTACTGTAAAAAGTTGATATATCAGGTGATATGGCTAATTGATAGGTGTTTGTATCAGTTCGGGTTAACTTTGGTTGTGTGGTATTATTTCCCCAACTTCCTATAATATGCTTCCAATCGGTATTACTTGTTGAAGCCGTAGTTATGACTCCGGTATGCGCATATACATCGCCTATATAGCCTTCTAATTCGGTTCCAACAGCATTAAATGTAATCGTAATAGCATCTGTGGCAGTTGGGATGGTAGGGGATGTGGTAACTACTTGACCATAAATGACAGATGTAAATAATAAAAAAAGTGCGTATAATTTTTTCATAGTCTGTTTTATATTTTGTAAAAAAAAGGCTGTAGTAAATCCACAGCCTTTTCGTGATTTTTTATTATTTTAATTTTCAACCAAGGTATAGGTTAGCTCTTCAAGATTTATGGTGACGGAGTAATTTCCCGCAGTCACTGATATATCATCGCCTCCATCGTCCAAAGTGCCGTCTGCATCGGTGTCTCCGTAGTTTAGGGCCCAATCGTTGTTGGTTCTAAACTTTATTCTGCCATCGGTTAAATCAAAACTGTTGTTGTACCAAACATTGCCGTCGCTTGTATAATCGAGCTTTAAGGCAATGTCTGGCCCGTCCCATGAGTTGGGTGTGGCATCACCTACTATTCCCCACAAATCTATCGTTTCAAACGTATAGGTTAAATCGTTAAGGTTCATGGTTACTAAATAGTTTCCGGCAGTAACAATTATGTCGTCTCCACCACTATCTAGAGTGCCGTCAGCCTCAGAATCACCGTAATTTAGCCCCCAATCGTTGTTCAGTCGGAATTTTACTGCGCCGGCCCCTAAGGAAACTAAGGCCCTCCATTGGTCCGAGGTTGGGTCGTATTCAAGCGCCATGTCTGGGCCGTCCCATCCGTTTGCCGTAGCATCGCCAACCAAGCCCCAATAATAGTCTTCAATGGAATAGGTTAGGTCGTTTAAATTGATGGTTATTTTGTAGGTTCCGGCAGTTATGTCAATATTTTCTCCACCTTCTTCCAAAGTGCCATCAACGCCAGTATCGCCGTAATTCAATGCCCAGTCGTTATTTTCCCTAAATTTAATTTGACCATCACCCAAGGTTACATAGGCAACAAAAACATTATTGGTGCCAGTTTGGTAAAAAGGGGCATCTGGCCCATCCCATCCGTTAGGTGCGGCGTCGCCTACAATTCCCCAAGTGGTTGATAGGTCTAAAATGGATGCGTAAGGTGTAGCCGAAAGTGCGACTGCCTCTGAGTATAATGAATTTACCGTGCTTAAAATGGTTTCTACAGTAACATATACGGTAGCTTCAACCTCGGGTTCCAGGCCTAAGTTTATGAGCCTGGTATTAAGCTCTTGCCCGGTTATTTCGTCTTGAAGGGCAGTAACTACTGTAAAAGATTGAGCGTTTGATAAATCGTCACTATCCAAGCTCAGCAGCACCCGATAGTTAATTGTGGCAGAATTAAAGCCAAGCTCGGGCTGGTTCCACGATACGGTTACGGCGGTTTCAGATTCTGTATCTTGCGTTAGCGTTACCGCAGTTGTTGAAAGGCTGGCAACCGTATTGGCATCTGGGCTTAGTACGGGGTCGTAGCTAATGTCGTCACAGGATGTTACGGTGAAAACAAAGCTTAACAGTACTAAACATATATTTAAAATAGTTTTCATAATCTTAATTTTTTTAATATCCGTCGTTTTGGGTTAAGTTGGTGTTAACTGTTAGGATACTTGTAGGTATGGGGAAAATATCCCTATAGCTACCTACGGAAGTGCCCTCGGAAACATCGCCTTTAAATGGCCATAAGTATGTGCCTGTGGTAAAATAATCATATCGCACCAAATCGGTCCTTCTTTGTCCTTCCCAATACAGTTCCCTTGAGCGCTCGTCTAAAATAAAGTCGAGGGTTAGGCTTCCGGCAGAAATGTTTCCGGAGGTATTACCAAAGGCTCTCGCTCTTAATTGGTTTACCAGGGTTGCCGCTGTGCCAGAATCTCCTCCAGAGCCACCGCGAACAACGGCTTCGGCGTAATTTAAGTAAATCTCGGCCAATCGGATTAACGGTAAATCGGTTGATGCAAACTCGCCATTGGGGTCGTTGCCTTGGTCTCCGTTCGAGTCGATGTTTTTAAACTTGGTTACCGCATAACCGTCTTCAAAAGTACTTATATCTGAAATTTCCAAGCTTTGGCCGTCGGTATAGAACATGGCCCTCAGGTCATTGGCGTCAAATTTCTCAACCAATGCCTTTGTGGTGCGCATACCGCCCCAGCCACCGTTAACGCCATAGTCGCTAGCTACCATGCTGCCGCCAATGGAGCCATGTACCAAAAATGTGGTGCCGCCGTACGTAGTAGATTTTGTTCCGTCAAAATTAGCGGTAAAAATAAATTCGTTCTGCGCTCCGTTGCTGTCGTTATCGGCCAAAAACAATTCGTCGTAAGCGGTGCCGTTGCCGTTGGCGTCGTTTGTGTTGATGGAATAGGTAGAATTTACAACCTGGTTGGAGTAGGTGATGCATTCTGAATATTTGTTTTCCCCGATCCAAGTTTCGGCGTTCAGGTACAGTTTTGATAACAGTGCCCAAGCGGCTACACGATCTATCCGGCCATATTCGTTTGTGCCCGATTCGGCCAAAAGATTTTGGATCTCCAACAGTTCAGATTCAACAAAATTGAACAAATCTGTTCTGGATGCCTGTTCGGGCAATTCGGTTGATACGGCTGTTACCAAAGGCACGCTGGCGTAAAAGTCGATAAGGTTGTAATAAGCAAAAGCTCTTAAAAAACGGGCTTCGGCAATATATTGGGTTACAACGTCATCTGTTAAACTTGTAGCGTTTGCGATAAACGAGTTGCAGAATGACACTTCTTGGGCCAACCTGTAATACATGGCTTCTGAAAACGAATTGTTTCCAGACCAGTACATGCCGTGCAGGTCTGGCAAGCCGGCATCGCCCCACCC
>CAZZDI010000224.1:0-4012 GCA_964653155.1 uncultured Flavobacteriaceae bacterium | reverse complement strand
GTAGGCTGGATATTGGCGAGGTCACCAGACAGCGTGGCTTCGTCAATATTTAAAAAATCGGTACGTTGTTTCAATAGGTTTTGTAAACCTAATGTAACTTGATCGGTATAGCCATCTGCCTTGGGTAGCTCAGCAATTGTTAATGATTTTGGCAAACACAGCATTTTTCCGTTTAAGTCTTTAAAAACCACTTGTATTTCACCGCCTTTTAACGGGAATTCGGGATGTACAGGTACTACTATATATGGTTCGTCGTTTTCATTCGTTCCTAAAGAGGTTGCCACATTGGTAAAGACATCGTTGTACCAATATTCGACAATTAAATTGTCTTTAAGGTTTTCTTCAATGCCATTAACTACTACCTCTCCAGTAGGAAAAATAGTTTGAACATCAAGTTCAATTTGGCTGCATTCTGAAGATTCACCTGTAGGCTTTTCGTTATTTTTGTCATCATCTTTACTACAGGCCAATGGTAATAGAAACAATAAGGACAAAGAGATGCAGAATGTTAATCTTAATAATGTTTTCATAATACACATTGCTTTGTTTTTTTGTGGAATTTTAATTTCCCGTCATTCCAGAAAAAAAGTTCATTTCCTGATAGTCTTTCTTTTTTATTGTGGTTTGTTGTTTTGTTAAGGATTTGGCAGTGATGCTGATATTGTTTTTCGGTTTCTTTTTGTCTTCCATATCCATTTCCATAATCAATCCGTTGGCGAATTGCTTTGTGATTTTCGGATCTATATCAGGAAAATCCATCTTTTTTTGGCCACCAAAATTTAAAAAATTGGCAAGTGTGATATCAGCTTCGGTGGTATGGTAAATTTTCATGATGTACCTGTCGTCTTCAAATTGCAGCCCTTTGCAGTTGTAGCCAATAATGGTTTTTGATGGCAAATCAGAAATTTTGTAGCTGTCTATTTTTTCAGTGCTATTTCCGGGGTCGGGAATGGGGAACATTTGCAGGAATTTTGAACCTTGGGTATCCATGAACATCACCATTGTGTTTAAGTTTGAATCGAACAGCATGATGGTATTGCCCATATTTTTGTTTTCAGGACTACTTATTTTTGTGCCTTGATATGTAGCCCCTTTTTTTATTAAAAAGGTCATATCCATAGTTTCTTTTTTCTTGGTGTTTAGAACCATTTCGGTTTGTAGTTGCCAGTCGAAGTTGTAAGAATCGGGTAAATCACTTGCTTTAACTTTATGGTTTTTTAAGGCTGTTTTAACCGATTTAACTTGTCCTTTAGAATTACTGGTATCATAATCATCTTCATCAATATCATCTTTGGGTTGATTTCCGCCTTTTACAATATTTTTCATTACACCCTCCATAAGGCCTTGCCCTTGTGCTCTTACTTCCCTAGCTTGTGGTAGCTGTACCGTTACGGGTTGGTAATTGTAAACTAAAAGGCTTTCGCCGGGAGGTGTCATACTCATATCGAAAGCACCGGAAGATTGCCCAGTATCCGCCTTTTTAGTGAATACTTCCACCAAACGATCTTGGTCATCAAAAAGAACGTAACTGCCTTCGTAACCGGGCTCGTTAAGGAAATCGAATTTGGTATAGGTCTTTCCCCGTAAGGTTTGTTTGCTTTCCTTGAAATCTTCATACCTAAAATGTTCGGGTTCATATATAAAAGCGAATTCTACAATGCCGTTGAACGGGTTTGCCGTCATGCCCAAATCGGTTTGCTTTTGCAAATTGGCCATAACCGGTTCTGGCGGTAATTTGTAAGCTTCCAGCATCATGGTGGGTATCATCATGCCCTGACTTTGTAAGGCTATGATTGATGATTTGGTATATTCGCCATCCTGAAAAGTGTAAACAAAGCCTTCACTATCAATATAACTGGGTTTGGGCATGTTGCTTTGTGTTGAACGCACAGCCACTTGTTCGGCATCAAAAAACTGGGTTTGGTTGAGGTTGCCATTTTCGTGCATTTTAATAATAACATCTTCTTTGTAAAATGCTTTTTTGGCTTCGGTGTTTTTGTTTAAGGCGGCGTTAGCAGGTTCTAAAGTACCTGTTGCCTGCTCGGGTTCTTTTGAGTTGTTTTTTGATTTGTCCTTTTTGGTGGTGGCATCGTCAATGGTTTTTTCTGTTTTTTTGCTTACTACTTCGTCTGTTTTTCGTAAAATGGTACGCTCGGCAGCTTGCTCAGCTTTTTGTTTCAGCTTTTTTAAAAACTGTGCCTGTACGGGCATGCCCAAGCAAAGTGCCAATAGAGCTGTAAAGAGTATTTTCGTTTTCATAACTTTTCTGTTTTTTCAAGTAGGGTTTTAAAAAGCACATCCTCTAGCTTTTATTTTAAGAGGAAATGTTCCAAAATTCAATAATCAGGTTGGTTTATTCTCAAAATCCTTCAGAACAATCCAACTCCAACCATTGTTGTGCGGCTTCTTCCAAACTTCCGTATTGCTCGGCAAACTGTTGGCAAGCTTGCACAGCATCAATAAATTCGAGCGCAGAACTTCGTAAACTGTTGCAGGTTGCTGCTGAAGGGGCAGACTGGAACGCGTTGAGGCTGTTTGAAAAATCGGTGGACATGGACAGTAATTCATTGCAAAGCCCAGCAGGATTATCATCATCATTGTTGTTGTCGGAACAGCTTGATATTCCCATGGTTAAAATGAGTAACAAACTGAATGCTTTTAAGTGGTTTTTGGTTTTCATGTTGTATATAATTTTAATTACTATTTTTTTCTTTGTTTAGTGGATGTGCTTTTTTACTTGAACGCGGCCTTTTATTTTGGCTTCAGCATATTGTGTTAACGGTCTCATATTTATTCGGTTAAGCACTGACGTTAGCAATTTCGAGTGGATTCGGACGAAGTCGAATCCGCCGTAATTGCGGTTATACATTGTTGTACGCAGGTTTTTATCCTCCTAATTCAGCCATTTTCTTTCCAACGTGTGCCATAACTTCTCCAAATTCCTTTGAAGGACTAAACTCAATTAATTTTATGTCTTCTTGGACGATTGCAGTATGTCCGTTTGGTAGATAATAAATGTCGCCGTCTGAAAGAATCTCTTCATTTCCACTATCATATTTCACGAGCATTTTTCCACTCATCACATACCCCCAATGAGGACAGTGACAACTATCGTTGTCCAGACCATTAAGTAATGGTGTAAAATCCGTTCCTTTCGGTAATTCATTGAAGCAAATTGTCATTCCTCCAAAGTTGTCTTGAGTCCGCATTACAGTTCCAGGTCCTTCCATAGCCACTGGAATACTTTGTCTGTTAATTTTCATATCTATTGTTTTTATTGTTTTCTCAATTTACTCAACTTGCGTACAACGTCGCATAGTCTGTAGCGTATACTATAAAATCTTCTTCGCTACTACTGTAATTAATTATTCCGGCGCCAGAGTACCCGTAATTGGCCTGGATATTGTCGTCGCCATCATATTCCATAAGTATATCCCCATATATGCTTTTGTAGTCTATGCTTATGTAATAATCGTCGGGATCTAATTCGCCGTTTTCCTTTTTGTCGTTTGATGGATCTTTAGAGCAGCCAACCGCGCCCAGCAAAAAGAGGAAAAGAATAATGAATTTTAAGGTGTAAATGTTTTTCATATTTCGACAGATATTTACGGGAAGTAAAGCTATATTGAAATACGAGAAGCGAATAAAACAAATGTTTCAAACTATGCCATATATGTAACATATGCTTTGAAGGTGAGGTTATTGTATTATGGCATAATGAGCGGAGGATGAGTAGGTAGGGATTAACGGGGTACCTTCCGTTTTAAAATTATTTTGTCTGTTTAAGGAAATAAGTGCCCAATCTACTTTAAAAATGTTCTAAAAAAATCAAGTTTTGTATAGCTAAATCTGAATAGTTTGACATAATGTAATTGTTTGTTCTGAACGCCTGTACTGAGCATCTCGACTCCGCTCGATACAGGCTTAAGTCGAAGTAAAGTGAAGAATCTATAAAAATATAAATGAGATGCTTCCTTCGTCAGCATGACATTTTATGTAGATTTAGCTATAG